>CAKOQD010000004.1 GCA_934101185.1 uncultured Bacilli bacterium | reverse complement strand
TCATCACATGAAAAAGAACCAATTTTTAAAATTGATTCAATTATTTTAATTATAAGTATCAAAAATGTATTATGACTGCATTTTTAATAACGAATATTTTTTGAAATGTCTATTTTATATAGAATTGTACTTTTTTTAAAAAATTACAAAAAAATCTCATATTAAAATGAGATCTTACATTAATTATATTTACTAAGTGCTTCTTGAAAAAGTGGTATTAAAACACTAAGTTGATTAATGTCAGTAATTTTGTTTAAAGTGCCATTTTGGTAATCTACTTCTAAAACCTTGTACTTTTCAAGTAGTTCTGTTTCATCGGCATTTATTTCATCAACATACAAATACTCTCCACCATCATGAAGCAATGATTCTAGTACCACAACTTTATCATTTTCTTCAAAAGTTATTACATCATATCTTTTAAAACTCATAAGCTCAAACCCTTTCTTATCTTATTTTACTTTTTTTATATACTCAGCCGCAGCACCAGTTACCACAGCACCACCAACGCCAATTGCGGCACCAGTTATAAGACCACCTGCTCCAAATGTAATTAATCCGATTGCTGCGCCACTAACTACAAGTAACATTTTAGCTAAATTAGCATTGATTTTACCATTTTTGGAGTTGATTTTACTCATTAAAGTATCTTTTGCTCTAGTAATTAACTTAGGTCTTTTTGGTGCTTCTTCTCTTGTTAGTTCAGAAGTGTTTTCTTTATCTTCATCAGTAATATCATTCTTAGCTATATATTCTTCTAAATCATTTTTTGCTTTATCATCGTTAGTTAAATCAACAATAGTAGTAGGTTTTGGTTGTTCAATTGCAACAACTTGTGGTTGAGAATCAGTTTTTGCTTCTGTATTAATTTCAGGAACATATGCACTTAAATCTTCTCCAGTAGTGTTATTAACAATAAAATCACTATATCCTTCAGGTAAGCCTGTAGTAGTTTCTTTAACAGGTTCTTCAACATTACTTGTTTCAGTTTGTTCTACAACTGGTTTTTCTTCATTTATTTCAATAACTTTTGAAGGATCAATTTTACTAACTATTTCATTATATCTTTGTGGTGCACTATTTTTAATATCTTCAATTAAGCTTTGCATTTCATATAAAGACATCTTAGTTTCATCCTCAAGTAATTCATCAGGATATACCCTTTCTCCTAAACCATTACGTATTTGAGATAGAAATTGTATTGCAAAAGAAACTTCAGATTCTTGTTCTTTATCACGTAATCTTTTTCTTTCTTCTTCTGCACCTTTTCTTTCATATTCATTTAATCTATCTCTTAAATCTTGAGATTTTTGTCTAGTTTCATTTACTAATTCTTCTCTTTTTGCTTCAAAGCTTAAATCTTTATTTTCTACAACTTCTTTAGTTTGTTCATTTACAACTTCTTTAATAAAGTTTAGATATTGTTCTTCACTAATAGTTTTTGCATCAAATAATTCTTTATAAAGTGCTACTTTTTTTACAAAATCGTTATTCATTCTATCACTCCCATTTACATAAGTGAATTATATCATATTTTTAAAACATAGTAAACAAAAAATGACCACTTTTTTATTAAAGTAATCATTTATAAATCTTACTTTTTATTAATACCCCCAAATCTACGATCACGATTTTTATAAGAATCTACTATGTCAGTAAACTCCTCATATGTAAAATCTGGAAATAAAGTATTTGTAAAGAATAATTCTGCATATGATAACTGCCATAACATAAAATTACTTATTCTTTGTTCACCACTAGTTCTAATAAGCAAATCTAAATCAGGCAAATCTTTATATAAGTACTTACTAAAAATACCTTCATCTAAATTATTTATATCAATTTTATCATTTATAACATCATTACATATCTTTTTAGTAGCATCCACTATTTCAGCACGACCTCCATAATTAAGACAAAAATTAACTATTAATCCAGTATTATCTTTTGTATCATGTTCTAAAGACTCTATTTCTTTTATAATTTTTTTATCCAGATTTTCTTTTCTACCTGAAAAAAGTATTTTAATATTTTTATTTTTATATTTTTTATTAATAATTTTAAACCATTTAGTAAATAAATTCATTAAATAGTCTACTTCATTTTTATCACGTTTAAAGTTTTCAGTAGAAAAAACGTATAAACTAAGTACTTTTATATTAGATTCACTTATTTTTAAAATTAATTTTTCTAAGTTTTTTGACCCTTCAAGATGTCCTTCACTTCTTTTTTTATTCCTTGATATTGCCCATCTTCCATTACCATCAACAATTATACCAACATGTTTTAATTCACTCATATATTTTTTCCTCCTTCATAAATTATAGCATATAAGTAACAATTTATTATAAAGTTTTTGTTATGTTTGACACATCAAAATAAAAGATACGAAAATCGTATCTATGATAATTGATATGGATTTTTATCAGTACCATCTCCAACTGATATGGTTACTGATGATGATAAGCTAACTACGGGTCTAAAATAATAGGTACTTGAACCTACTCCTATATGGCCGTCATCGCATATTAGAAATGCATATGATGAAACATCACTTCTAGTAAATAGTAGCCACTCAACACTTGATAAATCTAGCCAATTATTTGTTTTATTGCATTTTGTATTATTATATCCACTTAATGTTTCGTTGCATTCTTTTGATGCTGCATATCCATAATCGCTTGCATACATTATTGCTACCTTTTTATTTGGATCGTTTTGCATTATTTGATTTATTCCATAATAATATCCTTGTCTATTGGCCTCATTTTTTCTTTCATATTGCCAAATTTTATCAATTTTTTCATTTGCGGTGTGGTTACCTCCTAAATAGTACTTTGTACTATCTATCATATCTTTAGCAATAATACTCATTGTATTATAATAGTAATTATTTAAGTGTGTATTTAATGTAGCAGTAGGCCAATTATTATATGAGTTAGTATTTTTATCAAGGGTACTATTCCATGCCATTGAAGAATTTGATATAGAGCTTTTTATAATTTTTAATCTGTTTTCCACATTACCATTTGCGTCTTCAGTTGGAATTATTCCAATTATTCTCCATTTTTCACATGTCTCATCGTTTTGATTTTTTGCATCACTACAGTTAAAATATACATAATTATTTACGTTTCTTCCACGATATCTATATTCTGTTTTAAACTTTTCATCTACTTGTAATGTATCATCTATTTCATGTGTTATCTCTTCAAGTCCACCTTTTCCTAAATTGTTTTTGGCAAAAGTAAGTGCATAATCTGTTTTATCTGGTTTTTCATCATTATTTATATTAATTCTAAATTTATATGCATAATTAGTATTATTAAGTTTATTACTATCAAATTTAAAATCAAGCCATGATCTTAGTCTATATGTTGTCTCATGTTCTTTGTCATTTTTGTTAAATATTTCTTCTTGTGAACTGATTACATAATTATTTAATTTATTTATTGTAATTGGTTTAGTAATGGGTATTTCTATATTGCTTTCCAATTTTGTAAGATATATTTTTATATCATTCGAAGAAAAACTAGTATAAGAATTTTCTATAGAAAGTGGTTCTAATGTTATATTGTAATTAATTGTTTTTTGGGTATTTGTTTTTATATAAGTTTTTACAGTAAACTCAAAATAGTTTGTTTGTACCTCACCTTTTTTATTGCTAATTGGCACAATGTTTTGCATGCTGATTTCATTTGATTCACTATAAACCATTTTTACTTGTCCTGTTGAGATTGTATTACTTTCTGTTGATAAAAACGTATTATAAATAGCATATGAACCGAATGTAATTATTGCAATAATAAAAAGAATTAAAATGGATGTGGATGTTTTTCCTTTATTCATAAATCAATTTTCCTTTCGTATCATATATTATTAGTTTACAACAAAATAATCTAACTTGCAAGAATTATCATAATTATTAAAAATTTAAAAAACGACACTTTTTTAAAGTGTCGTCTAAAACTTAATTAACTTTTTCTACATCAAATGATACTTCAATATCATTTATTAACTGTTTATTACTAATATTTTCATCTTTTATTATTTCTAATGATAAAGTTTCTTTTTTAATATAATCATTAAACTCTTCGACTATAGAATCAAAATAATCATTACAATTATAATATAGTTTAATTCTATTTTCTATATCAAAGTCTTTTTCTTTTCTTAGATTTTGTATTTTAGATATAAACTCTCTTGCATATCCTTCTTTTATTAACTCATCATTCAAAGAAGTATTTAATATTATAAAATTATTATTCATATTAGCGGTATTAAATCCTTCTTTTGAAATAATTTTTATATCAATTAAATTACTAGTAACATCAATATCCCCAAAAGAAATAGTTTCATTATTTCTTAGTTTATTTATTTGTTCTTCATCTAAACTACTTAAGAAATTAGTAAAATCTTTCATCTTTGATCCCATTACTTTACCTGCTTCTTTAAAGTTTGGTTTTACTATAAAGTTCATATATTTAGAAAGATCATCTTCAAAAACAATTTCTTTTACATTTAATTCTTCTTTAATTAAATCAGTCAAATCACTAAGAATATCTTTATTCTTACCATCCAAGATTACTTCTTTGATAGGTTGTCTAACTTTTATTTTTTGTTCTTCTCTTACATTTCTACCTAGTGATATTAAATCCCTTACTAAATCCATTTTTTCTTCGATTGCATCATTTATTAAAGATTCATCATATTTAGGGAAATCACTTAAATGTACTGATTCTTCATCAGTTAGATTTTGATAGATTTCTTCAGATATAAATGGTGTAATCGGAGCAATTAGTTTTGATAGATCAAGTAATGTTTTATATGTTGTATAATAAACACATTTTTTTGAATTATTTAACTCACTACCCCAGAATCTTTTCCTATTTCTTCTTATGTACCAATTGGATAGATCTTCACTAACGAAGTCTGTTAAGTATTTTACTACTTTGTTTAGATCATATTCTTCATATGAGTCTGTAACATTTTTAATTAGTTTGTTTAGTTTAGAAAATAACCATTTATCTATTTCTTCTAAATCATTGTATGATACTTCATAACTTCTTGGATCAATATTATCTATATTAGCATAAATAGTAAAGAATGAATAAGTATTTTTTAATGGATTAAAAAACTTAGAGTGTACTTCTTTTAGACCATTTACATCGAATTTTAATGGTGTCCATACAGGTGATACATATGGTAGATAGAATCTTACTGTATCTGCTCCATACTCTTTCATAGTAGTAAATGGTTCGACAATATTACCTTTTGATTTAGACATTTTCTTTCCTTCACTATCAAGTAATAAGTCATTTACTAATACATTTTTATAAGGAGATTTTCCAGTTAAAAATGTTGATATAATAAGTAATGTATAAAACCATCCACGAGTTTGGTCAATTCCTTCAGCAATGAAGTCTGCTGGAAATTGTGTTTCCCATAGTTCTTTGTTTTCAAATGGATAATGATATTGTGCAAATGGCATAGAGCCTGAATCAAACCAACAATCAATTACATCTGTTGTTCTAGTCATTGCCTTACCACATTTATCACATTTAATATGTACATTATCAACATATGGTCTATGTAAATCTATTGATTCATCAATATCTTCGATTGATAGTTCCACTAACTCTTTTCTACTACCAATCATATGAGTATGTCCACATTCACATTTCCATAAAGGAAGTGGTGTACCCCAATATCTATTTCTTGATATTGCCCAATCATTTAGGTTTTCTAACCAGTTACCAAAACGTTTTTCTCCGACATATGATGGATGCCAGTTTACTGTTTTATTAGCTTCGATTACCTTATCTTTTATTTTTGTGACTTCTAGATAATAACTTGGTTTAGAGTAATATATAAGTGGTGTTGAACATCTCCAGCAATGTGGATAATTATGAACTATTTTTTGTTTTTTGAATAGTTTATCATTTGCTTTTAAATATTTTATTACATCTAAATCCGCATCAAATACAAGTGTTCCTTTCCATGGACCCTCTAAATAACAACCATCTTCTCCGACAGGATTTAAGTAAGGTAGATCATATTTTTTACCTACAAGAGCATCATCTTGTCCAAATGCTGGTGCAAGATGTACTATACCTGTACCATCTTCCATAGTTACATAGTTATCACAACATACAAAAAATGCCTTTTTAGATACAGAAAGTTCTGGTATTAGTTGTTCATATTCAGTATATTCTAAGTCTTTACCTTTATATGTTTCAAGCACTTTATAGTCTTCTCCGAGTACTTTGTTTGCTAATTTTTTAGCTACAATAAACTTATATCCCATTGACTGTACTTTAATATATTCTTCATCTGGATTAACACATAAACCAACATTAGCAATTAATGTCCAAGGAGTTGTAGTCCATACTAAGAAATAACAATCTTCATTTTTTATTTTAAATGATACAGTAACAGTATCTACACTTACTTCTTTATACCCTTGTGCTACTTCATGAGATGCAAGACCTGTTCCACATCTTGGACAATATGGTAATATTTTATGTCCTTCATAAAATAACCCTTCATCAAAGAACTTTTTTAAAATCCACCATTCTGTTTCAATATAATTATTATCATATGTAACATAAGGATGCTTTAAATCAATAAATTGTCCCATTTTAGTAGTAAGATCACTAAATGCTTTTTCATTTTTCCAAACTGACTCTTTACACTTTTTATTAAAGGCTTCAATTCCATATTTTTCAATATCAGTTTTTGATTTAAATCCAAGCTCTTTTTCTACCGCTAATTCAACTGGTAAACCATGAGTATCCCATCCTACTTTTCTTAAAACTTTATACCCTTGCATAGTTTTATATTTACAAAAACTATCTTTTAAAAACTTAGCAACCATATGATGAAGTCCTGGAAATCCATTCGCAGTCGCAGGTCCATCATAAAAT
Organism: uncultured Bacilli bacterium; assembly: GCA_934101185.1. Lineage (GTDB taxonomy): Bacteria > Bacillota_I > Bacilli_A > RF39 > UBA660 > JAEDJI01. The sequence continues at coordinate 50,431 of CAKOQD010000004.1, read as the reverse complement.
ACAAAGTATTTGTCTCTATTATCTATACTTTTTTGTAAGATATTATCTTCTTCCCAAAATCTAGAATAAAATGATTCTATTTCTTCTGGTTTTCCTTTTTTCAATTCTTTAAACATATTATTCCTCCCTATAAAACAAAAAAGGTGATACCAAAGGACGAATCAATCGTGGTACCACCTTATTTTTATACTCTAATACTATAACGCGTAACCGTTTTTACTTTTAATAAAACACATCAGAAGTGATCTGAAATATATCTTTTTATTAGTTTTCACCGACCACTAACTCTCTTTAAAAAAATAATATATTTCCGTCTTCATCATTTGTTTTTCTTATATAATATAGCACAACTTTAAATAAATGTAAAGAGATTAATAAACTTCTGGGTCCCAAAAAGTATCTTAATCTCTATTAATATTATATAAAAATTATAGATGATATGCAACATTTTATAATATTTTTTATATTTTTAGGACAATAGTTTAATATATGCATATTATATATCAGGAGGAATAACCATGTATAATCAATTTTATCCATATATGATGGGTACTATACCAAATGCTACTCGTATGGCAAGTCCTTTGATGGGTGGTGCTTTACGTACTAGTCCACTCTCTTCTTTATTAGGTGCTAGAAGTGCACCAGCAGTTAATGCACTAGGTGGCGCTACTAAAGCAAGTACTTTTACTTTTACAGGTTTATTAAATGGTGCCAGCAAAACACTTGGTGTAATTAATCAAGCTATACCAGTATTTTATCAAGTAAAACCAATTATTAATAATGCTAAAACAATGTATAGAGTAGCAAAAGAAATTAATTCAAATGATAAAAGAAATACTAGTACAAATACAAATAGTAGTAATAATAGTAATAATTCTAATAACAATACTAGTACTAACAACATATCTAATAATAATAATGATGTAAATAAACCTAACTTCTTTATTTAAGAAATTATAACTATGTAATTTCTTTTTTTTATATTATAAAATGATATGTATAAAACATACCATTTTATTATTAATTAACTGATAAGGTGTATGGTTGTTCTGAAGTACCAGACCCTCCGGATATTTTTACATTAGAAGATAGAGATAAGACTGCGCGCACACCATACTTGCCACCTACGATTTCGCCGGTGACAAGACTATCAAGAACATAAAACACAATATTATCACCATTTGAATCCTGTGAAATTAACCATTCATTTTGTGACTTATCTAACCAATTATTTGTTGTTATACAATTAGAATCTTCATAGTAATATAATAATCCTTTTGAACATTCTTTTGATGCTGCATATCCATAATCACTTGCATACATTAGTGCTATCTTTTTATTTACTTCATTTTGCATTATTGGATTTGTTCCATAATAATAATCATTACCACTACTTTTTCTTTCATATTGCCACATTACATCTGATGTTATTTCTGAGCTTTTGTATCCACCAAGATAGTATTTAGTTGTCCCTATCATATTTTTTGCTGTTGTACTTAACGAGTTATAATATGTACCATTTAAATATGTGTTGAGTGTAGACGTTGTCCAATTGTTTGCACCATTTTCATCCCAGTAATAGTCTCCAATAGACTCATCTCTTATTATTTTTATTCTATTTTCTACATTACCATTTGTATCTTCAGTAGGTACTATTCCTATTATTCTCCATGTTTCATTATTAAATGTTACATAATTATTTACGTTTCCTCCTCGATATCTATACTCAATTGCAAACTTACTATTTACTTGTAAAGTATCATCTATTTCATGTGTAACTTTTTCAATACCATTTGTACCCACTGGTATATTTAATAACGGTACTATTTCTTGTTTTATTGTATCATTATTAATATTTACTCTAAATCTATAACTATATTTCTTTTCACTAAGTTTATTAGCATCAACTTTTTCATCTATCCATGCTCTAAGTCTATAACTTGTTGTTATTTTTCCTTTATTGTTTGAAAATATTTCTTCTTGTGATTTTAATATATATTGATTTAATTCATCTATTGTGGTAGGTTCAACTACTACTGTCTCACTTCCATCAACAACCTTAGTAAGATAAACTTTAATTTCACTATCACTTAAAGGATTATCTACACTTATTGGTTCTAGTACTATGTTATAGTTTATTTTTCTTTGTGTATCATCATTTGCCCTTGTTTTAATATAAGATAATACTTGGAAATCAAAGTAATTAGTAAGTACTTTTCCTTCACTATCTTTTATAGGTAATGCATTATTCATACCTATTTCATTTGACTCACTATAACTCATTTTTACTTGTCCTGATTGTATTGTATTCGTTCCTGTTAATAGATCATTTGCTGATGTCCATATTGCATATGTTCCTAATGATATTATTGCTATACTAAATAATGATAAAGATATCATCATTAATATTTTCTTTTTATTACTTTCCATGTTTAACACTCCTTTAGTTTCTTATAAGTTAATTTTATAATATTTTTATTAAATATACAATAATATTATGAAGTTTTCGACTAGTTATTGACAATTTATTTTTAAAATAATAATCATAATAAAAACGACGTCTCTTTGATATAGGAAAGCGTCGCATCACTGTAAAACACATCGAAGACGGCGTTCATAGTGAACGTGCTTCTTTATATATAATATACTACTTTTTGTAGTTTTATACAAGTAATTTAATAGAGTTTTTTAATAAAACTTATAGTTAGTATCTTCTTCTTTATTTTCGATTGGTTTGTTTATTTTTTTAGTATATGTATTCTTATCTATATGAGAAGAATGTTTATTTAGTTTATAATCTTTTATTTCTAATTTCTTATTATACTTATATGTTATATTATTATTAAAGGCAATTATTGATAAGAATATTGGACTAAGTAAAAATATTCCTATTCCAAATGGTTTACTTTGATTAAATGATTCTGCTAAATAGATACAGAAGTTAACTGTTAGAATAAATATAAATAGCGATCCTAATAATTGAGTTATTATAGTAAATAATGGTACGTAGAATAAACCAATACAAACTATATAAGGAATTATATATGCTTTTGATAGTTGTGCTATTTCAAATAGTATTAGATCTGAATATAGCGGTATTAAAGAGTATATACTTTTTTTACCTGCTTTTTTAAATATTATCCATTTTAGATATGTCATATATATAATAAAAATACTTAGTATTATAACTTTTATCATGATCTCACCTCAGTATAATGATATTACAAAAACAAAAGAAATTAAATCTTTTTTAAAAATCTAATTTCTTTTTTTAGTTTTATTTTTTTTATTAAATATTTATTTGTTAAACTATTCTTTATATTATTTAATTTATCAATTTCTTTTTCTATATACTTTTTAAATACTTCATTATTACTTTTCAAAAGAATTGGACCATATTTTAATTCATATTTTTTATATTTTTTTGTTCCTTTTTCAAATATTATTATGGGATAGAACTTATTATTTTCTAGTATTATATCTTCTTCTTTTATATAGTAGTTATTTTCTGTAAATGTTTTTCTTAAGATATACCAATCATTATTTGATGATATAATTATTTTTTTGATATTTTTTAAGTTATCTTTATTTCTAAATATTATATCCAATACATTAGAAGTGCCCATTCCTGAGATTACTATTGTGTCTACTTCTTTTTCTAAATTATCTATTCCATTTCTTTTAGTTATTTTTATTTTATTTAATAAGTTTTCTTTTTCTATGTTTTTATAAGCATACTCTAAAGGTCCATCACTAATATCACTGGCAATTGTTTTTATATTTTTTTTAGTTTTTATTAAGTATATATCTAGTAGTGCATGATCACATCCAACATCTATAATATAAGAGTTGTCATCAACGTATGATGCAACTCTTTTTAGTCTTTCATTTATTCTCATTAATCTGTTAAGAAATCCTTAAGTTTTTTAGATCTAGATGGATGTCTCATTTTTCTTAATGCTTTTGCTTCAATTTGTCTTATTCTTTCTCTTGTAACTCCGAATATTTGTCCTACTTCTTCAAGGGTTCTACAATGTCCATCATCCAATCCAAATCTAAGTTTTAACACTTTTTCTTCCCTTTCAGTTAAAGTAAGCAGTACTCCTTCAAGTTCTTCTTTTAATAATTCTTTAGTAGTATATTCTTCAGGTGACATCATTCTTTCATCTGGCACAAAATCCCCAAGATGCGAATCATCTTCTTCACCAATTGGAGTTTCAAGAGATACTGGTTCTTGTGATATTTTTAATACTTCACGAACTTTGTCTTCTGTAATTCCCATTTTTTCTGCAATTTCTGCTTCACTTGGTTCTCTATTTAGTTCTTGTGTAAGTTGTCTTTGAACTCTAGCTAATTTATTAATTGTTTCAACCATGTGTACTGGAACTCTTATAGTTCTAGCTTGATCGGCAATTGCACGAGTTATTGCTTGTCTTATCCACCAGGTTGCATATGTAGAAAATTTATATCCTTTTGAAGGATCAAACTTATCTACTGCTTTCATAAGTCCAATGTTACCTTCTTGTATTAGGTCTAAAAATGCCATTCCACGTCCAACGTATCTTTTTGCTATTGATACTACTAAACGTAAGTTAGATTCTGCAAGTATTCTTTTTGCTTCTTCATTTCCTTCTTCTGCAAGTAGTGCATATTCGTATTCTTCATCTGATGTAAGTAGGTTTATCCTACCTATTTCTTTTAGATACATTCTAACTGGATCGTTTATTTTTATATCTTTATTACCAGAGATATCTTCGATTAAGTCTAGTCCATCATCGCTATCATCAACTTCATCAGTGTTTTCCCCTTCGGTTGATACTACTTCGATATTGTTTTGTACTAATGTATTATATAGTTTATCTAGTGAGTCACTATCAGGATCTAATCCTTTTAAATGTTCTGCTAATTCTTCGAATGTTATTTTGTTATCATTTTTTTTACCTAGTTCTACTAATTCTTTTGTTCTTGCTTCAAAAGTTTTGATTTCATTTACCACTTAAATCAACTCCCTATTTTAACCCGTTTAATTTGCTCTGCAATTAATGCTTTTTTTACTGGATCGGGTTCATTTCTTAATTGTTCCATTAACCTTTTAGTAGCACGGTTACTATTATACCCTTTTATCACAGATATATATTCATCTATTGCATCGAAATTAACTTCATCAAGTTCAACATAACTTAATACTTCTTTTAGCATAGTATCCATTTCTTCTTTGTCTTGTAAAGTAGATATAAAGTCCGCTAGCACAAGATTTTGATTTTTTTTGTAGTAATAAATTATTTCATTAGCTAAATATCTAGCAGGTCTAGTTGGTAAAAAGTTTAGTTCTTTTTCATATTTAATCGCAGAATTATAACTGTTTAGCATAGTATATAGAATTAAATATGTAGCCTTTTGATATTTATCTAATTTTTGTTTTTTGATGGGTTCTTTGTTTAACGTCTCAATTTTACTACATTTTTCCTTATTTTGCAACTTATTTTTTAATATTTCTACATCTAAGTTAAATTCTTTAGATAGTTTATTAAGTAATAATTCTTGTTTTATTTCATCTTTTTCTTTTGATATTTCATCAATAACGTTATTTATATATGTAGTTTGATCTTCGACTGATAAAAGATTTTTGCCTTCTTTTAGATAGTTTATTTTATAGTCACTATATGGTATTGCATTATCAAGAAGAGACATATATGAATCTTTTCCATGTTTTAAGATGTATTCATCAGGATCAAGATTATCAGGAAGTTCTACTACTGTAACATTGAATCCTGACTCTTCAAGTAAGGCACCATTTACAGACATTGCTTTTCTACCAGCACTATCCCCGTCTAAACATAAAATTATATTAAGTGAAAGTCTTTTTAGTAAGTTTATTTGTTCTTTAGTAAGAGATGTTCCCATAAGTGCTATGGCATTAGTTACGTTTATACTGTGTAGTCTTATAACATCCATAAATCCTTCGACTAAAACTATCTTTTTTAATAGTCTAACACTATCTTTAGCATTATAATAATTATATAATAATTCACCCTTTTTAAATATTGGTGTTTCTTTAGTATTTATATATTTTGATGATGAACTGGTGTTATATATTCTACCAGAGAATCCTACGATATTGTTTGATATATCAAATAAAGGAAACATTATACGATTGATGTATAGATCATTTGTACCTGTTCCAAGTCCATATAGTTCTATTTCTCTATTGGTATAGTCTTTACTATTTAGGACTTTTGTTAAACTATCTTTTGATGTTGTTGCAAGACCTATTTTAAAAGTTTTAATTAATTCATCTGTAATACCCCTTTTATGTAAATATTCTTTAGCACTAGTACCTAGATTAGAACTAAGATTATTCTGATACAATTTCAATGATATATCATACATCTTATAATATTTATCATATTTATTTTCTTTACTTTTTACATTTACGTTATTAAGAGTAATTCCTGCTTTTTTAGCAAGAATAGATAGTGCTTCTTTAAAGTCAACATGTTCATAATCCATTACAAAGTTAAAAACATTACCACTTGCACCACAACTAAAACATTTATATATTTGTTTATCTTTTGATACACTCATACTAGGATTAGAGTCATCATGAAACGGACATACTCCGAAAAAGTTTTTTCCTTTTTTTTCTAGAGGTATATATGATGATATAACATCTACTATGTCATTAGCACTTCTAATTTCATTTATTTTACCATCCATAAGACACCTCCATAAATAATGTATTTATTGTACCAAATTTCTTGCGAAAAGTCACTATCTGTACAAAAAAAACTTAAAAAATAAAAAGTGTTAAATTATTATATTTTTCAACCAAGAAAAAGAAATACTTCAACACAATTAATATTGTACACTATTTTTTTTATTAATTGAAAGATATTTCTCTCTTAGAGTTGTATGTGATTTTTTATGAACATTATTTAGATGTATCCTAATATCTTATATTTAATACATTATATACTTGATTTTGTTGCAAATTATAGTTGTAAATATTGACATTGTTTATTAATTCTGATATACTCATGTCAGTTGGAGGTGCTCCCCTTGATTGGTATCCACTGTTTGTGTTTACCAATGGAGCACTTCCACTTTTTTGTTGTAAAACTTCTATATTTAATGAATATATTTTTTTAGAGTTTTGCTTTTCTTTGCCTACTATCAACACTCTGTAATTATTTCCTTCTATATTTATAGGTGCTACAAAATGGTGATAACCCAATTCATTGTAATTATTGTCTTTGCCTTTCATAGCTGGCAATGTATCTATATAGACTGCATTTTCGAATAAAACTGGTAATTCATTAGCACTTATTAATCTTAAAATATAGTTATCTGATGTAATATTAGTCTTGTTTCCATATGGTTTAATTATTTTTCCTTTTGTTTCAGAATTGATAGAAGCGATGTAACCTGTTGCTTTATTTTTATAATTTCCATTCTTTATATTATTTTTAAAACTTTTTTGTAGTCTGATTGAGTTTCTTATTGTAGTATCTATTAATTCATTTGAATATACAATTGGTATTCTCGAATGGCAATTTAAGTTATTATTTTGTAATAGTATATTGTTGAATTGTTTTTTTGCTTTAGCGATATTTTTTATATAACTAGCTGATTGTTTCATGATATTCCTCCCCACAAATTAACTATATAGAAATTAAAAACACTTGTAAAATCACACATTACAAGTATTGATGAAGAAAAAAAATATCAAATCTTAAAATTGACTTAATGCAATTTTAAGATTTGATATCTATATTTTTTTGAAATGTTTTATTTTCATTAATTTTGTTTGATTTACAATTGTTTACATTTTTTTACACTAATTTAAATGCTTTAGACTATCTATTACAAAAACTCCATTTTCTCTTATTAAAACATCATCAAAGTAAATGTTTCCACCACCAAAGTCCTCTCTTTGAATCAAAACCATATCCCAGTGAATAGCAGAGTCATTACCATTATAACTATCTTTATAAGCTTTACCTGGAGTAAAATGAATACTTCCTTTTATTTTTTCATCGAATAGAATATCTCCCATTGGATAAAGTATTTTTTTGTTTAGTCCAATTGAAAACTCTCCGATGTATCTAGCTCCTTCATCTGTATCGAAGATTTTATTTAATTTTTCGTTTTTTGTTTCATCATCACAATATGCTTTAATAATTTTCCCATCTTTAAACTCTAAAGTAACCCCATTATAAATATCTCCTTGATATGGACTTGGAGTATTATATTTTATAATACCATTTACACTATCTTTAATTGGTGCAGTATAACATTCTCCATCGGGAATATTTGCTTCTCCACAACAAGGTATAATAGGCATACCAAGTATAGAAAAAGTTATATCAGTAGATTCTCCAGTTAGTCTTACTTTATTAGTTTTTTCCATTAATTCCTTTAAAGGTTTTATATCTTTTACCATTTGCATATAGTCTTCACACATTGCATTCATACTAAAATTATAAAACTCATCATAACTCATTTTTGCTTTATAAGCATCTACTCTACTTGGATATTGAAGCAAAACCCATCTTCTTTCATCTATCATAATATTGTGTACATCTTCTAGCTTTTTACTTACTTTTTTTCTCATTTCACTATCTACAAAATTATCTTCATAATCATTTTGATTACAATATATCCTAATAAAACAGTCATAATTATCTACTTCAAACTTATCACTTTTTTCAAGTAGATCTAATTTAGAGTCTAATGTTTTATTAAGAATCATTGCATTAATAAAAGGATCAAATATTTTTACTGAAACGTTTCCTTTATGTTCTTGTATTTTTTTTATTATTTCTTTTACTAATGGTAATGGTTCCATTGTTTCAACTGATATTAAAACATTATCATTTTCTTTTACTTTTACTGAATGTTCCACAATAGTAGTAGCTAAAATATTTAAATAATTCATTATAATCACCCTCTTTTATAGTATATCATAAAATATTATGAAAGGAGAAAAAATATGGATTACTTTACTAATATGCCTAATTACTATAATAATATGTATTATCCTAGTAGTAATATTAAAAATATAAGGATGCCCTCACCAGTAGCAGATAGATTTGCACCTGGAGGATTTATTTTACCTTTTGCACTTGGTTTTGCAACTGCTCCATTAATACTCCCACCAGCTAGACCAAGACCATATCCTTATCAACAATACCAACCATATCCACCATATTATTATAATTATCAAGTCTTTAAATAAAAATAGAATTATTTTTCTATTTTTATTTTGGTAATTTAATCATAACAGTAGTACCTTCTCCTAGAACGGATGAGTATTTCATTTGTCCATCATGTAGTTTAACTATTTCCATAGAAAGTGCTACTCCAATTCCACATCCTTTATCTTTTGATGAGTAAAATAATTCCCCTAGTTTTTTTAAGTCATTTGGTTCAATTCCTTTACCATTATCACTAATAAATAGATTTACATATTTTCTTCCAGGTTTTAAAAGTATATTTATTACACCTTTTCTATTCATTGCCTCACTAGAGTTTTTAATTATATTAATCAAAACTTGTTTTAACCTATTATAATCTGCATTTATTAATAACTCATCTGGTCCACTATATAAAACCTCAATATTATTATCATCCAAAACCAATTTAACCGAAGATATTACATCTTCGATTAAATAAGCAATATCCATTATATCTTTATTAATATTAATTTTAGTATACCTACTAAAATTATCCATTATATCTAAAGTTCTATTTATTTCACTTGTTATAATATCTATATATTTTTTACTTTTATTATAATCATTTAAATCTATCATAGACAAATACCCTTTACATACCGCAAGTGGATTTTTTACTTCGTGAGTTATTTTAAATAAAGATGTTTTAAGTATTTTTTCTTTTTCTAATTCTTGCAAAACATTATTATATTTAACTATATCCTCACCTTTTTCTATTGAAAATATTATTACTCTTGTAACTAAATAAAATATTATCAAATTACAAAATTGATAAAAGAATAAGTGTAAAGTAGCATTACCATTTTTTACAAATAATATTGTTAAAACTACTCCTTTTATAAATATAAAAGTATTAATAATGAATTCAAAACTTTTATTTTTTGTTTTTAAAATATGAAATATTAAAAAATAAAGTGTGTATTCTATTATAAGAAAATATAATGAAAAGGAAAATAAGTAATAGTAAAAAAATATTACAAAAGCTTCCGCTAATAAAGTACTATATTTTTTTCTATATACTATTAGTATAATTAAAGGAATATTTATAAAAAACATATTTTTTAATCCTTCGATTATTATACTATATCTAAATACTAAGTACATAGCAGTAAAGCATGCAAGTGGTATCAAAAGATCAAATGAAGTATTTTTTCTTTTTAACATCACTATTAAGTAAAAACATATTGGTAAAACTATAAGAATAGAGTTTAACATTAGACTATCAAAAAACGACATATTTATCACCCATATTTATCATACAAGTTTTATATGTCGAATTTTGTCGAATTTTGTCTATTTCATATCTTCAATGTATTTTTTTAATTGTTTTGAGTTAGGACCTAGTATTATTTTTAATTGGTTTTCTAATTCTACTATTCCTTTAGCACCAAGTGCTATAATTGCATCTTTATTAACAATTGTCATATCTTTTAAAGTAACGATAAATCTAGATAAATGAATCTCAGAATCAATAATGTTTTCTTTTCCTCCAAGGTATTCTACTAATTTGTTCATATCTAGTTTTACATCTTTTCTATTAATTTTTAATACCGCTAATAAAAGTATTAAAAATACTACTAGTATTATTATATATTGATATGTCATTTTTTATCACCTAGTATAATTATAAACTATTTTTTGGAAAAATAAAACATTTTTTTCATACAATATTATTAATAGGTGTTTTAAACACACCATTTATAATAAAAAGAATATCTTATATTAGAAACTAATAAAGGGGTGGATTATATGAATAATAATGAATGTTGCATAGCAGACATTTTAGAAGTTATAAATGTTTTACAATGTCAAGCAGAAAAAATTGATGATATACCAAATACATGCGATAGACCATTTTTAGGTTCAATTTCATCAAATGGAAGTTTTGTATTTAACACAAGACCAATTACACTTTATAATAGTAATAATACATTAATAACAATGCCATATACATTAAATGGCAATAATGGTACAAGTTCTGTTTTTAGAGTTGAAAAAGTAAATGGTTGTTGTGCTACTTGCAGAGTTTTAGCACCAAATCCTGATACTGAATCAGTATTTGATTATGTAGCAACTGATAATTTCTTTACAATAAATTGTAAATGTACATGTGCTTTAGCATGTTTACCAGATACATTTATTGATTGTTTTTAAAGGAGGGATAAAAATGTGTAATGAAAATAATTGCAATTGTTTTGATGATATATTAAATACAATAATAAAATTACAAAAAAAAGGACAATGTAGTGATGTATGTGATGCTACTTGTGATAGACCATTCTTAGGTACTAGTCCAGTTATATGTCAATATAACACAAGACCTATATCACTTTATACTTGTCCAAATGGAGCAGCATGGACAATGCCATATACATTAAATGGTACAACTGGTTCAAGTACAGTATTTAGAGCAGAAACACTTGATGGATGTTGTCTTACTTGTAGAGTCTTAGCACCAAATCCTGATACTACCTCAACAAATCCATATGTAGCTACAAATAATTTCTTTACAATTAATCTAAATTGTGTTGGATCACTTAGATGTTTAGATGACACTTATATTGCATGTATTTAAAAAAGCCTCAGAGAAATCTGAAGCTTTTTATTTTATATTATATATTTTTTTCCACCAACTTAACTAATATTAAACTGATATGGGTCACTCGAAGTCCCATTTCCACCAGATATTTTTGCGTTGGATGATAGGCATAAAACTGGACGTATGCTATAACTGTTGATATAAACACTATCGCCGCCATATACATAACCACGTGAGCTCATATAAAATGCGTAAGTGGAATAACCGGAGTACTGTGAAAGAAACCATGTATCTTGGCTTTTATCTAACCAATTATTTGTTGTTTTACAACTTGTAGAAGTATTATAATTGAATAAGGTATTTATACATTCCTTCGATGCAGCATATCCATAGTCACTTACATACATTATTGCTATTTTTTTAGAGGCATCATTTTGCACTATTGGATTTGTACCACTATAATATCCTGTCCTATTTGCTTCATTTTTTCTCTCATATTGCCACATTACATCCGATGTAAAATTTGGACTATTATTGTATCCTCCAAGATAATATTTTGCTGTTCCAATCATGTTTTTTGCATCAGTAGTTAATGTATTATAATAATCATTATTTAAGTATGTATTCAAATCTGCTGTTATCCAATTATTATATGAATTAGTTGTTGTGTCTTCTGTTGCATTCCATTTCATATTGCCAATAGATACATCTTTTATTATCTTAAATCTATTTTCTACATTACCATTTGTATCTTCAGTTGGTATTATTCCTATTATTCTCCATACCTCATTATTAAATGTAACATAGTTGTTTACAGTTGTGTCTCCTCCACGATATCTATATTCTGTTGCAAACTTGCTATCTACTTGTAATGTGTCATCTATTGTATGAGTTATTTGTTCTAATCCATCTGTTCCAACTTTAGCTTGTGCAAACTCTAATGCATAATCTTTCTTTTTGACACTTAGTTTTAATATATTTTTTGATTCAACACTACTACTCCATTTTGCATATGATGTATTTGTGTAATTGTAAGATATTATTCCTGAAAGTAATAGTACAAAAATACCTATTAATGATAATAGATATTTATTATACTCTTTTATATCTTTAAATAAGGGGTTTATTTTTCTAGTATTTTGCCCCCCCCCCCATACGAATATTTGTTTTCCATAGTTTTACCTCCATAGTTTCTTATAAGTCAATTCTACAATATTTTTAATTGTTTTTCAATAGTAATTTACACCAAAACATATGTTTTTTATAGACAAAAAATGTTTTTTATAGTATAATCTTTATTGGTTGATTCTTATATTTTAAAATTAATGAAAGGAGATTATAAATTATGTTTAAACCCGATAAGACTTATGTCTTTGCATTAGGTGGTTTAGGAGAAGTTGGAAAAAATATGTATTGTTTTATGCAAAATGATGAAATTATCATTGTTGATGCTGGTGTAATTTTCCCTGATAGTGAATTAAGAGGAATTGATTATGTTTTACCTGATTTTGATTTTTTAAAGAAAAATGAAAAAAAGATTAAAACCTTAATAATAACTCATGGACATGAAGACCATATTGGTGCTATTCCATTTTTATTACAAAATATACATATTCCTACTATATTCGCTCCTAATCAAGCCTATGCACTTATAAAAAAGAAATTAGAAGATAGAAATATCCAATACAAAGGATTAAGATCATATAAAAGTGATGATAAGTTAAAATATAAAAACTTTGAAGTTTCATTTTTTAGAACAACCCACTCTGTTCCAGATTCACATGGTATAGTTATTAAAACATCTAATGGAACAATAGTAGAAACCGGAGACTTTAAGTTTGATTTAACTCCAATTGGACCTATATGTGATCTTGCTAAAATTGCTCAAATAGGTACTGAAGGCGTAACTTTATTAATGACTGAAAGTACCAACGTTTTAGATGAAGGATTCTCTTTATCTGAATCAAAAGTTGATGAAGCTTTAAATGAAGTATTCTCAAAACACCAAGATAATAGATTAATTATTGCTACTTTTGCATCAAATATATATAGACTTAAACACATTATTGAAACATGCAAAAAGTTTGATAGAAAGATTTGCATTTTCGGAAGAAGTATGGAAAACAATATCAATATATCAATCGAAGGTGGATATATTGATGCTAAAAATATGATTGTTACTCCAGAAGTTGCTAACTCAATGGCTCCTGGTAAAGTTGCACTTCTTTGTACTGGTACTCAAGGAGAACCGCTAGCAGCACTTTCTCGTATTGCAGATGGTATTCATAAACAAATTAAGTTAATGCCAAATGATATAGTAATATTTTCAAGTTCTGCAATTCCAGGTAATGCTAATGCAATTGCTAATACTATAAATAACTTATATTTAAAAGGTGTTAAAGTATATACTACATCAAATGATAGTGAAATACATGCTTCTGGACACGGTATGACTGATGAATTAAAACTTATGATTAGACTTACCAATCCAAAATATGTAATGCCTATTCATGGAGAATATAGAATGTTAAAAAGACATGCACAACTTGCTACAGAATGTGATGTTTTAAAAGAAAATACTTTTGTACTTGACAATGGTGATGTTTTAGAAATGGATAAAGGTCATATTAGTAAAGTTGGAAGTTTTGATGTTTTAGAAACATATGTAGATGGTAATAGAATCGGTGATATTTCTACTGCAGTATTAAACGATAGAAAAAATATGGCTAATGATGGTATTTTAGTAGTTATTGTAAATATAAATATGGAAGCTAAATTAATATTATCTAAGCCAATGGTTACTACTAGAGGTTTTATATTAATTAATGAAAATGAAGAATTAATAAAACAAATCGAAAAGATATCTGAAAATACTATTACTACCCTATTTAAAAATAAAAAAACTACATTTAATGATATTAAATTAGAACTTACTAAAACATTAACACAATTTATAAAAGAATCAACAGGTAGAAAACCAATTGTGTTAACTGTTTTACTTAATTCAAAAAAGAAATAAGTTTTTATTTATACTTATTTCTTTTTATTCTGGTTTTAATGCAGTTTTAAACTCATAATTAACATCTAGTTATATAATTATTATTTTTATTAGTCAATTATCATGTACCATTTTTAAAATATATTATTTATTACAACACAAAAGTATATAAAACATTAATAAAAAAAGCACTTTTACAAGTACTTTAATTTAAATCATTGTAATGTTCAACAGTATCTAGTTTATAACTTACTACATCTTTAGAATCAATATCAGTATAATAAGCTTTAAACTTCCAAGTTTGACCTTTTCCTAGGTTATCTATATAAGCATTTGCAGTTCCTAGTAAGTTTCCTTCTTTATCATAAACATTATATGATATATTCACATAATTACGACATTCATCTTCAAGAGTATTTTTTATTGTTCCGGTAATATAATATGTATCTGTTTCTTTATCATAAAACCCTTTTACTGTTGCATTATCTATCTTAAAACTATCATCTATTACAGTATAATTTCCGTCCTCAATCATTTCAACTTTATCAAAATCATTAAAAATAAAATACACTGTTACTCCGACAAATACTAAAACTGGTATAACCATAAATATTGAAACTAAAACTATTATTAAAATTACCCAACTTGGTATTTTCTTTTTATTTTCTTTCATTTTATTTTCCTCCTTAATTTTTTATATCTTTTTTAGTAAATACTACATTACTAATTGTATATAAAATAATACCCCATATTCCTAATACTAATAACGCTTTAGGTAATGTATAATATATTTGATACATCATATAATTGTCTAATAGAGTTATTTTGTTTAATGGAACAAATTGGTTAAAGTTTAGATATGGTAAGAAAGTTAAATCAACGAATGGAAACTTTAACATTAATAAAACCATCATAGCAAGACTGCTTCCCATTAAAACAAATATTGATAATCCTACTGAAAGAGCTGTACTATTCGTAATTGTTGATAAAAAGAATGCTCCGAGTGCTATAAATATTATTGGTATTAATTGTATAAATAAAGATGATATTGAACTTGCTATATAAGATGTTTTTACTACTTGTGTTCCTATAACTGACAGATCATTTGTAAGTAGTTCTTTAAATCCAAATGATATAGAACACGTAATAAATGACATGATATATGTTATTACTCCAAATATGATGGTTAATGATATTACTGCTAGAAACTTAGATAGAAGTATCTTCCATCTTTTACTTGGCCTTATTACAAGTAGTCTTATTGTTCCTTTTTGAAATTCATTGGCTACTATTCCACCTGCTATTACAACTATTATAATACTTATTACCGTTATATTATTAGTAATTATTTCATTTAACGTAGTTTTAGCATTATTAGAATATTCATAATTATTTCTAATTGCATAGTATGATTTTAGAATATTATTATCTATTTCTTTATTTTTTTCTTTTGTTATTTTTACATAAGTTTCATAAGATAATTTATTATTATTTTGTTTATTATATTCTTGCTCTGTTATTATCTGTTCTTTTTGATTATAATAATCAATTATTTTATTTGCTTCTTTTGCTCTAAAGTCATTTTCATCTGTTATATTTAGATTTATCAATTCTTTTAATAAATTAATTATTTTTTTATCATTTTCACTATCATTAGACATCATTTGTATTTGTCTTTTTAAATACCAAGTATAATCATTTTTATCAATAGTGTTTTTTAATTCTAATGCTTGTTTTTCTAATACTTGCTTTTGTTTTATTAATTCTTGTTTTGGATAATTAATATAATCAGTCGTATTAAGCATAAACCATTCATCTATATTTTTAGTATTTATTTTTTCATTATTAATAAGTTTATCAAGTACAATTATACTAAGTTTTACACTTGTATATTCATCATATAAAGTGTTTTTAAAGCTTGTACTTTGTTCTTTTTTATTAATAGCACAATCTATAATAGATATTTTTTCATTTAATAATTCATTAAACAATTTATCATCATTTGTACTAGGATTCTTAATTATTTGATTTTCATAATATTCCTTACTTGAATCATTAAATATAGGATACGTAGTATTACTATAAGCAAACAACTTATATAAAACTGGTAAACCAACTGAGAATAATATTAATATACATAAACTAATTATAAAACCTTTCTTTTTTACTTGTTTTAATATTTCATTATAAGTTAATTTCATTAATTTCATACCATCACCTACTTTATTTGTCCTTTCGTCCCTTTAGTCTTTTCAATAAATTCATCTTCAAGTGACTTAATATCTTTTCTTATTTGATATACATCAATTTTTTCTTTTACAAATAGTTTATTGTATTTAGGTATTTCTTCTTTAGGTATAGATATTTTAATTTGATCTTCTTTTATTTCATATGAAATGTTTTTATTTTTTAATATTTCTTCGGCTTTATCTATTGGAGATAGTTCAAATGATACTTGCAATTTATCTTCTTTTATATCATTCATATCTTTTACTTCAAGGATTGTACCATTGTCTATGATTGCTATTCTATCACAGATTAGTTCTATTTCTTTTAGGATATGACTTGATATAAATACTGCGATGTTTTGTTCTTTGCTTATCTTTTTTAATAGTTCCCTTAATTCTTTTATGCCAAGAGGATCTAGTCCATTTGTTGGTTCATCTAATATTAATATTTTAGGTTTTGATACAAGTGCTTGAGCAATACCTAGTCTTTGTCTCATTCCTAGTGAGTATGTACGTACTTTATTATTTATCCTATTACCTAATTTTACTGATTCTATTACGTCTTTTACATACTTTTTATCAGGATTAGGATTCATTCTTAAATATAAATCAATATTATCTTTACCAGTCATATAAGAATACATTTCAGGATTTTCTATTATTGCTCCGACTGCATTCATAGCGCTTTCAAAATCATTTTTAATATCATATCCATCTATTTTAACAATACCAGAATCACTCTTATAAAGACCTAACATCACTTTAATAAGAGTTGTTTTTCCTGCCCCATTCGGTCCAACAAATCCATATATTTCTCCTTCTTTTACTTCAAGAGATAAATTATTTAATATTTGTCTTTTACCTATTTTTTTAGATACATTTTTAATTTCTAGAATATTTTTCATAGTTCACCTCAAAATAATTATAAATCATTTAGATATTTTTGTAAATCTACTGCAACTTCTTTTGGGATTATAGTTGACAAATCCTCTATTGAAGCATCTTTAATTTTATCAATTGATGAATATTTTTTTAAAAGTTCTTTTCTTCTTTTATCTCCAATTCCTGAAACATTTAAAAGAATGCTTGATAAACTTCCTTTACTTTTTATATTCCTATGATATGTTATTGCAAATCTATGGACTTCGTCTTGCATACGAGTTAAATATAAAAATAATTCATTACTTACTTCAATAGTGTTATAATTATCATCTATTATATATTTAGTCCTATGTTTACTATCCTTTTTTAACCCAATTATTTTTATATTTAGTTTTAATGATTCTAAGACATCTTTTGCTACTTTTATTTGAGTTTCTCCCCCATCAACGATTATAAGGTCTGGTAATGGAAGGTCTTCGAGTAAGCATTTAAAGTATCTACGATAGATTACTTCTTTCATTGCACTAAGATCATCTTTTACACCAAGACTTATTTTATATTTTCTATACATCTTTTTATTTGGTAGAAAATCAGTATAACAAACCATTCCTCCGACATAGTATGTAGAAAATAAATGGGAGTTATCAAATAGTTCTATTTGAGATACACTAGTTATTTTAAGTTTTGTTTTTAATTCATTCATTAAAGTAGTTCTTATATTTTTATCTTTTTTTATTGTTTCTATTTTTTCTTTTGAATTAATTTCGGCATTTAGATTAGCCATATCAAGTATTTTCTTAATATCGCCTTTTTTAGGTATAATAACATCACATTTTAAGTAATCACTTAATAATTCATTATCTATAATATCATTTACTATAATTGATTTAGGTAGTTGGTATTTTTCATAAAAGTCTATTATGAATCTTAGATAGATGTCATTTATATCTAGAAAGTTATCATATATTTTATGGAATCTTCCTATTACTACTCCTTCACGAATGAAAAGGACTTCGATTGTAAGAAAATCATCTTTTATAAAGTAACCAAATACATCAAAATTATATTTTACATTAGACACTATTATTTGCTTATTAATAGTGCTTTTTATATTATCTATCATATTCTTATATAAAAGAGCCTTTTCATAATCCAATCTTTCAGATGCACTGTTCATCTTGTCTTCTAGTTTAGTGGTAATAAGTTTATAGTTACCATTTAGAATACTAGTTATTTCTTTAGTCATATTAGATATTTTATCTTCATCAATATTATTTTTACAATATCCTAAGCATTCATTAATATGGTAATAAAGACAATAATCTTTTTTTAACTTAGCACATTTTCTAAGAGGATAGACTCTATTAATTGCTTCGACTGTTTCTCTAGCACTGGTTACATTAGGATATGGTCCAAATACTTTACCATTTATTTTTTTTCTATTTTTACTTCTTACTATTTTTAAAGTAGGATATTTATCATTTGTTAAGACGATATAAGGATATGTTTTATCATCTTTTAGTAGGATATTATACTTAGGATTGTATTTTTTTATTAGATTTATTTCTAGTATCAAGCATTCTACTTCACTATTTGTTACTATGTATTCAAAAGAACAAATATTATCTACAAGTGCTTTTGTTTTACCTGTTTGAACTTTATTAAAGTAAGAGTTTACTCTTCTTTTTAAGTTTTTTGCTTTTCCTACATAGATTATATTATTGTCTTTGTCTTTCATTAAGTAACATCCAGGGTTTTCTGGAACAAGACTTAATTTTGTTTTATCTACCATATATCCCCCTTATTTTGTTTTTCTTTTTACTAGTGATATATCTTCGAGTGTTACGATTGGTAAGTTTAGTGTTTGTTCATTTAGATAGTTTATTAGATCTAGTAAAGTTACTTCATTTTGTTTATTAAGTATTTTTCTAAATGTATCTCTTACATCATATCCAATATCTTCGTTTAAGTAATTACGAGCGTCCTCCAACTGGTCTTCTTCAAAGTCTTTTCCTAGATTGTAGCTATATCTTAAAACATCGTATGAACTATCATATTTATCCTGATCTTTTTCAAACCCATATTTTTCCAACATTTTTAAAAATGTATCACAATTATTTTTTATTTGCTCATATGACATATTACTGAAGTTTAAGTAATTTATTTCATTTAGACTAGTATCAACATAACAACTAGGAATAGCTATAGAGATGATGTCTTCCTTACTAATTGGAAATACTAATACATCAGATTCAATACTTAAGCATATTGAGTTATTAATATAGTGTGTTTCTCTTCCCGGTAATGCATCATTTACATAGTCTTCATATTTATATAAGTTAACTTCATCAGTATGAACTGGATCATAAGAACTTTTTATAAAGGTTACTCCTCTTTCTTTGTAATCATCTTCGGACATAACACCATAAACTAATGAATTGTATAGTCTTGAAATATCAAATCCTATTGGATAAAGTAATATATCATTTGTTTTTTCTTTTCTCATAATATCCCTCGCAACATATTATAACATATTGCAAAGATTATTACAAAAAGATATAATTAATTTGGTGGTTATATGAATACTATTAGTAAAAATGAAGAAAATATTATTATACTGAAGAAGTCTAAGTTTATATGTAAGGTTTATTATGTTAGTGATGTTGATGAAATAAATAATATTTTAAACGATTTAAAAAGTAAATATAAAGACGCAACTCATATATGTTATGCATATGTTATTGATAATAAAGAAAAAGCATATGATGATGGTGAGCCTAGCAAGACTGCTGGGATGCCTATTTTAGAAATATTAAAGAAAAAAGATTTAAAAAATGTTTTATGTGTTGTTATAAGGTATTTTGGTGGTATTAAGCTTGGTGCAGGTGGTTTAATTAGAGCATATTCAAATAGTGTTAGAGAAACTATTGATAAGATTGATATTATTCCATATAAAAAATATATTGAGATAAGTATTGAATCTAATTATGATAATAAAAAACTATTGGAAGCTATTACAAAAGATTATGAAGTAATAAGTAAAGATTATAAGGATACTATAGTTTATAAAATTAGATTGGAAGAGTCTTTAAAGAATGATTTATTAAGTAAAATAAAAGATACTAGCATTAGAATATGTTAGTATCTTTTAAAATAAAAAAATAGTATTAAAACTATTTTTCATATACACTTACTTGTTTTTTATCTCTTCCAAGTCTTTCATATTTTATAACACCGTCAATTTTTGCATATAAAGTATGATCATTACCCATTCCTACATTAGTACCTGGATAAATTCTTGTTCCTCTTTGACGATAGATAATTGAACCTGCTGTTGCAAATTGTCCATCTGCTACTTTAGCTCCTAGACGTCTACCAGCAGAATCTCTACCATTTGATGAAGAACCTCCACCTTTTTTATGTGCAAATAATTGGATATTCAATTTCATCATAATATTCCTCCTATTTATTGATTTTAATATTTTTAGGATAATCATGCTTTAATTCTTCGAGTAATGAAATCATATTATTTACTAATTTATTAACAATTTCATCATCTTTTAATACATTCATTTCAAAATCATTTTTATCTTGGTAATCAATGGCATCTTTATCAATACTTAAAATAGCATTAACTGTAGTAATAACAATACTACTACAAGATGCACAAACTATATCTTTACCATATTCGTTATAATTAGCATGTCCTGTTATTTTGATTTGTTTTACTAAATCATTTTCTTTTTTGATACTTACTTTAATCATATTAATTACCCAATTTTAGTAATTTCAACTTTTGTATATGGTTGACGATGACCTTGAGCTTTACGAGTACTTTTCTTTTTATTAACATATTTGAATATTCTAATTTTCTTATTCTTTCCATGTTTTAGAACTTTTCCTGTAACTTTAGCTCCTTCGATATAAGGGGATCCAACATTACCATCAAGCATTAATACTTTATCGAAAACAACATTTTTTCCTTCTTCAGCATCTAATTTTTCAACATAGATAACTGATTTTTCTTCAACAGCATATTGTTTTCCACCTGTTAAAATAATAGCTTTCATATTTACCTCCTTTTAAAACTAAGACTCACTCTTAAGGTAACTAAATAGTTTTTTTAACCTTTTCAATGTGGTTTAAAACTTCATAATGAGGCTTCAAACAAATAGATTTTACCATATAATATATGGTTAAGTCAAGGAAAATATGAAAAATTGATATGCCTCTGGCATATCATTTGATTATTAGTTAACAGATAACGTATAAGGTTCAGAGCTTGTACCAGAGCCTTCAGATATTTTGACATTTGATGATAAAGTTAGAACTGGGAATATTGCATGAAGATCACCATAAATATAACGATCAATAGTGGTAACATAACTGCTACGATCTATATAAAATGCAAATTGATAATTACCAGAGTGCTGTGGAAGTAACCATGTAGCTGCACTTTTATCTAACCAGTTATTTAGTGTTTTACAATTTGAACCATCATAATCAAATAAATTATTTGTACATTCTTTTGATGCTGCATATCCATAATCACTAGCATACATTATTGCTATCTTTTTGTTTGCATCATTTTGCATTATTGGATTTGTTTCATAATAATACCCCGTTCTATTTGCTTCATTCTTTCTCTCATATTGCCACATTACATCGGATGTCATTTTTGTATCACTATATCCTCCAAGATAATATTTTGTTGTTCCAATCATGTTTTTTGCATCAGTACTTAATATATTATAATAATCATTATTTAAATATGTATTTAATGTTCCAGTTACCCAATTATTATGCAAGCTAGAATCTATATCATCTGTACCATTCCAATACATATCTCCAATAGATTCATCTTTTACTATTTTAAATCTATTTTCTACATTACCATCTGTATCTTCAGTAGGTATTACTCCTATTATTCTCCATACCTCATTATTAAATGTTACATAATTTTTTACTACTGAGTCTCCTCCTCGATATCTATACTCTGTTGCAAACTTATTATCAACTTGTAATGTATCATCTATTTCATGTGTAATCATTTCTAACCCATCTGTTCCATTTTTAGATTTAGCAAAAGTAAGTGCATAATCTTCTTTTGGTGCAACTTCATTATTTATATTTATCCTAAATCTATAACTATATGATTTTTCACTAAGTTTATTAGCATCAACGTTTTCATCTATCCATGCTCTAAGTCTATAACTTGTTGTTACTTCTGCTTTATTGTTCGAAAATATTTCTTCTTGTGATTTTAGTACGTATTGATTTAAATTATCTATTGTGGTAGGTTCAACTACTACTGTTTCAGTACTACCTTCTACTTTAGTAAGATAAACTTTAATTTCACTATCATTTAAAGGATTATCTACTGTTATTGGTTCTAGTACTATGTTATAATTTAGTTTCCTTTGTGTATCATCATTTGCTCTAGTCTTTATATAGGAAAGAACTTGAAAGTCAAAGTAATTATTAAGTGTTTTTCCCTCACTATCTTTTATAGGTAATGCATTATTCATACCTATTTCATTTGACTCACTATAACTCATTTTTACTTGTCCTGATTGTATTGTGTTTGCTCCTGTTAGTAAATCGTTTGCAGACATCCATATTGCATATGTTCCTAATGATATTATTGCTATACTAAATAATGATAAAGATATCATCATTAGTATTTTCTTTTTCCTATTATTTTTCATATCTTAAACTCCTTTAGTTTCTTATAAGTTAATTTTATAATATTTTTATTAAATATACAATAATATTATGGAGTTTTTGACTAGTTATTGACAATTTATTTTTAAAATAATAGTCATAATAAAAACGACGTCTCTTTGATGAAAAGATGCGTCGTATTAATATTCATTAATTTTTTAAAACCAAGATTTCATTATATCAGCATTATTACTTAATGGTTCTGGATTTGGTTTATCTAGTCTTAGTGCTATTGGTACTTTAAATGCACTACCAAATACAATACAATTACCAGGTTGCAATGTTTTTAAATGTCTTACTATTTCAGTCGAAACATTAGGCACCATACTTTTTATATATTCTAAATCTCTTGGATGATATGTTCTAAATATTATGAAGTTACTACATTGTGATATAGCGGTATCACTAAGTTCTGTAGGTCTTTGAGAAATAAGTCCTAATAAAACTCCATATTTACGTCCTTCTTTAGCAATACGATCAAAAATATTATATCCAAGTAATTTTGCATCATTATCATTTTGAACATATCTATGTGCTTCTTCAATTATTATATGGTAAGCTGTTGCTGCTCTATCTTTTGATTCAGCAGATGATTCATATATCATTTTAGAAAGAATCTTTGTCATAGCTTTTGCCATTTGATCTGTTACATAGTTAATATTAAAGTTAACTAGTTGGCATTTATCAGTACCTGTTTCATCTGTAAGAAGTAATTTTATATATTCATCTCTTTCCATGAACTTATTAAAATCAAAGTATTTTCTCGAATCACTACCCGCAATATTATGAAGTCTAACACTCAGTACATTACCATATTCAAATACTTTTTCATTTGATAGGACTCCTTCGGATATTAATGCAAAATCCATAGCTATTTCTAAGTCTTTTAAAGTATAATGTGTTTTACCATCAGGACTAGGTAATTCAAGTCCTGGAGTAATAAACTTTTTAATAAAATCTATTACAAGTTCCATATCAGGCATTTTACCAGTATTATCTACATATAAGCATTGTTTTAATGGTCTTGTGTATCCTATTTGGAAAACTTTAGCATCAAGATTTAAATCTACTGTTGAAAAGCTTGTTAGAATCGCAGTAATTTGATCCCTCATAGTACTTGCTTTTTCTCCACTTATCATGATATCAAGTATAGCTCTTGCTAAGATATCATTTTGATATTGTAATGCAATGTCTCCAGATTTTTTGAATATACAAACTAGTTTTAATGCTTTTTCTATTATTGGAATCTGATTGATAGAATCAGCATTAAGAAGTATTGCTAAGTCATCTGCTTTCATTAAATATACTGGTATTTTAAGTATTTTTTCAGGTCTTGCTGTTGGATCTGTTGTATAGTTAATGAAATGAATATTAGGATTTTTACTACCTGCGAAGGCATTTACATATTCACCATAAGTATCGAATATAAAGATATTAGCGCCTTTTGGAGGATTGGCTTTTTCAAATATATTTTGAATTAGTCTTGCTGTTGCAAATGATTTACCTGATCCAGTGTTACCTAGTATAGAAAAATGATGATTAAAGAATCCATTGAAAGGAACATTTATTTTATAATTATCATAAATACTAGATTTACCAAAGTACATAGTATCTTGTTGTTCTTCTTGGGATCCTAGCACTAGGGCTAATTCTTCGATTGTTACTATTCTAACAACTGATTTAAAAGAAGGTTTTTTATCGATACCAGGTAAAAACTTATTATCTATTATTTCTCCAAGTAACACAACTTTCGCTTCTTGTTTATTCATATCAGTAATTTCTCCGACTACTTTTTTAAAATCCCATTCAAATATAACATGTACATTTACTAAGTTAGGTTGTTTATCTATATCAATTGTAAGTTCTACTGTTATAGTATCTTGTACTATATCTTTAATTTTTCCTATCATCTTATCAATCCCTTTTTATTATAAGATAATTATAACAAATAAAATTATAAAAAACTATATGTTTTAGAAATTATTTATTTATTTTTTATTAAAATTAGAAGAAACTAAAAAAGAAATATTACTCTATTTCTTTTTTAATACATTAAGTTCTTCAAGTGATAGTCCAGTACACTTAGAAATAATAGTTAAATCAATGTTTTCTTGAATTAAGTTTAAAGCAGTTTCTCTAGCTTTTTCTAAAGCACCTTCATTAAATGCTTCTTCTCTATTTTCTCTTATCTCTGCTCTTTTTAACATTTCATCATTTAACTCTTTGTCATACATTCCAATTACTTCGTCCTGCTCACTTGCATTTTTAGAATCTTCAATGTATTCTTTCATGATATCATCACCCTCACTTAACATATCAAGGACTTCATCATCCTCTTCATTAAAGATTAATAACAACTTTTCATAATCTTCAAGACTATTATAATCTTTTTTTCTTATGTTAGGCAAGTAAATATTGATAATATGTACTTTATTTGTATATATTTCATCGATATTACTAAGATTGACTATCATATACTCATCCAATACTTCATCTTTTCCTTCAAATGCAAAATTATTTACGTTGATTTGCAGACAGCTTTCATAATTGTCTTCATCTCCAATCTTCATTCCTCCACCATGAAGTCTAAACATATAATCAAGATTTCTTTCTAGATTAGTTCTTGTCTTATTCTTATTCATTTCAACATTTACTAATACCCCATCTATTCTACATAGATAATCAACTGTCTTTCTAGATTTATCTGCTTTTTCTTCATCTACTGTTGGTTTAATTAATGTAGTATTTTCAAATATTTCATTATAATCTTGATTAAGTAAAAGAGCGATTAGATAACATCCGTACTTTTTTCTACTCTCATTAAAAAACATAGTTCTAAACATTACATCTGATACAAGTGGTATCCTGTAACCTTTATGTCTTGTTTTAAGTTTATATGCCATATCATTAGATACAGACTTATCTAAAAGAGCTAATTTATTGCCTGTTAAGTTCATACTTTTCACCTCCCTTCACAAAGAATACTCCCTTGCTAAACCAATATAAAACATATAAAAATCATTGTCAAACGACCAAATTAAAGATTTCAACGCAAAAAAAGAACCAATTTTTAAAATTGATTCAATTATTTTAATTATAAGTATCAAAAATGTATTATGACTACATTTTTAATAACGAATATTTTTTGAAATGTCTGTTTTATATAGAATTGCACTTTTTTTAAAAAATTACTTACATTTTATTTCATTTTCATCTCTACTACATATTACTTTATCTTCAGTACCACATGTCATAGTTAAACTATAATTATATTTTGCATCATTTTTAGTAATAGTCATTGTATTTATTACACAATCATCTAAAGTTAGATCGCTTCCTGATTCTTTTAACTTATCAATTCCAGAACTACATCCTTGTGTATCTCCTTCACAAAAATCAAAAAAAGTATTTTCATTATTCCATAAATCAACACTATATTTATCATTGTAAAGCTTCATATTTTTTTCTACTAGTTTATATAGTGATTCATATTTTTGTTGTTTACTACTACTAAGGGCATCTAAAATATTTGGTATAACAAGCACTGATATTACTGCCATTAGTGTTATAACTAGTATTAGTTCTACTAGTGTAAATCCTTTTTTATTCATTAATATCACCTAACCTTTTTTTTAATTCTTCTTCATCCCATATTGTTATATTTAGTTCTTTTGCTTTGTCATATTTGCTACCTGGGTTATCTCCGACTATTACAACGTTAGTATTTTTACTTACTGATTCAATTGTTTTTCCACCACGTATTGTTATTTCTTCTTTTAACCTATCTCTTGGCATTATTGATATAGTACCAGTAATAACGAATTTTTTGTCTGCAAAATCGTCTTGTTTTATTATTTGTTTTCCTAGATAGTTCATGTTAAGACCATGTTCTTTTAGTTTGTTTATAAGTTCTATATTGTTTTGATCTTTAAAGTATTCTACTATACTTTTTGCCATAGTATCTCCAATATCAGGAATAGCAATTAAGTCTTCGTATTTAGCTTTAATTACTTGATCAATATCTGGGTAGTTTTTAGCAATAATACTAGCACCTTTTTCTCCAAAGTGTCTTATTCCAAGAGCAAATAGTAATCTTTCTAAAGAGTTTTTCTTTGATTCTTCGATTGCATTAAGTAAATTATTTATAGATTTTTCTCCGAATCCTTCGAGTTCCATGAGTTCATCTTTATACTTTTTTAAATCATATATTGATGATATATCTTTTAAGTATCCAAAGTTATAAAAGTCTTCGGCTATTCGTTCTCCAAGTCCATCTATATTCATAGCTTTTCTACTAGAAAAATGAATTAATTTTTCGATATTTCTTGCATCACATAAAGGGTTCATACAGTAGTGATTAGCTTCTTCATCTTTTCTTACTAGAATGCTTCCGCATACTGGACAGTTATTTATCATAGTAAATTTTGGTAGTTGTTCTTGTCTTCTTTCAAGTTTTACTTCGACAACTTCCGGAATAACATCTCCAGCTTTTCTAATTGAGATATAATCTCCGACTCTTATGTCTTTTTCTTTTACAAAGTCTTCGTTGTGAAGTGTTGCACGTGATATGGTAGAGCCCATTACTTTTACTGGCTCAAGGATTGCATTTGGAGTTATTTTACCAGTACGTCCTACAGTGAACTTTATATCAATAAGTTTTGTAATTACTTCTTCAGGTGGAAACTTATAAGCTGTTGCCCATTTAGGATATTTAGCAGTATATCCGAGATTTTCTTGCATTCTTATGTCATTTACTTTTATAACCATTCCATCTATATCATATGGAAGTGTTGATCTAATGCTTGTTATTTCATTAATAAAGCTAATTACTTCATTTATGTTATTACAAAGTTTTCTTTTAGGGTTTACACGGAGTCCTAAAGATTCGAAATACTCTAAAACATCAGAGTGTCTATATAGTCCATAGTCTATAGGATTAGGTAGATGATATAAGAAACAGTTTAGATTTCTTGATGCTGCAACTTTACTATCTAGTTGTCTTACTGAACCACTGGCAAGATTACGACAGTTTTGAAATAGATCTAATCCTTTTTCTTTTCTTTCTTTGTTTACTCTTTCAAATTCTTTTTTATCTATATATATTTCACCACGTACTTCGATTGATATGTCTTTTTTTAATCTAAGTGGTATTGTTTTAATAGTTTTTACATTATTAGTGATGTCTTCTCCTACTTTACCATCTCCACGAGTTACACCACGTACTAAAACACCATTTTCATAGGTAAGGCTTATTGCTAGTCCATCTATTTTTAGTTCTACTACATAGGTTGGATTATATCCTTCTTTTTTTATTCTTTCATCAAACTTTACTATTTCATCTTCATTAAAAACATTTCCTAAAGATAACATAGGTAGTCTATGACGAACTTTTTCAAAGTTAGATAGTACTTCTGAACCTACTCTTTCAGTTGGAGAATCTGGTTGTTTTAAGTCTGGGTATTTTTGTTCAAGACTCATTAATTCTTGCATTAGTCTATCATATTCAAAATCACTAACACTGGGTTTATCTAGTATATAGTATTCATGGTTGTATTTATTAAGTAAGTCTGTTAATTCTTTTATTCTTTTACTAACATTGTTCATAATGTATCACCATAATAATTATAAGATATTTTTAATGATAAGTAAATTAAAATAAAGTAAAAATAAAAACGTCTCTATTGAAACGCTTTATTTTTGACATTTATTGCAGTAATAAGTACTTCTTCCTCCGATTTTATCTCTTATAATTATATTATTACATACTAAACATTTTTCATTTTCTCTTTTATGTACTAATAAGTTGTTTTGAAATCTTCCTGATACTCCTTCTTCAGATGTATAGCTTCTTATAGTAGTACCGCCTTCTTTTATTGCTTTGTCTAGTACTTTTTTAGTGTTTTCTATTATAAGTTTTAATTCTTTATCATTTAAGTCACTACATTTTTTATGGGGATTTATTTTTGATAAGAATAGTATTTCATCAGCATAGATATTACCTATTCCTGTTATTATACTTTGATCTAGAAGAACTGTTTTAATAGGAAGTTTTTTGTTTTTATATTTATCTTTTAAATAGTTTATAGTAAGATTATCATCCCATGGTTCTAGTCCTAATTTTGTAAGTGGAGAGTTTTTGTATAAATCTTCTTTATTTATTAAGTACATTTTACCAAATTTTCTAGTATCTTTATATCTTAGTTCAAATGTATCATCAATGTTAAATATTACTAGTTCATGTTTTTCTATTTTTTCATTTGGTTTTCTATAAAGATATTTTCCTTCCATTCTTAAATGACTAAGTAAATCATAATTATCAAGTTCAAATATTAACCATTTACCTCTTCTTTTAATGTCATTTATTGTTTGGTTTTGGATATTTAGTTTTACTTTATTGGTATCTTGATTTTCAAATACATTGTTATGAATTATATTTATACTTTTAATAGTTTTATGTTGTAGATGATTTAGTAGTTGTTTTCTTACTGTTTCTACTTCTGGAAGTTCTGGCATTATTTAGCCTCATACCAATTGGTTCCAATATTAATATCTGCTTTTAAAGGAACGTTTAGTTTATATACATTTTCCATTTTTTCTTTTACTATTTGTTCTACTACTTCTTTTTCATCTTTATAAACATCAAATACTAATTCATCGTGTACTTGAATAATCATTTTAGATTTTAGTTTCTTTTCATTAAATAAATCATATATTTCTATCATTGCTTTTTTTAAGATATCTGCACTGGTTCCTTGGATTGGGGTATTAAGTGCCATTCTTTCTCCACTTTGTCTTATTATATAGTTGCTGTTTTTTAATTCGTCTATTACTCTTGTTCTTCCAAATAATGTTTTAACATATCCATTTTGATAGGCTATTTTTTTTAGGTTTTCCATGTAGTCTTTTATACCTGGGAATGTATTTAGATAGTTGTCTATAAACTCTTTTGCTTCTTTTACATTGATATTTAAGTCTTCGGATAGTCCAAAGCTACTTATACCGTATATAATACCAAAGTTAACTGCTTTAGCGTTTCTTCTCATAAGAGGTGTTACTTCTTCTTTTGGTACATGGTAAATATCCATTGCAGTCTTAGTATGAATATCCATATCATTATTGAATGCTTCGATTAAGTTAGTAGCATTAGACATGTGTGCAAATACTCTTAGTTCTATTTGAGAATAATCACTAGATAGGATATATCCATTATCACTAGGAATAAATGCTTTTCTAATCATTCTTCCATATTCTGTTCTCATAGGTATGTTTTGTAGATTAGGACTTGTACTTGAAAGTCTTCCTGTTCTTGTTAGGGTTTGATTAAATATAGTGTGTATTCTTCCATCTTCTTTTATGTAGTCAATTAGTCCTACTGCATAGTTACTATATAATTTAGCAAGCATTCTATATGTAAGTACTTTTTCTACTATTTCATAGTTAGTAAGTTTATTTAGGATATCTGCACTAGTAGAATAACTATCATTTTTTATTTTTTTAGGATATGGAATAGATAGTTTTTCAAAAAGAATTGTTCCTAGTTGTTTAGGACTTAGTATATTAAACTCAACTCCTGCGAGTGTATAGATATCTTTAGTTAGAATTTCTAATTTATTTTGAAGATCTTCTTTCATTTTATTTAAGACTTCTAAATCTATATTAACACCAGTGTATTCCATATCAGATAGTACATATGTTAATGGAAGTTCAATGTCAAGATATAGTTTTTCTTCATCTTTGTTTAATTCTTTATAGAATCTAGTTCTATTATCCCAAATGAACTTAGCTTTAGAGACTGTATTTTTCATTATATCTTCTTTTGTAACATCTTTTTTCTTTAAAAGGGT
Source organism: uncultured Bacilli bacterium (assembly GCA_934101185.1). Taxonomy (GTDB): domain Bacteria; phylum Bacillota_I; class Bacilli_A; order RF39; family UBA660; genus JAEDJI01. The sequence goes on along the minus strand of CAKOQD010000004.1, from coordinate 18,977 downwards.
TATATCCTCAGTAGTAGTTTCACCACATATACTAGTAAGATAGCTGATGTCATCTTTTATGTTGTAGTTTAATAGATATGTTTCTAATACTAAGTCTTTATTGTTCTTATTATATGGAATATTAAAATATTTAAATAGTGTTATGTTTTTCTTTAAGTCATATGTATATTTAGTATTATCATTATTAAAAATATCTAGGTTTTTAATATTTTCTTTATCTATAAAACATGAAATATTATCATTATAAATACCAATTCCAATCACATCTTTATCGTGATAGTTACCATTTACTAGAATATAGTAGGCAAAGTCACCATCAATAGAAATATTATCTTTTACTTCATATTCTAGTTCTTTCACTTCTTCTTTGACTCCTAGTTTTTTTATTATGGAATAGAATTCATATTCTTCGAGTAATGGAATGTATTCTTTTGTTATTCCTTCGTATTTAATATTTGAAAGATTAGTATCAATTGGAACGTCTTTATAAATTGTTGCAAGTTCATATGAGAAATAAGCATCTTTTTTTGATTCTTCTAATTTATTTTTTGTACTTCCTTTAATTGAGTCTATATTTTCATATATACCATCAAGTGTTTTATATTCATGTAATAGTTTTAATGCTGTTTTTTCTCCGATTCCTTTGACTCCGGGGATGTTGTCTGATGGGTCTCCCATTAGGGCTTTTAGATCAACCATTCTAGGTGGTGTTATTCCATAGGTATCAAAGAATGTCTTTTCATTCATTCTGATATAGTCATTTGTTTTAAGTAGTTTTACTTCAACATCATTAGATATTAATTGTAATAAGTCTTTATCACTTGATACAATAGTAGCAATAAAATCATCATCTTTATCTACTTCTTTAGCAAATGTTCCTATTATATCGTCTGCTTCATAGTTATCTATTTCAAAGCATTTTATTCCCATTGTTCTTGCTATTTCTTTAGCTACTGGAAATTGTTGGTTTAATTCAAGAGGAGTTTGTTTTCTTCCGTCTTTGTATCCTTCATATTTTTCATGTCTAAATGTTTTTCCTTTATCAAAGGCAATCATCATATAGCTAGGATTTTCTTCATTAATAATTTTATTTAGCATGTTAATGAATCCAAATAAGGCATTGGTAGGAAAACCTTTTGAGTTTCTTAGAATACTTCCAGAGTATGCAGTGGCATAATAACTTCTGAAAAGAAGATTGTTTCCATCGATTAATATTACTTTTTTCATAGAGCCTCCCTATAATATTTCGTGTAATTTATCAATTATTTTGTTTATTACAACGATTTTATTTTCTTTACGTGAACTTTTATCTACTTTTATTTCAAGATCATGGTATATATTATTATCTTTATCATAAATAGATACGAATACTACATTGTCTTCTCCATATGGGTTATCTAAATCTACTTTATTTAGTTTTCCTGTTATGCCTACTCCAAAGTTGGAATTAGTGAAATTACTGATAGATGAGGCCATACTATGTGCTGTTTCTATGCTATAGACTGTGTATTTATTTATTATTTCTTCTTTTACACCCATTTTTATTTTGTATTCATTGCTGTAGGTAACTGCTGAAAACTTTAGTACTTTAGAGGCATCTTCATAGCTTGTTATTTCATTAGCAAGTCCTCCCCCAGTACAAGACTCCATAGTGGATATTGTTTTATTGTTTAAGATTAGTTTATCTATTATTTGTCTCATTTTTTATCACTTCCATAAATAATTATATCATAAAAAAACTAATAAGTAATTAAACTTACTAGTTTATATTAGATATTTTTGTTATATTAACTTATTGTTAAATTGTTTTATAAACTTAGTTGATATGGTTGTTCCAAAGTTCCATTTCCACTTGAAATCTTTACATTCGATGATAAAGTTAGAACTGGGTATACATTGTATTGGCCAACTCCTGTGCTTACATCATAATTAACACTTCCAGTACTTGATATAGCAAATGCACCTGAACTACCATAAAAAGTAGTATCTTGCGAAAGTAACCATGTGGCTTCACTTTTATCTAACCAGTTATTTGTTGTTTTACAATCTGTAGAACTAGAATATCCATATAAATTACTTGTACATTTTTTTGATGCTGCATATCCATAATCGCTTGTATACATTATTGCTATCTTTTTATCTGAATCATTTTGCATTATTGGATTAATATTGACAAAATAACACTCTGTTCCACTTTGACTGTTGTTATCATAATCATATTTGCAATCATTCCCATTCTTTTTCTTTCTTTCATATTGCCACATTGTATCAGAATTTATATTATAGGTGTCACTATATCCTCCAAGATAATATTTTGTTGTTCCTATCATATTTTTCGATTCTTCATTTATTGTATTATAATAATGCTTGCCAACATTTAAATATTCATTTAATGTACTTGTTGTCCAACAAGCTTTATAATTGTCATCCCAATATTTATTTCCTATTGAAGTATCTCTTATTATCTTAAATCTATCTTCTACATTACCATCTGTGTCTTCAGTAGGTATTATTCCTATTATTCTCCATACCTCATTATTAAATGTTACATAGTTATTTACATTTCCTCCGCGATATCTATATTCTGTTTTAAATCTTTCATCAACTTGAAGTGTATCATCTATTTCATGTGTTATTTCTTCTAATCCACCTGTTTTCACATTTGTCTTTGCAAATTCTGAAGCACTCTTTTCAGTTTTAACATGTAATTTAAGAATGTTTTTTGATTCTACACTACTACTCCATTTGGCATATGATGTATTTGTATAATTATAAGATATTATTCCTGTTAATAATAACACGAAAATACCTATTAATGATAATAGATATTTATTATACTCTTTTACATCTTTAAATAAAGGGTTTATCTTATAAGTATTTTGCCCCCCCCCCATACGAATATTTGTTTTCCATAGTTTTACCTCCATAGTTTCTTATAAGTTAATTTTATAACAAAAAAAGTACTTTTTCAAGTACTATTCATTTAATATATTATTTTTATTGTCAGTTTTATTTTCATTATTATCTTCTTTACTTAAGAAATAGATAATAAGTGCACCAAGTAATACAATAACAATTACTTTTATAATATTTTTCCATTCAATTTTATCTTTATTAGTGTCTTCTAAATCTGTTATTGTAACATTTTTATTATTATCTTCTAATTCATCTTTTGTTGTTTTTATTTCTTCTTTTTCTACTTCTAATTCTTGTACTACTACATTGTTATTACTATTAGCATTATTAGTATTAACAATGTTATTAGTATTAGTAGGTGTAGTTTCTTCTTTTATATTTTTTACTACATCTTTATAGTTTGAATCTTTAGAAAAATTATTAAATGTTATTATACCATCATATATTTCAAATATAGTATAATCTTCTTTTGTATCATTTTGATCATAGATAATACTTAGTAGTAAGTCTCCATCATTAAATGATCCATATCCTATTACTAAATCATCTTTTGTCAATACTTTATTATTAGTAACTATTTTTTTTAGAGTTAAGTCTTTACTAGTTTTAATTTTATAACTAAATCCATTTACATTTCCATTACTTTTTAAATATATATTATAAGTAATAGTATTATCTTTAATAGATTTAGTAATTCTATATGAAGCCTCAGTTGTTATATTTTGATTATAGTTTACTAAGTTATTTAGTATACCTAAATCTATAACATCTAATATACCATCTTTGTTTAGATCTCCAAGTAGTAATTGTTCTTCTTCTATATTTTTTGATACTATTAGTTGATGTAATAAGTCTAAATCTTGTTCATCTAGTATGTAATCGCTATTAAGATCACCAGATAGTACTATTTTATATTTGTTAAGAAATTCATCATTTCTATCATTTAAATATAACATATTATTTTCTATTCTAAATGTTTGATTATATAAAATACTATTTTCTAAATCAGTTGGAATTGTTAAATTATTATATATAATTATTTTATCATTAGCTATTTTATAATCATAATTATTTATACTAAATGTATAGAAACTATTTTTTTTATTTATAAGTTTTTCTTTTACACTTTCTTTGATTTGAAACTTTTTGACAAATAATAATCTATCTACAGTGTCTTCATCAGGTAAATCTGATTGTTCAATTAAGTTTTCTATGTAAGTAAATATTATATTTGTATTAAGTTTACTATTTATTGTATTTAGATTTTGCATTAAATTATCAAGTGTTTCTTTGTCACTAGGCATTCTTTCTAAATAGGCATTTATTTCATCATTTAGTCTATTGTATTCATTTGTTATATCAACTGTTGTTGCAAATAAGTTACTAAATTCACTATCTATATTTGATAGCATTTGTTCATCTGTGATGTTATTAATATCTATATTTTTTGTATTTAGCCAATTTTTATATGAACTTACTAAATCAGTATATTTACTTGTCAAATTTGATATTGCAGTATCAAGACCTAATTCTATATAATTCTTATTTTCATTATGGAATACAGTACTTTTGTTGTTAATACTTGTCACTAATGAATTAATATTGTTTTTAATATTGGATATTTCATTAATATTGCATGCTGTTTTATAGTTTTTAATCTTATTAAGATCTTCCTCTATACTATTAAAGACTTCTAATTCATTGGTTTTGTTTCCATTAGTTTGATTATTTACTATAAAGTTTTTAATTTTATTATATGTTTCTTCAGCATTTTGTAAAGTATTTTTATATTCATTATCAAAATAATTATTAAATATTTCTTTATACTCATTTATCTTATTATCATAGTTGTTATTATAGTTATTAATTTCATCTTGTACTGGTTTAATATAGTTAATATTTATTTGATTAATTATATCATTTTTTTCTATAAAGTTATTATTTATAATAATACCATTTTCTTCATAAGAACAGTTTATATCTGTTATGTTGTTGATGTCTAGTGTTTGATCTTTACATCCTTTTGATAAGTAATCATTATACTTATTATTTAACTCTGTATTATTTTGTACTAAATTACTTAAGTTTATATTTGATATTTCATTATTTAAATTATTTATTTTATTATTAAGATTAGAAATATCACTTTCAATAGTTATTAAAGCTGACTCATAAGTAATATTAGTAGATGAAATACTATTTTTAGATAGTTCAAGTTTTGTATTAATTAGATTAATACTATTATTTAATGAATTGATGTAATCATTAATAGTTGTCTCCTCTGCATTGACCATCATCATAAATGGACTAAATATGTTGCATAACATAGTAAATAGTATCAAAATTGTAAATATTTTTTTGTTTTTCATTTTAAAACCTCCATATCGTTATAAATCAAGTATAAAATAAATTTTAAAATATAGCAACAAAATAAAAAAATAGTGTCAACTTTTGTCAACACTATTTTATTGTTTTTATAACTATTGATTTCATAAATGGTCTATTTTTTTGAATTTTAAATGCTTTAAAAGCACGATCAATATCAACAGAATTTTTTCCATATAGCATGCATAGAGTTTCTCCGCGTGATACAAAGTCACATACATTTTTTTCAAGAATTATTCCCGCATTATAGTCAATGTTTTTATTAGTTAGGCTTCTACCTGCGCCAAGTTCCATAGAAAGACTTCCTAATTCTTTAGCATCAATTGATTTTATAAATCCACTTTCTTTGGCATAAATTTCAATTGGTCTTTCTAGTCTTATTTCAAGTTTTCCTCCTTGATAGTTAACAAACTCTACAAATTTATCGTATGCTTTTCCACTTGTAATTGCTTCTTTTACTTTGTTTCTTGCATCACGTATTTTCATTCCAGTATATATGCTAAGCATTACACTTGCCATATCATAGCTTAGGTAATATAGATTATTTCTAACTTTATCTTTTAATACATCTAGGACTTCAAGTATTTCAATAGAGTTTCCTATATTATTTCCTAGAGGATTATCCATTCTAGTAAGCATACATACTACTTTTTTATTGTATTTTTTACCAATACTAATCATTAAGTCTGCTAATTTCTTAGCCTCTTTAGCAGTTCTTACAAGTGCACCACGTCCTACTTTAACATCGATTAGGATATTATCTGATCCTCCGGCGATTTTTTTACTCATTATACTAATAGCGATAAGAGCAAGAGAATTAGTTGTTCCGGTTACATCTCTTAGGGCATAGACTTTTTTGTCCATTGGACATAGGTTTTTAGTTTGTGATGTAATTACCATTCCAATATCATTTACTTGTTTTAGTACTTCTTCATAAGTTAGATTAACATTTACTCCGATGCTTTCTAATTTATCTATTGTACCCCCGGTATATCCAAGAGCACGTCCACTCATTTTTACTATTTTTACTCCACATGATGCTAGTATTGAAAGGACTACCAATGTTGTTTTATCCCCGACTCCTCCGGTTGAATGTTTATCTATTGTTGGAAAGTCAAAGTGTAGTGTGTCTCCACTTTTTATAAAGATATCAACAAGATCAAAGATTTCTTGTTCACTAAGACCATTTTTACATATATTTTTAAGAACAATGGTCATTTCTTCATCAGATACATCATTTGATAAATAACCATTAAAGAAATATGATAATTCATCGTATGTTAAAGTTTTTCCTAAATTAAATTTTTCTATTATTTTTTCTTTCATAGGTATAACCTCCGGTTAATTTAATTGTATTTTATCATTGATTTGTATGAAAGGTCAATGATTTAAAGAAATATATTAATTTTTTACTATAAAATTAAAAAAATAAGCACTAGCCTATTTAATTCTTCTACTTAAAGTAAAAACATTTTTATTAACATTATCAATCTCAAAATGACTAAGTCCACTCATTTGATTATTAATTGTAGTTAATATTGATGAATAATCTTGTTGAAAATTAAGTTTGTATATATCAAAGCCCTTTTGTCATTAAGATCCTTTAAATATATTGTTATATCCTTTATCACAAAAAACCAACCACTTATATTTCCTACCACACAATCTTCTTTAGCTATTAAAAAAGTTATAATATAGTTATAATCTTTTAAATATACTTCTTTTGTTTTTAATGTATTTATCGAATACTTATAATCTTCTTCATTTATTTTATAGTTATCAATGCTTGTTAGTGTTGTTTTTTCTTCTTTTTATACTAATATATGTTTTATGTGTTCAGATATATTTGATTTGCTGGAGTTGTATAGTTTTGCTATTTACCCCTGGCATTATCAATAATTTAAATCACATGAATATAATCTATTTATACTCTTTTTTCAGATACTTATAACCAATATCTATTCTTGTACTTTTTACATCATAAATCATCTTATTCATTAAAAAAATTAGTTCTTCGTTTTTCATATTTTAATCACTCCCAATATAAATATATACTAATATTTAAAAAAATTCATCAAATACGACAATAGATGTCAAGTTTCGCTAATTAATATGGAAAATAATATAATAATGTAGTATAATTTTGTTATGGTGATTAATTTGATAAAGTACCCGAATAATATAGTTAAAACTACTAATAAAAAAGTTAAAAGTTATGGAAACAGAGGAATGACTTTAGAAAGTGAGATTAATTCTACGAATGAGTACTATTTGTTACATGATATAGCTGTTGTACATAAGAAACCGACTCCTGTTGCGGTAGTGAAACAGGTAAATCAAAAAATAGTTGATGCTTATTTTAAGGTTCCCTCGACTACTGATTATAATGGTATATATAAGGGAAAATATATTGACTTTGATGCTAAAGAAACAAAGAGTAAAACTAGTTTTCCTTTATCTAATATTCATAATCATCAAATTAAACACATAGAAAGTGTTATAAGGCATAAGGGTATAGGTTTTATAATACTTAGATTTACAACATTAAATGAAACATATCTTTTATTTGGAGAGGACTTATTAGATTTTATTAATAATAATGATAGAAAGTCTATTCCATATGAATATTTTAAAGAAAGGGGTCATTTAATAAAAGATACATTACAACCACAAGTAGACTATTTAAAAGTAATAGAAAAATATGGAGGTATTAAAAATGAAGAAGAAAGTTAAAAGAAAAAAAGTAGAAGTTAATACTGTAGATACTAGACCTAGGAAGATTTCAAACTTATATATCTTGTTGCTAGCAGTAGTTAGTGTTGTCTTATTTATTGCATCTATTATTATGTTTGGAATAATAATTACAATTCCTATAATGGTTTTCTTTGCAATATTAATAGCACTTACAATTACCCTAGATAGATACCCTAAGAATAGTGGTAAGAGAAAGTTAATAAAATCAATATTTATTTTAATATTGACTCTTGGTATTATTGGAATATTATCATTTATATTGTTCTTTGCTTACATTGTTATTACTGCTCCAAAGTTTGATACTGAACAATTAGTTACTAGAGAAACTACTAGAGTTTATGATAATAAAAACAAATTAGTAGCAACATTTGGTAGTGATAAAAGAGAAAATGTAACATATGATGAAATACCTGAAGTACTAATTGATGCAATTATTGCAACAGAAGATTCAAGATTCTTCCAACATAATGGACTTGATGCTCCAAGATTTGCTAAGGCAGTTATAGGACAACTTCTTGGCAGAGATGCTGGAGGTGGTTCTACTTTAACAATGCAAGTTGTTAAGAAGAGTTTTACTAGTGATAATGCAGATGGCATAAAAGGAATTATAAGAAAGTTTACAGATATTTATTTATCAGTATTTAAAATGGAAAAGGCATATACTAAGCAAGAAATTATTGAGTTTTATGCTAATATTCCATTCTTAGGTTCTAATTCATTTGGTATTGAACAGGCTTCTCAAACATATTTTGGTAAGCATGCTACTGAGCTTAATTTATCTGAGGCATCGCTTATTGCAGGACTTTTCCAAGCACCAAGTACATATGATCCTAATATATATCCTGAAAATGCTGAGAATAGGCGTGCTAATGTATTATCTTTGATGGTAAGACATGGTTATATAACACAAGAACAAGCTGATATTGCAAGTTCTATATCAGTTGAGGATTTGCTTAGTCCTAATAGTAGTTCTTATGCTACTAGTGAATATCAACCATATTTAGATGCGGTTTATAATGAAGTTGTTAAGAAGTATGGATTTGATCCTTATACTGTTTCAATGGATATATATACTAATATGGATACTAAGAAACAAGAGGCTTTAAATGATGTATTTAGTGGTAAATCATATAAATGGCCAAATAGTACAATTCAAGCTGGTGTTGTAGCAATTGATTCTAGTACTGGTAAAATAATTGCACTAGGAGCAGGAAGAAATAGAAAAGGCGAACTTACAATGAGTTATGCTACTGATATAAAAAGACAAATAGGTTCTACTGCTAAACCATTATTTGATTATGCACCTGGTATTGAATATGAAAATTGGAGTACTGCTAAAATATTTAGTGACACCCCTACTTCTTATTCTGGTGGTGGTGGAAAAATTGTAAACTACGACTTTGCTTATAAAGGTGATATTACATTAAGATATGCATTATCAGATTCAAGAAACATTCCTGCTGTTAAAGCTTTCAGAAGTGTTGATAACGAAAAGATTAAAAAGCTTGTTACTTCAGTTGGATTAACACCAGAAATAGATTCATCTGGATATTTACATGAAGCTCATGCACTGGGAGCATTCGATGGTACATCCCCTCTTCAACTTGCGGGAGCATATCAAATATTCTCAAATGGTGGATACTATTATGAACCGTATACTGTAAACAAATTAGTACTTAGAAATTCTGATGAGGTAATTGATGAAAAAGAAACTGCTCCAGAAAAGAAAAAAATAATTAGTGATTCAACAGCATATATGATCGCAGATGTACTAAAACAAACTGCTAAAAATATTGGTGTTTATGGAGTCGCATCTGATCAAATAGCTCTTAAGACTGGTACAACAAACTACGATGAAAAAACAAGAGCATATTATGGGTATCCAAGTGGTACTGGACCAGATGGATTAGTCGCAGGATTTACATCAGATATATCTCTTGCAATGTGGACTGGTTATACTGAAAATAAAAAAGGTCAATTCCTTTATAGTGGTACTATGTATACACATAAAAATAACTTATATAAAGCTTGTGCTAAAGCAATATTTAATAATAATGGTGCAACATTTAAAAAACCTTCAAGTGTTGTATCAGTAAAAGTTGAAAAAGGTACTGAATTATTGCCAAGTAAGAGTACTCCATCAAATATGATAATAACAGAGTTATTTAAACGTGGTACAGAACCTACTGAAACATCTGGTAGATATAAGACTCTTGATACTCCGACTGGATTTACTGCTGAATATGTGGATGGTAAAGTTAAACTTTCATGGAATAGTGTTAATAAACCTGAGGATATGAGTGAAAAAACTAATGGTCAATTTGGTTATAGGGTTTATAAGGATGGTAAACAAATAGCATTTACTACTGATAATTACTATACTTATACTCCAAATTATCCATATGGAACATATACTGTTAGGACATCGTTTAAGAATGTTACCACCAACATGAGTAGTCCGGCGACAGCATCAATTGCATCAAAAATTAAGTTTGAGTTTAATGATGAGTCAGAAACTACTCTACCAATCGGAAGTACATACACTCCGACATCTAATCCTGTTTCGGTTTATGAAAATGATGAAGATGTTACATCTAGTGCTAAGATTACTAGTAAGATAATAGATAATGCTACTGGTAAGGAGGTTAGTAGTATTGATACAAGTGCTTTTAGTTCTTATACAGTGCAATATACTGCTAGTTATCGTGGTGAGTCTGAAACATTTAGTAAAAATATAACTGTAAATTAAGAAGCGAAAAATGCTTCTTTTTTTCATATTATAATTGAATAATTATTAAAAATATTATATACTTAATAACATAAGGAGTGTTTGTATGAAAAGAAAACAAGTTAAGATTAAAGATAATAATGAGACAAAGTCTAAATCTAAGAAAGCAATAAAAGTAATTAGTATTTTATTTATAGTAATTCAGCTTCTTGCTATGTTTACTCTACTCTATTCTTTATATATAATTAAAGGAATAGAAACTGAGTTAAGATATGTATTTATGATATTAGTAGCAATAATCAATATTATAAGTATTATTCTTACTACTAAGTTGCTTAAAAAAGAAAAACAGAGTAAATTCTTTATATTTGTAATAATAGCTAGTATATTTATATTTGCTCAAGCTATTGGTAGTTATTATATACTAAAGACTTATAGTACTCTTAATAGCATGAATAAGAATGAAATAACTTATACTACTGCTTTTGTTACTTTAAAGAATAGTAATATTAAAGATATTAGTTCTATTAAAGATGCTAAGATTGGTATAGTAGAAGATGAGACTTCTATTGAGGGATATGTAATTGGTAAAGAAGTTATTAAAGAAAATAGTTTGGAAAAGAATAATACTTTAGTGGATTATGAAGATTTTACTGCTTTAGTAAAGGGTCTTTATAGTAAAGATATTGATATAATGATTGTATCTGAGGATTATGTATCAATGTTTGATGAAATAAATGAGTATAAGAATATTGCTAGTGAAACTAAAGTGATTTATAAAAAAGAGATGACTTATACAAAGGATGAGATTGCTAAGTTAACTGGAGAAGATACTAATATTAGTTCTTCTGATAAAGTAGATAAACCATTTACAGTGTTAGTTATGGGTATTGATTCTACTGCTCCGACTTTAAAGAAGAATGCAAGTGGTAATGGTGATGCATTGATGTTACTTACATTTAATCCTAAAACACTTAATGCTACTATACTTAGTATTCCAAGGGATACTTATGTTCCAATTGCATGTTTTGCTAATCAAAAAGAAAATAAGATTACTCATGCAGCATGGAATGGTGCTAGTTGTATGATTAAAACTATTGAAAACTTTACTGGTGTAGATATAGATTACTATGTTAAAGTTAATTTCCAAGGTGTCGTTAAGTTAGTTGATGCTATGGATGGTATTGAAGTAGATGTTCCACTAGATTTTTGTGAATCTAATTCTAAACGTGCTACTTCTAAGGGTAAGTTAATATGTTTAAAAGAAGGAAAACAAACTCTTAATGGTGAACAAGCTCTTGCTCTTGCAAGGCATAGAAAGACTTTACTTACTGGAGATCTTCAACGTGGTGTTAATCAACAATTAGTAATTCAAGGTATGCTTAATAAAGTTAAGAGTATTAAGAGTGCTGGTCAAATGTTAAAGATACTTGATATGGTTAGTCAAAATATAGATACAAACTTTACTACTAATCAAATATTATCTTTCTATGATATTGCTAAGAATTTAGTTCTTACTAGTAGTGAATCATCTAATTTAATTAATATAAGACAGCTTTATTTATCTGGTTCTAGTCAAATGATATATGATGAAAGAAGTGGTTTAGTTTTATATAATTATATTCCTAATAAGAGTAGTCTTAATCAAATAGTTAAAGCTATGAAAGATAATTTATCTGCTAAACCTAATTTAGATGTTAAGAGAATGAACTTTAATATTGAAGAAGAATATGAAATGGAAACAATAGGTACTGATAACTTGAGTGCTACTAGTACTTATACCCTACTTCCTAATTTCGTTGGCAAGAGTGAGAGTTATGCTGTTAATTGGTTACGTAGTAATGGTGTTAGTTATGAAATAAAAGAAAATATAATTACTTCTGGTACTGATGGTATTGTAACTGATCAAAGTTATCCACAAAATAAAAGAATAGATTTAATGTCTGGTAAGATTGTAATAACTGTTAATAGATTAAAGGTTGATACTCCTAGTACTCCAGATGAGCCTAGTGAACCTACTAAACCTGATACTCCTAGTGAACCAGATACACCAAGTACTCCTGATACTCCTACTGAACCTAGTGAACCTGAAGAAAATACTGCAGGATAAGATAAAAAGTTTTACATTTTTGTAAAGCTTTTTTTTATTACAAAAATTTGACTTTTTGTTCGTTTTGTGATATAATTTGTGCAATTAAAAGTTAGTATACTTTATATTATTTGGGGGTATTTTTTATGAATGGTAAATTATCTATAAAACCTTTGGAAGAAGATAATATATTATTAACATATATTATGGCTTGTTCTTCTAATTACGATTATGAAATAGATATTAGTTCATCATTAGATAGAAGCTTTGAGGAAATTATTTCTGATCCGTATGACTTTGATCAAAATATTGATTGTTGTATTTCGACGTGTGAAGATGATGAACGTTTAGAAGTTTTAGAAAAGATTAAGAATGATAGATTAAATTATCTTAGAAATGTTTCTGATATTGAGTTTTTCTATGAGCCAAAAATTGTTGCAAAGTTTGTTAGAGATAATCCTATTTTGCTTACTAAGAGAATTATTTTTAGTGATTATGATTTATTAAATAGTAATTTAATTGAGGAAATTGAAAGTTCTTTTGGAGAAAATACTTCAAATATATATTTTAAGATTGAGGGTAACTATTCTTTAATTACGTTTGATGAATATAAAAAAACTACTGATTCTATAAATAAAAAAATTGCTGAAATAGAAAGATTTGATTTTTCTCCTTTAGAAAAGATAATGTATGTTTATGATATGGTAAGGGATAAGGTTTACTTAGAAGTTGATGAGGATGAAGATAAGCTCAACTCTAGAAATTTATCTTCTGCCCTACTTGGTGATAAAATTGTATGTGTTGGATATTCTGTAATATTTCAAACTTTACTTAATAAGTTAGGTATTGATTGTCACAAAATTAGACTTGATAGTCTTGAGCATGATGGTGGTCATGCAAGGGTTGCCATACATGTTAAAGATGAAAAGTATGATGTTGATGGGATTTACTTTTTTGATCCTACTTGGGATAGTAAAAGAAATAAAGATGATAATAAGTTTTTATCGTCGTATAAATATTTTGCTTTAACTAAAACAAAAATGGATGAAGAGGACAAGGGTAAACTTATTGATAAAAGTTTTCCGTATTTTTCTTCAGATATTGCTTGGGAATTTGATGATTTAGTAGATGAAGTTGGTTTTAAAGAATTACCAAATTATCTTGTAAACTCTATTAACTCTATGTCTTACTTGGTTACTGGTAATAATCTTATTAGCAAATTATGGTTTCATCCTTTAACAATGGATATGTTTAATCCTAATAAAGATGAAATTAGTGAAAAAATATATGAATTAACGAATTATTTTGATGTTTTAATTAGTGCTTATGTTTTACTTGAGGTTTTATATAATGTTAGAAAACAACAATATTATTCTAATCCAGAAAAGTATCCTTTTAATTTGGATGATTTTTATAAAACTGTGCTTATATCTGACTGGGAATTTGATACTAGTGAAATTAATAAAATTATGATGAGTTTTAAGAATAATGAATATAATAGAAAAATTAAATTTCTTGAGGCTGTTAAATTTGTTGAAGAAAGTGAGTTAGATAAACGTATTGAACAGGTAAAACTTACTAAGACACTTAGAAACATTTATAATAGTAAGACAAAATAAAAGACCAATTGGTCTTTTTTACATGCCTAGATGTTTTTTAATCATATTGTATGAGAATGCATCATTTGATTGAGACGGGATAAATACTACATAGTCTATATTATAGGTTTTAACATAATAGTTTATACTATTTTTACTAGTATTGTGTCTATAGTCAATTGAAATCATTTTATTAAAATCATGTATACTTAATGCTTCTAGTATATTAGTAAATGATGAACCTACATATAAAATATTAGGTAAATCTTTTCTATTGGTATCAATAATAGTAAAGGCATTGTCTCCTTCCATATAAGAGTCTTCATAGTTATTTCCTTTTCCATATACTTTTTTATTTGATATTTTTAAGTCTTCATATCTAGTATAGTTAATATTAAACTTAGGTACTAGATAAAGTTCTTCTAAAGAAGGTTTTACACTTTGTCCTAATTGATTATTAAATGAACCATTTATAATTGTTTTTTCTATGTTATATAGATCTTCTAGATTGTTTTGTTTTAGTCTATTATCATTTGTTGCTTGTTTTATTTTATTGTATAGAATATTTGCACCACGTGGTGTTATATGATGATCATTTGTGTAATAGTATCTAATATTTTTATCTTTAAATAGTTCATAAGCATCTATTAATATAACGTTGTTGCTTAGGTTTTGTTTTACTACATCTATACTTTTATTATAAATAGTATCACTGCTGATGTAACTGTTTGGTAGATTATCTTTTTCTACTGCATCTTTTCTAGGAATAGATAGGAATATAAACTTAGTATTATTTGTTGTTACTTTATCTGCTACTTTGTTTATGTTGTATGTACTTTGTCTTACATTTTCTAAGTAAGTATCTTCGTTATTTATTCTTTGATATGCAGAGTATAATTCATTATTTTTTCCTTTTACTACATCCCCATTATATCTTTGAAATTGAAATAAATAGTATCCTTTAACTAATTTATCTCTAAAGGCAATTTGATCTGAGAATGCTGTTGTTAAAGTATCTAGATAAGTTCCATTTATTAGTGTTTTTAATGAAAACTTTGGAAATGTTGTAAGTGTTCTTTTTTCTACAGTACTTATTTCATTATTATTAGTAAGTGTTATAAACATAAATGTATATATTATAATAATGAATGTAATAGTAAATATTGTTTTTATTTTTTTCATGTTTCCTCCTTTAGAATCTAAAGTATATAAATGGATTGTATGTAGATTGTGCTAAAAACATAATTGATATAATGAATAAGATTATTAGACCTATGTATTTTATAATATTAAATAGTAATTTGTTTTTAAACTTATCGCATATAACATAGTATATATTTGTTGAGAATATAGTTGCTAGTATGAAATATATATAATATGTTTCAATGTATATACGTGACTCCATAAGTGATATGGTTGTTATATCAAAGCTAAACATTGCACCTATTATGTTGTAGAATTGATTTAGATTGTCCACTCTAAAGAGAACCCAACCAAATAGTATTATAAGTAATGCATAGATGTGTTTTAGGATGTTTGGTGTCTTTTTTAAGTATTTTGATAGAATGAATTTTTCTAGTGATAGGAATATTAAATAGTAAAGTCCCCATAGAATGAAGTTGTATGCTGCTCCATGCCAGAATCCTGTTAGTAACCAGACTATGCTCATGTTTAGTATTTGTCTTTTTATTCCTTTTTTGTTTCCTCCGAGTGGAATGTATACATAGTCTCTAAACCAGGTTGATAGTGATATGTGCCATCTTCTCCAGAAGTCTGTGATTGATTTTGCCATGTATGGAAAGTTAAAGTTTTCTAAGAAATGGAAACCGAATATTCTACCTAGTCCAATTGCCATATCAGAGTATGCTGAGAAGTCAAAGTATATTTGAAACATATATGCTATTGCCCCGATCCATGATGTTGTAAAAGAATAGTTTCCTGCAAAGATGATGTCTGCTAATTTACCCATTTGGTTGGCTATGATTAGTTTTTTGGCAAATCCTAGAATGAATCTTTCTATACCATATGATATGTCCTCGAATGATGTTGTTCTTTTAGTTATTTCTTTTTCAATGGTTTGATATCTTACGATTGGTCCCGCGATTAGTTGGGGAAATAGACTAACGTATAGTAGTAATAGTAAGTAGTTTTTTTGAACTTTTACTTCTTTTTTATAGACGTCTATTACATAGCTCATTGCTTGGAATGTATAGAATGATATTCCTATAGGCATTATTATGTTTAATAGTTTTATGTCTATATTGAATAGATTGTTTATGTTTGATATAAAGAAGTTGGTGTATTTATAAAACATTAATACTAGTATATTAATTGCTATTGTTATTATAAGTATTTGTTTTGTTTTTGTTTTATATTTATCTATTAGAATCGCTCCGAAGTAGTCTATTAAAACAACAAGCATCATTATAAATAGATATTTTAATCCTCCGAAGGCGTAGAATAGTAAACTAAATAGTAATAGTGTATAGTTTTTAAGTTTTTTTGGACTTAAAAAATAAAATAATAGTAATATTGGTAGGAAACCAAATATAAAAATTGAACTACTAAATACCATGTTATCTCTCCCTTTAATAATTATATCACAAAGAAAAAAGAGTTTTAAACTCTTTTTACTATTTATACTAGTTACCTGGTGTTTCAGGTGTTGTACTTGGATAGAATTCGCTAGGGCAACCTGTTATTTTTCTATATTGAAGTGAAATAAATTTTGAACCAGCGGTAACTCCATATGCTTTTACTTCAGCATCTGTAACTTCTCTTTCAGTTTTTTCGTCTTTACCTTTTAAGTCTTCATCGCCTGCTATTGCTTGATAGTCTCCAATTACACCTTTTTTAGCTTGGCTGTCATAAAGACATACTCTAACGTTACCATTTACGTCAATGATTGCTCTTGCTGTTGCATATCCATTATCTGTCCATGGACTATTAGCAAGTGGTTTTTCAAGTAAATCATTTGAATTTACTTTACTAGGATCTGTATCTACAAATACATAAACTTGTCTGTTACTTTCATTTCCTTGTACTTGCCATTCTCTAAGTACTGCATTAGTTATGTTTTGAGCATTTAGTCTGTCAGCATTAATTTTAGAGTTTTCAATGTAATTAGTTACCATGATGGCAGTTATTCCTGCTAATATAGCTAGTATTACGATTACTGCTAATAATTCAATTAAAGTAAACCCTTTTTTATTATTTTTCATATTTAACCTCCATATACTTTATAAATAAATTATACAAAATATTATAAATAAAGTAAATGGTTTTAATAAAAAAAGACACTTTTGTATCTTTTTATGTAAACTAAATAACTATTGCAATTAAGTTTCCTGATCCTTTGTTAACTACTTTACTCATTGTTTGTTGTAGTTTGAATTGAATGTTTTCTGGCATCATGTTTATTTTAGATTGAATTCCTTCTTGAACTATTTGATCTAGGCTTCTTCCAAATATTTCAGATGACCAAATGCTATTAGGATCATTTTTACTATCTTTCATTATGTAGTCTATTAATTCTTTGCTTTGTACTTCTGTTCCAATGATTGGTTCAAAGCTTGATTCGACGTCTACTCTTATCATGTGAATTGATGGGGCTTTGGCTTTTAGTTTGATTCCATATCTATTTCCTTGTTTAGTGACTTCTGGTGTATCTAGTGTCATATCACTAAGTGATGGAGTTGCTACACCGTATCCAGTTGCTTTGACCATTTTTAGAGCATATTTAACTTGATCGTATTCTGCTTTTGATTCTTTGTAGTCTTGAAACATTGAAAGTAAACTTGCTTTGCTAGTTATATCTACGCCAATCATTTCATTTAAAACAGTATTAAATAGTTCATCTGGTGCATCTAGTCTAATGTTTAGTATTCCTGTTGCTGGGTCTACTTTAGACATGTATGCTTTTGATATATATTCACAGTCATTAAAGTGTTCTATAATAGTGTCTACATCACGAAGTTTATCGACTTCTACTACGCTTTCTTTTATTTTTTCAACATATGATTTTTTTACGTAGTGATTAGAGTTTAGAACACCAATCCATTCTGGCATGTCTACTGATACTTCAAGTACTGGGAATTCATATAGTGCTTCACGTAAGATATCTGTTACATCTCTTTCATTCATTGATAAAACGTCCATAGGTAGAACTGGTACACCGTAGTTGTTTCTCATGTCTTTAGCAAGTGCTTGAGTCTGTGGATCGGTTGGATGAGTACTGTTTAGAACTACGATGAATGGTTTATTAATTGATGTTAATTCTCCGATTACTTTTTCTTCGGCATTTATGTAATCTCCTCTTTCAAAATCTCCGATTGAACCATCTGTTGTTACTACTACTCCGATTGTTGAGTGGTCTTTTATTACTTTTTCTGTTCCTATTTCTGCTGCTTCGATGAATGGAATTTCATCGTTATACCAGTATGACCTGTTTTTGTGATACCCATAAGTCTTTTTAAAAATTGCTCAAAAGCAACCTGTATTTTTCTTA
>CAKOQD010000003.1 GCA_934101185.1 uncultured Bacilli bacterium | reverse complement strand
ACTGGTAAAAAAATATAAATGTATTTAAAAATAATTTAATTATTTTATATTTTATGGTATTATAAATATAGTTAGTAGTTATTACTACCTATAATTTTTTGCTTTTAATGGTTGTTTTACCAGAACCGTAAGGGCACCATTAAATAAAGAAATAAAAACCTAAAAAATAAAGACATACAACACATAATTTACACCTGTTTACATTATACCCAAGCCCCCAAAACTTGACAAAATCAAAAAATGCTAGTAAAATATTTAATTGTCGCGTGTGAAAGAGGTGTAGTAAATAATGTTTTATGATGAACAAGTGACAATGAAAGTTGTTGAAGAAGAACCGTCCCAGATATTCGACTTGATAAATGAGAATCATGTCGAACTAGTAAACAAAATATTATCAAAAAAATTAGTAGATATCAATCTTACAAATGAAAATGAAGATAGTATCCTAATGATAATGTTAAAAAAAGGATGGTATGAAGTTGTTTTAAAACACATGAAAAATAAAGAATGGCAAGTGAACCATCAAAACAAACAAGGAGAAACATTCGCGCATATTTTAGTATCAAAAAATTATCGTGAAGTTCTAGAAATAATAAAACAACTACAAAAAAATAAAAACTTTATTCCAAATATTAGGAATAAAAAAGGAGAAACAATTCTAGATAAATCAATCAATGAACATTACATATATACAACAGTAAAAATACTCGAAGATGATAGATTCAATAATATAGATCTAGTATCCTTTAAAAACTTATATGAAAACTATATAAGAAGTAATAACTATGGTATTTATTCTAAAATGAATAACTTGGAAATAATTATTGACAATCTTGTTGATAAAGAATTATTACCAAAAGTAGAAAAAATAGTAAATACTATTACAAAGAATTTTGAAGAAATAAAAAATCACGTGCAAAACAATGAAATAAAATATTTAGATAATATTGTATATAGTGTATTACAAGAAGTTTAAAGTAAATTACTTGATTAATTTACTTTTTTCTTTTATAATCTATAACTGGAGTGATGAATTATGAATATCCCAAACTTAAAAGAAGCAAAAAAAAGAACAAATAAAGAAGTAGAAACAAATTATTATGAATCGAAATATCAAAATATTGTAAATAATAAAAAATACTTTCTAAAAACATACGGTTGTCAAATGAATGAACATGATAGTGAAAACATGAAAGCAATACTTGAAGAAATGGGTTTTAAAGAAACTGAAAATATGGAAGATGCTGACCTAGTGCTACTAAATACCTGCTCAATAAGAGAAAATGCCCATAATAAAGTATTTGGCATGTTAGGAAGAGCAAAACATTTAAAAAGTACTAAAAAAGACTTAATCGTAGGAATCGCAGGATGCATGGCTCAAGAAGAAGTAGTGGCACAAGAAATATTAAAAAAATACAAATGGATGGACTTTGTATTAGGAACACACAATATAGAACAATTAAGTGAATTAGTATATGATTCATTAAAAGAACACGAACTAAAAATTGAAGCACAAAGTTGCGAAGGAAAAGTACTCGAAGGGCTACCTACTACAAGAAATAGCAAAGTAAAAGCATTTGTTAATATAATGTATGGATGTGATAAGTTCTGTACATACTGTATTGTACCATACACAAGAGGAAAACAAAGAAGTAGAAAACCAAATGATATCATAAAAGAAGTAGAACAACTTGTAAAAGATGGATATCAAGAAGTGACACTATTAGGACAAAACGTAAATGCCTATGGAAAAGATTTAAACATAGATTACACCATGACAGATTTATTAACAGATGTTGCAAAAACTAATATCAATAGAATAAGATTTGTAACATCACATCCATGGGACTTTACAGATGACATGATTGAAACAATTGCAAAATATAAAAACATAATGCCAAGTATTCATTTACCAGTACAATCAGGAAACAACGAAATACTAAAACTAATGGGAAGACGCTATACAAAAGAAGAATACTTAACATTATTCAACAAAATAAAAGAAAAAATACCAAATGTTTCAATAACAACTGATATAATCGTTGGATTTCCTAATGAAACAGAAGAACAATTCAATGATACTTTAGACTTAGTAAATAAGTGTAAGTTTGATCTAGCATTTACCTTTATATTTTCAAAAAGAGTAGGAACACCTGCAGAAAAAATGCAAGATAACATCTCTTTAGAAGAAAAAGAAGAAAGATTATATAAATTAAATGAACTAATAAATAAGTACGCACTTGAAAACAATAAAAAATTACTAAATAAAACAGTAAAAGTTTTAGTCGAAGGGCCAAGTGACAAAAACAATATGTTAATGGGTTATACTGATACTAACAAACTAGTAAATATAAAAGGCCCAAAAGAAATAATAGGCAAAATAGTAGAAGTAAAAATAATACAAATAAAAACTTGGAGCCTAGATGGAGAATATGTAAAATAACATATTCTTTTTTTAAAACTATTTGTAAAAACAAAAAAATATGATACTATATAATTGGTGAAACTATGGGCAATAAGAAAAAAATAATATTAACAATTCTTCCGATCATTATAATACTAACAATAACTATGTTATTAATATTATACTTTAAGATGATAGATGATTTTAACAACGCAACATTCAAATTAAATGGAGAAGAAACACTAACTCTTGAAGTAGGAAAAGAATACAAAGATCCAGGATATATTGCCATAGTAAATAAAAAAGACAAAGAAACAGATGTCAAAGTACTATCAAACTTAAATATTAATGCCATCGGAGAATATGAAATAAGTTATACTTTAAACTTTGACAAAATAAAAAAACAAAAAGAATTAAAAAGAAAAATAAAAGTAGTTGATACCACAAAACCAGTCCTCACAATCGAAGGAAAAACACAAATTACTAAACAAGTTGGAGATAATTTTAAAACTCCAAACTACAAAGCAATAGACAATGTAGATGGAAATATCACCAAAAAAGTTAAAGTAACATCAAACGTAAATACTAAAAAAGCAGGCAAATACACAGTAAAATACTCAGTTGTAGATTCAAGTGGAAATAAAACAGAAAAAACAATAAATGTTACAGTAAAAGAAAAACCAAAACCAAAACCAAAGTATACTTATCCAAAAAATGAAAAATCAAACTACAAAGGAACATTCATTGAAGTATCAATACCAGCACAAACACTAAGGTATTATCAAAACGATAAACTAGTATTAAAATCAAGCATAGTAACAGGATTAAACAACACAACTCCAATTGGAACATATAAAGTAGTAAACAAAGCAAGGAATACAACATTAAGAGGAAAAGACTATGCAAGCTTTGTATACTATTGGATAGCATTCAAAGGAACAGCATACGGATTACATGATGCAACATGGCGCTCATCATTCGGAGGACAAATATATAAAACTAACGGTAGTCATGGATGTGTTAATATGCCATATTACAATGCCCAAAAACTATATTCAATGGTATCCATTGGGACCCCAGTATATATTTATTAATAAAAAAGTCAACAAAACCATTATATTAGCATAAATTAAATTGAGGGGTGATATAGTGGGCAGTTTTAGAGAAATAGTCACAAAAGCAGTGATAGGAAAAGGTAAAAAACTATTTTCAAATAACTATACTTTAATACCAGAAGAAATTCCTACAACTATACTTGGATGTTGGGTAATAAATCATAAATTCAAAGGACAAAAAGAAAACGATAAAATCCGAGTAGAAGGAACTTGTGACGTAAACATTTGGTACTCATACGATAATGATACAAAAACAATTGTATCTAAACAAACAATATCATACAGTGAATTGCTAAATGTAAAAAGAACAAAAGAACTAGAATCTAATAGTCAAGAAGAAATAATTGTAAGAAGCCTAAAACAACCAAGTTGTACAAAAGTAGAAATAAATGGAGGAAAAATAGAATATTCTATTGAAAAAGAACTAGGAATAGAAATAGTCGGAGATACAAAAATGCGTATTTCAGTTGACGAAGATGAAGACGAATGGGAAGATATAATTGACGAACAAGAACAAGAAGAAATATCAAAACAAATAGAAAACTCAGTTGAAGAAAATTTTATAAACGAAGACAAATAAAAGACTCAATTGTCTTTTTTCTTGATTTAAGAACATAATTATGCTATAATACAGGCACCTGAGGTGAACATATGAAAAATAAAATAATAGGAAATATTAAACTATATCCAAAAAATACCAAGAAAAAAATTATGACACTATTCTTAATAGGAACAATTATATCAACATCATTAACAGGATGCGCTAAAGACAAAACATGCAATATAAAAGAAGATCATTATCACATTTATAAAAATAAAAATGATATAGAATATACATACAAAGATTGTAATTTTAATTCAAAATCATACACAAATACAGGAGACTATATAATAAAAGATGACTTAGGAAACTATCTTTATCAAAATAATTTGTATGAAACAGATTTATTAAAAGATGAAATAGAAGAAGAATTAAATAAACAAGGAACAATATATCAAATAAAAAGTACAACACCATATAAAAATAAAAATGGAAAACTAACATTTCCAACAAAATGGAAAACAGTAAGTAAAAAAACATTCTCAAATTACGAAGGAATAGGACGTACAGGAACAGAGATAGAATATAAAACATACAAACTATCCAAAGAAAATAATATTTATAAAAAAGAAAAAGTAACATCAAAAGATCTAGAACAAGGAACATATATAGATATAAATGATTTCGTTATCTTACAAGATGCAGAACAATCCTATTATGTAAAAGGAAAAAAATTATAAGATAGAAAGGGAAAAAACATGTTTGAAGTAGGAAATATAAAAATAAAAAATAAAGTAGTATTTGCACCAATGGCTGGAGTATCAAATATAAGTTTTAGAACAATTATAAAAGAAATGGGCGCAGGCTTAATATACTCAGAAATGATAAGTACAATGGGTATCAAATATGGAAGTCAAAAAACTATAGACCTAATAAACTTTAATGAAACAGAAAGACCAATAAGTATCCAAATATTTGGAAACGATATAGATTCCTTCATCAAAGCAGCAAAATATATCGAAGACAATTATCATCCAGATATAATAGACATAAATATGGGATGCCCAGTCCCTAAAATAGCATTAAAATCTCAAGCAGGAAGTGCCCTGTTAAAAAATCCGGATAAAATATATGAAATAGTTAAACAAGTAGTAGAAAATACAAATACTCCAATAAGCGTAAAAATAAGAAGCGGTTGGGATGAAAATAGTATAAATGCTGTAGAAGTAGCACAAAAAATAGAACAAGCTGGAGCCTCACTAATAGCTATTCATGCAAGAACAAGAAGTCAAGGATACAGGGGTAAAGCAAATTGGGACATAATAAAGCAAGTAAAAGAAAATGTTAGCATACCAGTAATAGGAAACGGAGACATAAAAACAATATATGATGCGAAAAAAATGCTTGATGAAACAAAATGCGATGCTATAATGATCGGAAGAGCAACACTAGGTAATCCATGGTTCATAAAAGAATGTGTAGAATACATAGAAAATAATAAAATAATAGATCCTCCAACAAATACAGAAAAAATAGATATGATTGAGCATCACTACGAACTTTTAAAAAAATATACTAGCGAAAAACAAGCACTACTAGAAATTAGAATGCATGCACTTTGGTATATAAAAGGACTACCAAATATAAAAGAATATAAAAATAAAATAACATCATGTAAAACAGAACAAGAATTTAAAAACTTATTAAATGAAATAAGAGAAAATGTCAAATAGATACAAAAAAGTATCTTTTTTTTTAATAAAATAGTATACTAAATATAGGTGATAAAAATGAAAATAGCAATAGCATCAGATCATCGCGGCTATGAAATGAAACAAGAACTAATAAACTATTTAAAAGAACAAAACTATGAAGTACTAGATTTAGGAACAAATAGTAAAGAAAGTGCAGACTATCCAAAATATGGAATACTACTAGGAGAAACAATAAAAGACAAAAAAGCCGATCTAGGAATTGCCCTTTGTGGAACAGGAATAGGAATCTCAATAGCATGCAATAAAGTAAAAGGAATAATTTGTGCAAAAGTATCAAATAAAAAAGAAGCACGACTTGCAAAAGAACACAATCATGCCAATATAATTGCATTATCTGGAGAAATGTCAAAATTAAAAACAAAACAAATTATAAAAACATTCTTAACCTCAGAAGAAAACAATCAAGAAAAATATATAAAAAGAATAAATCAAATTAAGGAGTACGAAAATGGGTAAAATAGCTCTATACTTTTTAATAACAGTATTAGTAATAATATCACTAGACTCAGTAAATATAAATAATGTATTTAAAAAAAATAAAATCTTTCAAGCAAGACTATTTTACTTCTTCTTAGCAATATCACTAATATATTTAGTAACAAACTTCATTTACGAAATTGCAACAACTATAAAAATATTTTAAGTTTATGAATAAAAACCTCATTAATTGTTAAAACTTTTAATGAGGTGATTTTATAATGAAAAAAATAACAAGAAACTACACAGTAGAAGGAATAATATTTGCAAGTATATGCGTATTCTGTTTACTTAGCTTTGCACTAGTAAGATCAATGTCAGTAGTAGACTCTAAAATAAGTGACAACTATACATACGTTTCATACGAAGTGCTTACTGATAATGTTGTACCAGTTACAAAAGAAGAACAAAAAAGTGTTGTGAGACCATATGATGATGACAAAGTAAAAATTGGGAAAACATTCTATGACTATCAAAATAAAGAAACACAAGAAAAATCAATCATATACTACGAAAATACTTATATTCAAAACAGTGGAGTAGATTACACAAATGATTCAGTTTTTAAAGTAAATGCAATCAAAGACGGAAAAATTCTATCAGTAACAAAAGACGATATAACAGGAACAACTATAAAGATAAAACATAATGATAATTTAGTTAGTGTCTATCAAAGTGTAAAAGATGTACTTGTAAAAGAAAATGAAGAAGTAAAACAAGGACAAACAATAGCAACATCATCTACAAACGCAATAAGTCAAGACCTAGGAAATCATTTACATTTTGAATTATATAGTAACAATAAACTAATAGATCCAGAAAAATACTTCAGTGAAAACATAAAAGGATACTAATATGTTTAATAAAGATATAGGAATTGACCTAGGAACAGTCAATATATTAGTTTATGTTAAAGGAGAAGGAATAATAGTAAATGAACCAAGTGTAATAGTGGTAGATGAACAAACAAAAAAACCAATTGCCTTTGGAGAAGAAGCAAACAAAATGTTAGGAAGAACACCAGGAAAAATAAAGGCAATAAAACCAATGAAAGATGGAGTAATAGCAGACTTCGAAATGGTTGAAACATTACTATCCTATTTATTAAGAAAGATAAATATAAAAAACAAAATAGTAAAACCAAGAATAATAATATGTTGTCCATCCAATATAACAGAAGTAGAAAAAAATGCCATAAAAGAAGCAGCAGAAAGAACTGGCGCAAAAAAAGTATTTATTGAAGAAGAACCTAAAGTTGCCGCAATAGGAGCAGGTCTAGAAATCGGAGAGCCAATAGGTAATATGGTCGTAGACATTGGTGGTGGAACAACTGATATTGCAGTTTTATCATTAGGAAACATAGTAACAAGTGCATCAATTAAAACCGCAGGAAATACATTTGATGAAAATATAATAGAATATGTAAAAAATAAATATAAACTCTTAATCGGGGAAAAAACTGCAGAAAATATAAAAATAAAAATAGGAACGGTAAAAAGCACAAAAAAAGAAAAATTAGAAATAAGAGGAAGAGATCTAATCGGGGGACTTCCAAAAACAATTACAATAACAAGCGATGAAGTGGAAGAAGCATTAAAAGATAGTATAAATAAAATAATATCCATGATAAAAGTAGTATTAGAACAAACTCCACCAGAACTAGCATCTGACATCATAGAAAATGGAATAATGTTAACAGGAGGGGGAGCAATGCTTCAAAACTTAAAAGAACTTCTAGAAGAAGAACTAAAAGTACCAGTTAAAGTAGCAGAAAACCCACTTGCATGTGTAGCTGAAGGGACAGGAATAATGTTAGACAAGATATATTATATAGACTAACAACCTGTTCTTTTTTGTTGAAATAAGTAAAAATATGATATAATTAACTTAGGCGGTGATAAAATGCTAGATATTAATAATCAATTGCATATACTATTTATAGTACTAACATGTTTAACAATTACATTAGCAATAACATTCTATATTAAAAAAATAGCCATTCATATCGGAGCAATGGATATTCCAAATAAAAGAAAAGTCCATACTAAGCCAATGCCACGACTTGGAGGATTAGGTATATTCTTAGGATTTCTATTTGGTTACATGCTATTTGGAGTTCAAAGTGTTCAAATGAACTCAATACTAATAGGAAGCTTCATTATAGTTTTAACCGGAGTAATAGATGATATAAAACCACTTGATGCAAAAACAAAATTAATTGGACAAATAATTGCAGCATGTATAGTAATTTTTTATGGAAACATCCTATTAAACAAGGTAACACTATTTGGACTATACATAAACTTTGGTATCTTTTCATACCCATTAACAGTTTTATTTATACTAGGGTGTATAAATATAATAAATTTAATTGATGGACTAGACGGTCTATCAAGCGGAACATGTGCAATATTTTATTTAACAATAGGAATAATTGCATTTATCAAAGGAACAATGGGAGCATTAAATATAACATTAGCATTTATTATGTTAGGTTCTACACTAGGTTTCCTGTATCATAACTTTTATCCAGCAAAGATCTTTTCCGGAGACTCAGGTTCCATGTTTCAAGGCTTCATGATTGCAGTAATATCTTTACTAGGATTCAAAACTGCTACAATGATTTCTCTATTTGTTCCATTATTAATACTAGGAATACCAATACTAGATACACTATTTGCAATAATAAGAAGAAGTCTAAAACATCAACCAATATATATGCCAGATAAATCCCACTTACACCACCAACTATTAAGCTTAGGTTTATCACATAGAAATACAGTCTTAGCAATATATGCAATGAATATATTATTTGCAATCGCATCAATAATATATATAATCGGAGATAAAAAAATAGGTATATATGTATACCTAACAATATTAGCATTAATACTATGGATAGTATTTAGAACAGGAATAATATCAGATAAAAATAAACAAACGGTTAACAAAGAGAAAAAATAACAATTTTCTCTTTTATTTTGCTCAACAAAGTGCTAGAATAATATCGAAAAAAGGAAAAAATTTCCAAAAAATGTAAAAAAAATAAAAAAATTGTAAAAATTGCGCGAAAGATATTTTAATCTGTGTTATATTGGAGATGTGGTTGTTTATGAAAGATTTTTTAAAATGGTTAGGTGTTAATGAAAAAGTTGCAAAAGTAGCAATATGGTTATTTATAATAATGGTATGTCTGATTGTTGTTAATACAGCGCTGGACAGTCTAGGTTTGCCTTATTATAAAATAACTGTAGATAATCTACAAAAAATTAATTCACACAAAGTACTTGAATATTTTGCTTCATATCTGATGGTACTGTTAAATTTTTATATGTTAGTATTTCTAGTATTTAGAGTAAAAGAATTTAAAAAAATATTTCCATATTCTATATTATACTTAATATTAAACATAGTTACATACACAGAATTTGGATATTTAGCCAACCAAATATTTATAATACTTTATTTATTGGTATTTTGCTATTTATATTCCGGCCGAAAAAACAAGTATATTATGTATGCAATAATCTCATACATAGTAGATGTAATAATACAATACATTTGCTATCTTTACAAAGCGAGATTTATAGACTTTGCTTCAACAAATAACGCAACACAAATAATTTTGGGATTTGATTTAGTAATAATCATGTCGATAGTTATATTAGCAAAAGAAATTTATTTAACAAAAAGGAGAGAAATAAGTGGGTCATAGTGTACTATGGTGGGGACAATTCGAAAATGAAAGCAACTTTGCCAAGAAAATAGCTAAGAAATTAGCTAAATAATTCAATGTAAATAATAGTTCATGGGTCCTACTATTATTTACACATTCATCTATAGTAAGGGGGTAATATTATGGAAGAAAAACAAAAACAAAAAAAGAATGCTAGAAAAAAGAAAAATGGAATTTGGTTTAATGACACAACCACAATAGAAAACTTTTCACAAGAAACAGCATCCAAACTAGAAAAGACCATTGAAAATATAATATTTTATGCAATTACTATACCATTGCAACTATTTCAAACAATTGGAGTATTTGTAATTGCTTATTTCAATGATGCATTTGCAGAGTTAGCATTTTTCTTAATAGGTTTTTTCTTTACAAGAAGTTTTTTAGGAGAAACATTTCATTTGAATTCAACAATAACATGTACAACATTTACTTGGACTTTATTTTTCTTGATAACATGGTTGATTCCTAGTATATATATAAGTGTTTTCTTATGTGTACTTATGGGAGTTATGTTATCAATATACATGCATTATATAGTAGTAAAGGAAGATGAGGTATGCCAAAAAGACTAGGAGTAGGAACTTTAATTGTTAGAACTTCATTACAAGAGTTAGAAGATTTATGCGATCAAAAAGGATTAGCTGATTATGAAAAAGAAATTATAATAAGAATTTATTGGTACAAGCAAAACCTAACATTTATAGCGGACACCATGGATTTCAGGAAATATGGAAAAACACATGGTCGCTATTCAGTTAGAAGTATAAATACTTTCCATAAACAAGCATTCATCAAAATAATTAAGTAGTAATTAAAACTATTTTAATTATAAAAAAAATAAAAAATTTAGTCAGGAGAAAGTTATGGACTTCATTATTTTAGGTAGTAGTGAAAAGAATATAAAGGGGTATGAAGGTGTGATAAGTGAATCGTTACTAGGTTCAAAAATAGAATATCATAGTTATAAATTCGATGATATTAATAATATGAAGGAGTATGTTGAAAATAATAGAACAAGAAATATTTATATAATTGAAAATAACTCATTAATAAATGCAGAATTAATTGTTGATTATATAAGAAAGGAAAGAGATGATTATCAGTCATATATTATTATCATTAATTTTGAAAAAGGCTTTGAGTTACCAAAATATAATGTTATGACTACTATACTAGAAAGCTATAATATGCCAACAAATTTGGTAATGACAATTAAAGAGTTAAATAAAATGTATATACAAGACTCCAGCATGTTTTGGTTTAAACAAAATGGAGTATTATTTTTAATACCACTCTCTGATATTGTCTGTATAGAAAAGCTACAAAATTCAAAATATACTCAAATTATATGTAAAAATAAAAAATACATAATTAAAGAAACACTAAATAATATTAAGACAAAACTTAATGAAAATTTCATAATGGTACATAGAAGCGTTTTTGTTAATATAAAAGAAATAAAAACGTATGACCACGTAAATGGAATAATAAGTTTTACTAATCATCATCAAACAAGTATGATTTCAAGAGACAAAAAGAAGGAATTACTAAAAGTTCTTACCGAACAAGACATAAATTTTACCAAACAAGGTACAAAATTATAAATCTGTCATATTTGTGATACTATTAAATAGCACACATAAGATAAAACACCCTGTATCAGAAGTAAAAAGTAGTAAAAATATTTGGTAGGGAAGGAGAGGTGAAAAAATGACAGGTTTTGTAAAGTGGTTTAACAATGAAAAAGGATTTGGTTTCATTGATTACAAACCTAATGAAGATGTATTTGTTCATTATTCTGCTATTAAAATGGAAGGATATAAGACTCTTAATGAAGGTGACTATGTTACATTCCAAATAGTAGAAACAGGTAAAGGACTTCAAGCAGTTAATGTTATAGTTATTAAGCAAAAAGAACCAATGCCCATATAGTTGGATCAAATATATTGTAAAATCGAGTTGTGGCTTATAGCTCGATTTTATTATGTCAAAAAAAGTCAAACTATTTCTAAACTATTTATTTCGTTTAAAAAAAATGTTAAAATGTTATCAGGAGGATGATATTATGAATTTAAAAATAAGAGGAGAAAAACTTGAAATAACAAATGCGATGAAAGAATACGCATCAAACAAAATAAATAAACTCTCAAAGTACTTGGAACAAGAAGAACAAGTACAAAGTAATATTTTATTCAAAAAACAAGGAGTAAAACAAAAAGTAGAAATCACAATTCCACTTAAAAAATACACATTAAGAGTAGAAGAAACAGGAGAAGATTTCTATGCTACAATAGATACTGCTATTGATAAATTAGAAAGACAAATAATAAAAAATAAAACAAGAATTAATAGCAAAAAACAAAAAGAAAAAAGTGATTTTAACCTAGATTATGATTTTTCAAACTTTAATGTTGAAGAAGATGAAAATAAAATTATAAAAAGAAAACAAGTAGAACTAAAACCAATGGATGAAGAAGAAGCTATTCTTCAGATGGAACTTTTAGGACATGACTTTTATCTATTCAAAGACATTGATACAAATAAGTTCGCAGTAATTTATAAAAGGAAAAACAAAGATTATGGTTTAATTGAAGAAGAGTAAAACCTCTTCTTTTTATATGAATGATTACTTGCAAACCTAATAATTATATGATAAAATAAAGGCAGAAAATAAGAGAGAAGGAGTTTTTTAATATGGAAAATAATGAAATAATGGGTAATGAAATAGTAAGCTTTGAAAAAAATAAAAAGAAAAGTAAATTACTATTAATATTACTATCGGTAGTAATACTATTGATAGTAGGAGCAGTAATAATCTACTTCTACATCAATAGCAATCCATTACTAGCAATAAAGTACAATGCAAATAAACTAACAGAAAATATAACAGAACAAATAGAAAAACAAGAAAAAATAAAAAAAATATCAGGTAATTTAGAAATTGACTATAACATTGAATCGACTGATTCAACATTGAAAGAAATGATTGATGCCTTTAATGGTCTATCAGTGGTTGCCAACTACAAAATGGATACAGAAAACAAAATATTACAAACAGAATTAAAAACAACATATAAAAATGAAAAATTAATTGATGCAAATATCTACATGCAAGACAAAAAAAGTTTTGTACAACTACCTGGAGTATTTGATAAGTATATAAATGTAGACATATCTGAAGACTATGATGATATATTCAATACAACAAAAAATACAAAAGAAAGCAAAGTAATTGTTAAAAGTGTTAATAAAGCATTTCAAAAGTCTTTAAAAAAAGAATACTTAACTTCAGAAAACAAAACAATTACAATTGATGATAAAAAGACAAAAACAACAAAAATATCAATGGAATTAAATGATGAAAAACTAGCAAAAATATCAAAAGACTTTTTAACATATCTAAAAGATGATCAAGAATTCATTAAAGCATTCAACTCTATATCAGAAACTAAAAACACAAAAGAAGAAATAGAAGGCTTAATTGATGAAATATCATTCGATAATCAAAGCGGAACTACTATGACAGTGTCTATCTATTGTAAGGGAATTTTAAAAGAAGTAGTTAGATATGAAGTAGAATTAAAACAAGATGAAGAAACCTATAATATAGCAGTCACAAAACACAAAGATAAATATGACTTTAAAATAAAACAAGAAGATGTAATAATATCTAAAGGAACTATTATAAAAGATAAAGAAAAAATCTCAATTGAAGCATCACTTATTGGATTAGGAAATGCTACAATAAACATAACAAATAAGGAAGAAAAAAATCCAACAATAAATAAAAAAGAAATAAAAGATTCAGTAAAATATGAAGACTTAACAGAAAAACAAATGCAAGATATTGCAACAAAGCTATTACAAAATAAAGGATTTGAGAAGTTATCAACAATTTTTGAATCATTAATGCCACAAAGTTATTAACAATTTTGTTAATAACTTTTTAAAATCAAAAGAAAGGAACTAGTCTAAAATAAAAAAGACAATAAACGTGAATAATATGATACTAATCGAAGGAAATAAGTTAAAAGAAAAAATAATAAGAGACTTAAAAGAAAAAACAAAATCATTACCAAGACCAATTAAAATAGCAATCATTCAAGTTGGAAACAATGAATCTAGTACTATCTACATAAACCAAAAAAAGAAATTAGAACAAGAAATTAACATATTAATAAATCATATTAAATTACAAGGAGAAACTAAAGAACAAGAAATTATAAAAAAAATAAATGCATTAAATAAAGATAAAGAAATAGATGGAATCATGGTTCAATTACCTCTTCCAAAACATTTAAATCAAAAAATAATTGTTAATGCAATAGATGAAAACAAAGATATAGATGGATTAACTGACTCAAACATAATAAAACTGTACAACAATAACTATACATTAGCGCCATGTACACCAATTGGAATATTAAAACTTTTAGAGTTATATAAAATAGATATTAAAGAGAAAAATATCGTAATTTTAGGAAGAAGTGATATTGTTGGAAAACCACTTTCTTTACTATTAACTAACAGTAATGCAACAGTAACATTATGTCATTCTAAAACTAAAGATGTAAAAAAAATTACAAATAAAGCTGATATACTAATAAGTGCTATAGGAAGACCAAAACTTATAACTAAAGACTATATCAAAAAAGATGCTATAATAATAGATGTTGGAATAAATAAAGATGAAAACGGAAAACTATGTGGAGATGTTGACTTTGAAGATGTTAAAGACAAAGTATCTTATATAACATCAGTGCCAAAAGGAGTAGGGCCAGCAACCATAGCAATGTTCTTAGAAAACTCATACAAAGCATATTTACTAAGCAATAAAAAATGATAATCATAAACTTTATTTACAAATAATCATTCGTGTATTATAATAGTATTGCAAAAGGAGGAATACTATGTTTAAATTACACTCTAAATTTCAACCAAGTGGTGATCAACCACAAGCGATCAAAAGCTTAGTAGACGGAGTAAACAAAGGATTGAAACATCAAGTTTTACTAGGAGCAACAGGAACTGGTAAAACATTTACAATAGCAAATGTTATAAAAGAAACAAACAAACCGACATTAGTACTAGCACACAACAAAACATTAGCGGGACAACTATACTCTGAATTAAAAGAACTATTTCCAGAAAACCATGTTGAATACTTTGTATCATATTACGACTATTATCAACCAGAAGCCTATAAACCTCAAACAGATACATACATTGAAAAAGATTCATCAATAAATGATGAAATAGATGAACTAAGACATGCTGCAACAAGTGCCCTTTTATCATCAAAAGATGTAATAGTGGTAGCATCAGTATCATGTATATATGGTATCGGAGAAAAAGAAGAATATGAAAAAAACATGCTTACATTAAGTGTTGGTCAAACAATAGAAAGAAATCAATTATTAATGAAATTAATCGATATGTTATATGAAAGAAATGATATAGACTTTAAAAGAGGAACTTTTAGAGTTCATGGAGACATAATAGAAATAATACCTACAAATGAGCACTCAAAAGCAATTAGAATAGAATTATTCGGTGATGAAATAGATAAAATATTAGAAACAGATGCAATAACAGGAAAAATAATTTCATCAAAAAAGAACGTATCCATATTTCCAGCCAGTCACTTTGTAACAAGCGAAGACAAACTACAAGAAGCAATTAAAAGAATAGAAAAAGAATTAGAAGAAAGATTAGAATACTTTAAAGAAAATAATAAACTATTAGAATATCAACGAATTGAACAAAGAACAAAATATGACATAGAAATGATGAAAGAAACAGGATTCTGCAGTGGTATTGAAAACTACTCAAGACACTTAGGAGGAAGAAAAGAAGGAGAAACACCTAATACATTAATTGACTTCTTCCCTAAAGACTTTCTTTTAGTAATAGATGAATCACATGTAACATTACCTCAAGTAAGAGGAATGTATAACGGGGATAGAGCAAGAAAAACAACATTAGTAGAATATGGTTTTAGACTACCAAGTGCACTCGATAATAGACCATTAAAATTCGACGAATTCGAGAAAAAGATAAACCAAGCAATATATATATCAGCAACACCTGGAGACTATGAACTAGAATTAGCACAAAATAAAGTAGATCAAATAATAAGACCAACAGGCTTATTAGACCCAACTATTGAAATAAAACCATCACTTGGACAAATAGATGATCTAGTCGGAGAAATAAAATCTAGAATAGAAAAAAATGAAAGGGTATTAATAACCACTCTAACAATAAGAATGGCTGAAGAATTAACAAACTACTTAAAAGAACTTGACATAAAAGTAGCATACCTTCATTCAGAAGTAAAAACACTAGATAGATTAAAAACAATAAGAGAATTAAGACTAGGGACATATGACTGTATCGTAGGAATAAATCTATTGCGTGAAGGATTAGACATTCCTGAAGTAAGCCTAATAGCAATACTAGATGCAGATAAAGAAGGATTCCTACGTTCAACAAGAAGTCTTATTCAAACAATAGGAAGATGCGCAAGAAATGAAAATGGTCATGTAATAATGTATGCTGATAAAATGACCGATAGCATGAAATCAGCAATCGAAGAAACAAAAAGAAGACGTACAATTCAAGAACAATACAACAAAGAACATAACATTATTCCAAAAACAATAAAAAAAGAAATTAGAGAATTAATATCTAATACAGAAGAAGAAAACTATTCAAAACCAGAAAAAGATGATATAATGGAAAACGTAAGCATAGAAAAATTGGAAGAAGAAATGAAAGAAGCAGCAAAGAACTTAGACTTCGAACGTGCTATGCAATTACGTGATATTATATTTGAATTAAAATTAAAATAAAGGAATAGCTATGAAAAAGAAGAAAAAACTAAGAATTAAAAAAGAAGTAAAGAAAAAATTCATGTTTTTAATAATTGGAATACTAGTAATAATAATTTCATGTGAGGGTATAAACTATTTATACCACATTGAAAGAAAAACAACACCAAATACAACCGAGAAAAAAGAATATTACAAACTATATGATTTTGGATTTGTTTACGAAAAAAGTGCCAATGATTATAATCAAAATAAAATAGATGATTACACCGATATTCTAAATGGTGCTAAAAAAGTAGCAGAAAGAAATCCTAAGTATGTAAGTAAATACTATGATGGTGGTTATCCACCTGAAACCGAAGGGATAAGTGCAGATTTAATATCATGGGCCTTAAAAGAAGCAGGATATGATTTAAAAGAACTTATATCAAAAGATATAAAAAAGACTCAAAAATCAAAAGAGAACACTTATAATATAGAAATAAGAGATGACAACATAGACTTTAGAAGAATAACCAATCAACAAATATTTTTCGAAAGATACGCTAAAGACTTAACAACAGACATATATGAAATTGGTTCGTTCCAACCAGGTGATATAATAGTATTTGATTACAATTCCCATATAGCAATAATTTCCGATAAAATAAACAAAAACGGTATACCATATATAATTCATCTATATGATAATAAACAAAAATCAAAAGAAGAAGATATTCTAGAAACAACAGATATGACTATTACCAATCATTATAGATTTGAATATAATAAAAAAATAGAACAATTAATAAATTCATAATAAAAAGGAGAAGTACAATGAATAAAGAAGAAATGTTAAAACCAGAAATAGACATGATACAAAATGAGAAATATAAAGATAATTTAAAAATACTAATAAATAGTATACCTGATTATTTTTTTGAAATACCAGCCTCATCAACAGGAAAATATCATCCAGAGTTTTCGGCAGGACCACAAGGACTACTTAGACATA
The DNA here is from genome assembly GCA_934101185.1 of uncultured Bacilli bacterium. Classification (GTDB taxonomy): domain Bacteria; phylum Bacillota_I; class Bacilli_A; order RF39; family UBA660; genus JAEDJI01. Next base: position 47,510 of record CAKOQD010000003.1, on the reverse strand, counting down.
CAAAAGTAGCAACAAGAATAGCAAATGAACTTTTATCACTAGAATGTTATCAAAATATGTTTACAAAAGATGAACAAGATCTTTTAAAAATAGCAGTAATAATGCATGATACATTAAAATGTGGAGAAGTAAAAGAACAATATACAAGGTTTGATCATCCACTACTTTCTGCAAACAATATTAAAAATCATCAACAAGAAACAACATTTACAGATGATGAGATAAAGTTCATAACATCAGCAATATCATCCCACATGGGACAATGGAACACTAATCAATATAGCAATATAATTTTACCAAAACCAGAAACTAAATACCAAATTTTCGTTCATACATGTGATTTTCTATCAAGCAAGAAATTCTTAAACGTAAAATTTGATAATAATAACAATATATTATAGGAGTAACAAATGAAAAAAGAAAAGAAAAAAGTACTAATAGGCTACTATACAAAATCAGTAATATTAACATATCTATCCGTAATAAGTGCAATTATAGGTATGTATATAGCATTAATAGAAAACGAGCCAAAGTATGCTCTTTTACTATTGATAATATCAGGATTATGTGATGCATTCGATGGGAAAGTAGCAAGAACATGCAAAAGAACAGAACAAGAAAAGCAATTTGGAGTAGAACTAGATTCATTAGCAGATTTAATTGCATTCATAATGTTTCCAATTATAATATTTTATTCACTAGGATTACATAGTATAATTAATATAATAATATTTATACTATTTGCCCTTGGAGGAGTCATAAGATTAGCTTACTTTAATACAATAGCAGATCAAAATGCCCCAGTAAAATACTATAGTGGATTACCTGTAACATCAACCGCTATAATATTTCCAGTATTTTACTTATTAACAATGTTGTTAACAACTAACACATTTAATATTATATATACAATTGTAATGTTAATAACATCAATCTTATTTGTCCTAAACTTTAAAATTAAAAAGCCTAAGACAAAAGAATTAATAATATTTTTAATCGGAGGTCTAGTTTTAGGACTAACATTAATAATTTTATAAAGTATATGCAATCAAAATAGCATATACTTTTTTGATATATAGTTTTAAAAATCATAAAAATACGAAAATAATTGACAAAAACGACAAAAAGTGCTATAATAATGCCAATCCAAGTTGAAGGGGGAAATAATATGGATAATAAGTTTTATTTAGACAAAGAATTAAGAAACGCAACAAAGTTTGGATACAAAGGAAAAATATATGAATTAAAAAGTCCAAAAGACATTGGAGAAATACTAATATCTTTAGGAGAAACATCTGCAATTTATAAGTTTATGGAAGCAAATGATAATAAACAAGTAGTAATTGGAGAATCATACTTTAAAAAAGAAGAAAAAGATTCAAAAATTGAAAACATGAAAGTTTATAAAAATAATATCAAAAATGCTAAAAAGAATCTAAAACTTAAAATAACAGCAGGAATCCTAGCAATAGCAATTGGTGCATCTGCACTTATTGGATGCTCAAATCAAAAAGAAAAAGCAGAAGAACCAGTAACAACAGTAGAAAATTATCAAGAAATGGATTTTGAACAACTACTTGCGCTTTTAAATGAAGGAGTACAAAGAGATTCATTTGAATTGATGGATGAAGTTCAAAACTATTTCAATAATATTGCAGCACCAACTATTAAAGTAAAAGCTGATAAAGGCGCACAATTATACTTAAATGCTGATGAAATAAAATCATTATTTATATATGCAAATGCTGATACATATTCTAAAGAAACATTCTATGAAATATTTGGTTCAACATTTGATGATGCTAAAGCAACTGAAGATTACACTAACTCTGCAAGAGTATTAAATAATTATTATCTAAGAGCAACAAATCCATCTGGTATAGCCAAACTATTTACAAACGTAAAAAATCAAGAATTATTTGCTAGTTTTGAACAATTAGTATTAAATTATAACAAAAAACCATCAAATGAAAATAAACAAAAAATTGTTAATAAATTAGATCAAATATATTTCAGTGGAAAAATAGATAGTTTAAAAAATACTTGTCCAGAAGCTGTATCATTCATCGGAACACATATGACAGCAGCACTAGAATTAAATGGAGTATTATCAAAATCATTCGCAGACAAAGTAGTCGAAGCCAATGAAACAGTAACATGTAATACTATAAAAGAATACATAAAAGAAATTGATGAATACACAGAAGCAAGAAACTTAGTAGTAGTTACAACAGAAGACAATCAAGAAATTAAATTAAGTGAAAATCAAGCATTATATTATATTTCAGATGCAATGGATAATAAAAATATTAAAGTAAGTACAAGAGAAATTGCTCCAATAATTAAAAATGGAAAACTAACAAACAAAGTAATAAAAAATAAATCAGCATTGAAAAAATTAAATATAAAAAATACAAAGTATACTAAAAAGCAAGTTAGTAAAAAAACTGCTATAAAAGAATTCGGTAAAGAAGAAGTAAAAAAAGCAGAACAAGAAGCAGATAAAATGGATCCAATAATAACTATTGATAATAAAGATTACTCAATAGATGATGCTAATAAAATTGAAGAAATAACAAGAGAAGCAAAACAATATGGTGTCAACTTTACAAATGATATCTATCAAGAAATGTATAGAAATAATGGTTCTTTCAATAGTGCTACATATGAAGCTAAATTAACAAATAAAGCAAACAGTTACACAGGTAAATATAAAGAAAAATATAAAGTAGCATTATGGCAAGGTTACAGAGAAGCTGTAAGATTAGCAAAAGAACTATACGATAGTGAAAAACAATTTAGAGAAGAAGCAGAAAAAGAAATAATTAAAGAGGAAGAAGAAATAGTAACAACTGATAGATACGTACCAAAAGATACAACAGTAGAAAATAATAATACAAACAACAATACAAACAACAATACAAATAATGATAACAATAATACCAACAATGAAAACTCAACAACTGTAAAAACTGAAACTGTAACACCGTCTGCTGATAATAACTACACATATGAAGAAGAAACAATAGTAGACAGGGTTTATAGTAAATAAGGGGGATTAAATTATGGGATACGAAGTAGATTATAATGAAAATAATAATAACAAACCATTAACACATTATATTAAAAACTTTTTAGTGGGATTTCTATTAATAGTAATATTACTTTTATTACTAGTATGGATATTCCCAACCAATTCAACAATTCAAAAACTATTAAACAGTAATAAAGAAGAAACAAATGAGTTTTCAAATTACTTCCAAGAAAACATCAATCTATTAAAAGATGTAGCAGAATCTTACTTTACATTAGAAAGACTTCCTAAAAACGAAGGAGATAAAGTAAGAATTACACTTGGAGAAATGTTAGAAAAGAAACTTCTAATTAACTTAAGTGATGATAAAGGTAAAATGTGTAACATTGATAACACATATATTGAAGTAACAAAGAAAAAGACAGAATATGAAATGAAGATTTACCTTTCATGTGGTAATGATGAAGACTATGTAATAGTATATTTAGGATGTTACGATTATTGTTCTAATTACATCTGTGAAAAGAAAACAACAACTAATAAAACATCAAACAAAACTACAACAACTAGTAATAACAAACCAACACCAACAACAAAGTATTATTGTAAAGTAGTAAAAAATAAATACTATGACAATAAAGGAAATGTTGTGACAAAATCAGCATATGAAAAAGCATGTAAGAACACACCACCAACAACAAAACATTATTGTAAAGTAGTAAATAACAAATACTATGACAATAAAGGAAATGTTGTAACAAAAACAGCATATGAAAAAGCATGTAAAAAATATCAATATTTATATGAAAAGAAAGTTGAAGCGGTATATAGTAATTGGTCAGATTGGTCAAAAGATAAAGAATATGATCCAAACAATAACAATATTGTCTGGGGAAAACAAGAACTAGTATGGAATGAAAAATATGGTTATGCAAATATAACAAAAAACAAAAAACAATATAGAAATGATACAACAAAACCAATATTTGGAAAAGAAGAATTAGTTAAGACATCACTAACATCTAAGAGATGGACTTGTAAAAATTATTACTACTATATAAATCAAACAACAGGAAAAACATATAAAGCAACAGACTGGAAATATCAAGGAAAGGTAACACTTGGATATGTTCCAGAAAATAGTAATACAGTAAAATATGAATATGTTGGATTTGACTTTGATGCCTGTGCATCTAACTGTACACTAAAACCAATGTATATATTCAAAAAATATACAAGAAGTGCAACAGTATCATCAACATCTAAGAAAACACTTGAAGCAGAATGTAGTGAATTAGTAGAAAGAGAAGTTCCAATTTATACAACAGTATCAAGAATAATTGGTTATGAACAAAAAACTGTAACAGTAACAACAACTCAAAGAATATATTACTATCATACAAAAACAAGAACACTTAAATCAAAAGCACAAACTTACAAAGTATGGTCTAATTCATCAAATGATACAAAATTAATTAAACAAGGATACAAGTATACTGGAACAAAACAAGAAATAAAATAATAAGGGCGATTGAAAAATTGCTCTTTTTCTTGCATAAAATACTTAAAAATAGTATTATAATATAAAAAGATGGAGGTATATATGGAAAAAATAAACTTATACATTGATTTTGATGGAGTTATATTAGATACAATAAATCCCTTATATCAAAAACTTCAAGAAGACAATGTTCCTGAAGAAAAAGTAAAAGAATTCTTTGTCAATTATGATTGGACAAAAATAATAAAAGATAAATACATCATAAACGATAGCATCAATTGCATTCAAAAAATAATAGATAGTGACAAGTTTAATCTTGCTATTTTAACACATGTAAACTCACTACATGAAGCAGAACTAAAAATTAAATATTTAAGAAAATATTTCAAAGACATAACAATTATACCTTGTCCTAAAGCAATATCAAAAACTAAAATGGTACATACAAAAGATTCCATATTAGTAGACGACTATGCAGGAAACTTAAGAGAATGGGAAAAAGAAGGTGGAATCCCAGTTAGATTCTCTCAAAAAATGAATGGAAAAGGTTTCAAAGTTGTTGATAAACTAGATCAATTAATAGAAATGTTCTAATTAAACAGTCTTAAAGACAAACATTGCATTGTATATAAAAACATGATATCATAATAATGAAATAAGAAAACAAAATATATGATAAATGCATATACTAAAATATAAACAAATAGCGAGGTAGCGAAGTGAAAAAAATAATTATAAATGGAAATAAAAAACTATCTGGAACAATAAGAATAAGTGGTGCAAAAAATGCTGCAGTAGCATTAATACCGGCAGCAATTATTTCAGATGAGCCATCAACAATATGTAATATTCCTGAAATATCAGACATAAACTCATTAGAAAGCATATTATCTTTTTTAGATATTAAGACAAAAAGAGCAACAGAATCAATGATAATAGATCCAACAAATATGCAAAACAAATCAATTCCAGAAGAAATATCTAGCAAATTAAGAGCTTCATATTACTTTATGGGAGCCCTTTTAACAAAATACAAATATGTTGAAATGAACTTTCCAGGAGGTTGCAAAATAGGTTCAAGACCAATAAATTATCATCTTGAAGGTTTCAAAAAACTAGGGGCAACAGTTATAGAAAAGGGTGATAAGTACATAATAAAAGCAGAAAAACTAAAAGGTGCAGACATAACTTTAGAAAAAGCATCAGTCGGTGCAACAATAAACATAATGTTCGCCGCAATAAAAGCCGAAGGAATAACAACTATAAATAATGCCGCTAAAGAGCCTGAAATTATAAATGTAGCTCAATTCTTAAAAAGTATGGGGGCAAAAATAAGTGGTGAAGGTACAGAAAAAATAACAATCACCGGAGTAGAATACTTGTCAAAAGGTCAAACTGAAGTAATTCCAGACAGAATTGAAGCAGGAACATATGTAATAATAGGGTCTCTAATTGGAGAAGATCTAAAAATAGATAACATCGTCCCAGAACATCTAAAAGCATTAACTGATAAACTAAAAGAAGCAAATGCTAACATACAAATTGGAATAGACAATATTATATGCAATAAAAGCGACAAGTTAAAAGCAATAGATATAGTAACATCATATTATCCAGCCTTTCCAACCGATCTTCAACAACCATTTTCAGTATTTACAACGCAATGCGAAGGTCAATCAACAATAAAAGAAACATTATATGAAAATAGATTTATGCATATTCCATATTTAAATAAGATGGGAGCTAATATAAAAACAGAAAAAGATACTGCAATAATAATAGGAAAAACAAAATTAATAGGAACAGATGTAGTAGCAACCGACTTAAGAGCGGGAGCTTCATTAGTAATCGCAGGCTTAATCGCTGAAAATAAAACAACCATATCTGAAGTAGAACACATTCTAAGAGGATATGAAGGAATAATTGAAAAATTAACAAATGTTGGAGCAGATATCAAAATAGTCGAAGAAATAACTGTTAATAGTTAAAAAAGCAACAAAAATATTGCAATATTTAAAAAAGTTTGATATACTATACAAGAATTAATTATTACTATGACTTAAATGTCATGGCGGAAGGAGATGCAAAATGAAAAAAGTAATTGAAACAAAACCAACTAAATTTATATGTGCATGTGGTGAAACTTTCACTGCAAACTCAACAAAAAAAGAAGACGAAATCCATGTTGAAATATGTTCTAAATGTCATCCATTCTATACAGGAAAACAAGGAACAGCAACTTTAACAGGTAATGTTGAAAAGTTTAATAAAAAATACAACAGAAAATAGTCTCTATTTTCTGATTTTTTTTAAAAACAGTTGACAAATAAACTAAATAATGATAAATTAAATGCATATTTATGAAGCAGGTGCAAAAGCACAATAATTATAGCAATGATTCAAAGAGAGCTAAGGGTTGGTGCAACTTAGTAACATTCTATAAGGAACTAAAACTGTGGAGATGGCAAAAGCCCGGTTAATAAACCGTTATCAATAAGAGATATCAGTTAATGATAAGAAAGGTGGTACCGCGATAAAACGCCCTTTCATCATTAACTTTTTTTTGTAAATAAAAGGAGTGTTAAAATGAAAGAATTTACAGAACAAGAATTAATAAGAAGACAAAAAGCTGAGGACTTACGCGCTAAAGGAATTGAACCATTTGGTTATCGTATAGATTTAACTAGCAACTCAAAAGAAATAAAAGAAAAATATGAAGAAATGACAAAAGAAGAACTACACGAAGTAGAAATACCAGTTACAATCGCGGGACGTATAATGACCAAAAGAGGAAAAGGTAAAGTGGGATTCATGCATATCCAAGATAAATATGGTCAAATTCAAATATACGTAAGAAAAGATGAAATTGGAGACTTTGAATATGAACTCTTCGATAAAGCAGACATTGGTGACATCGTAGGAATTGAAGGACTAGTGATGAAAACTAATACTGGAGAATTAAGTGTAAAAGCCACAAAATATCATCATATAGTTAAATCACTAAGACCACTACCAGAAAAATATCATGGTCTATCAGATGTAGAAGAAAGATACAGAAGACGTTACGTAGACCTAATAATGAATGAAGAAGCAAGAAAAATTGCTTTTGCAAGACCAAAAGTAATACGTACAATTCAAAACTTGTTAGATACTGAAGGATACGTTGAAGTAGAAACTCCAATACTAGGAACAATACAAGGAGGAGCAGCAGCAAGACCATTCATTACCCATCATAATGCTTTAGATATTGATATGTATCTCCGTATAGCAACAGAACTACATCTAAAAAGACTAATTGTCGGAGGAATGGATGCAGTATATGAAATAGGAAGAATCTTCAGAAACGAAGGAATGGATAGAAACCATAATCCAGAATTCACTACAATCGAATTATACAAAGCATTCTCTGACATGGAAGGCATGATGGACACAGCAGAAAGAATAATCAAAAAAGTTTTAACTGAAGTACGTGGAGAACTACAATTTGAATACAAAGGTCATATGCTTGACTTTGAAAAACCATTTGCACGAGTTCACATGTGCGAAGCAATAAAAAAAGAATGTGGAGTAGACTTCTTTGAAATAACTGATCTTGAAGAATGTAAAAAACTAGCATTAGAACACGGTATTGAAGTGGAAGATCATTTCCTATATGGACACATAGTAGAAGCATTCTTCGAAAAATATTGTGAATACAAAATTATTCAACCAACATTCATCTATGGACATCCAACTGATATAAGTCCATTATCAAAAAGAAATAGAGAAAATCCATTATTTACAGATAGATTTGAACTATTCATAGTAAACACTGAATATGCCAACGCATTTACAGAATTAAACGATCCAATTGATCAAAGAGCAAGATTCGAAGCTCAAGTAGAAGAACAAAAACTTGGAAACGATGAAGCAAGCGACATGGATGAAGACTTCTGTGAAGCATTAGAATATGGACTTCCACCAACCGGAGGAATGGGAATTGGTATAGATAGACTAGTAATGCTAGTAACTGGAGTAGATACAATAAGAGAAGTAATTTTATTCCCACATATGAAAAACAGAGAATAACAAAAAGGATAGCAAACATGAAAATAGAAGGAATGGCAAAAGTAGCAATAGATGTTGATCCACAAAGCATAGATTTAACACCTATAGAATTAACTAAAGATAACATTGACAAAGTTATATATAATTTATACAAAAGAATAGGTTTGGGAAAATATATTTTAGAACCTGGTTTTACAGAACAATTATACTTAGACGAAAACGAAGAAGGTATTTATTATCAAAGACCACACGAAGTGGTATCGTACAACGTTGTAAAACCAAAACCAATCTTAGTAGCAACAGATGAAAAAACAATAGAATTATTTAAATTGCTAAAACAATTAGAGAGTGACTTAAAAAAATACATGGCCGATTCAGAAGAACTAGTTGAAGCATATCAAATGAAAAAATCAATGAGATAAGCACTAAATAAAGTGCTTTTTTCTTTAAAAATACCACTTTTTTACATATTTTACTTTATTTTTTTTGATAAAAGTGTGATAATTGTATTAGGAGGTTAAAAGATATGAAGAAAAATAATTTATTTAAGATACTAGGAATAGTCTTAGCAGGTTATGTTCTATTATCTTGGCTAGTTCCAATAGTAGTAAGCATATTTGGATGGAAAGTCGAAGCATCATACCAAATTGGACTAACTAAATTTGGTTCAACATTTATCGATGCATTCGCAGGCTTCTCAAACGTTATCGTATTCATTCTTCTAATCGGAGGATTATATGCTGTAATGGATGCAACTGGAGCCTATAAACCTGCAATTGAAAAATTAGCAGAAAAATTCAAAGGAAAAGAAAAATTAGTCCTAATTACAATAATTGTATTGATGGCAATCATTTCATCAATAACAGGATTAGAACTAGGATTACTTATTCTATTTCCATTCATCATCTCATTAGTATTAATGATGGGATATGATAAGATAATTGCATTAGTGGCAACATTTGGTGCAACAATCGTTGGTATGTATGGAGCAACATATGCAGGAACATTATATGGATACTTAGATGGATTCATGCAAACTAAACCAACAGATAATATTCTAGCAAAAGTAATATTATTTGTATTAGCTTTAGGACTATTAATTGGATTCACACTAATCTATATGAAAAAGAACAACATGCTACCAGAAAAAACTGCTAACAAAGCAAAAAAATCAAAAGAAAAGGCTGCTAAAAAAACAGTAAAATCTGAAACTAAAAAAGAAAAAGTTAAAAAAGCAGATAAGAAAGAAAAAACTGAAGAAAAAGAAAAGAAAGTATGGCCATTACTATTAGTATTAGGACTACTATTCTTAGTATTAATTCTTGGTACAACTGCTTGGGGTAACATCTTTAGTAGTAACTGGTTTGCAACAGCTCATGATACAATCATGAATAAATGGAAAATCGGAGGATTTAAAGTAGTAGAAAAACTATTCGGTGGATTAGATGCATTCGGTACTTGGACATCATCAACTAGATATGTATCATACTCAATTATGATCTTATTTGCAGTAGCTACATTAGCAATAGTTTACAAAGTTAAACTAAAAGATGCTTTTGACGCATTTGTAAAAGGAATAAAAGAATATGTAGTACCAGCATTCTTAGCATTAATAGCATACTCTATCTTCGTATTTACTATTTACTATCCAGTACTAGGAGTCATCACTACTTGGATAACAGGATTAACTGATTCATTCAATATAGTGACATCTGGATTACATGCAATAATAAGCAGTGTATTCTACCCAGACTTCTCATACTATGGATACTACATTGTATATACATTTGTTCAAACTATTAAAGATACATCACTATACTCATTAATAGGACTAGTATTCACTAACCTATATGCATTAGTTATGTTAGTAGCGCCAACAAGTGTACTATTATTAACTTCATTATCAATATCTGAAGTTAAATATACAGAATGGTTAAAATTCATCTGGAAATACGCTCTATGCTTACTAGTAGTATCATTTATCGTATTTACAGTATTAACATTAATCTAATAAGAGCAAGCAATTGCTCTTTTTTTGTTGAATAAAAAAAATTATTTTTTTAAATAGTCTACATACACTATTATTGGGTGATATAAAAATGTTTTCAAAATTTGATGAACAAGCAAAAAAAGTATTAGTAAATATGCAAAAAGAAATGGCAATGTTAAAACATCCATACATTGGTAGTGAACACTTATTCTTATCACTTTTAAAACTGGGAGAAAAAGATGATATAAAACTATTAAATAAAACTGGCATAACATACGATATATTTAAAAACGAACTAATTAAAATTGTAGGAACAGGAAGCAAAGAAAATGACTATTATCTTTATACACCACTTTTAAGAAACATAATCGAAGTAGCAGAGCTAATCTCAAATGACAAAAAGAAAAAATTAGTAGACAGTCACGACCTTTTATTAGCACTCTTCGAAGAAGGCGAAGGAATAGCAATCAGAATATTACTAGGAATGGGAATAGATGTAGACACACTATATGATGAGTTTGATGAAAAGTTTATACCAAATCAAAAAAATAATAAAAAATTAATGATAGACTCTTTTGGAATAGATCTAAATAAAAAAGCTAAAAAAGGTGAAATAGATCCAGTCGTAGGAAGAGAAAAAGAAATAAAAAGAGTTCTAGAAATACTATCACGTAGAACTAAAAACAATCCCTTGCTAATCGGAGAAGCAGGAGTAGGAAAAACCGCCATAGTAGAAGAACTAGCAAGGATATTAACAAACAATAACACATATGGACCACTAAGTAAAAAAAGAATAGTATCAGTATCAATGGCATCACTAGTCGCAGGTACAAAATATCGAGGAGAATTTGAAGAAAGAATAAACAAAATCATAACAGAATTAGAAGAAGAAACTGATGTAATACTATTTGTAGACGAAATTCATACCCTTGTCGGAGCAGGAGGAGCCGAAGGAGCAATAGATGCATCAAACATCTTAAAACCAGCTCTTGCAAGAGGAAAAATCAAAATAATCGGAGCAACCACTACTGAAGAATATAAAGAATACATAGAAAAAGATAAAGCTCTATCAAGAAGATTTCAAACAGTAACAATAAAAGAACCAGATACAAAAACAACACTTCAAATACTAACAAAACTAAGACCAATATACGAAAAATATCACAAAGTAAAAATAAGTGATGAAATACTACAAGAAATAGTAACATTATCAAATAGATATATTCATGATAGAATGATGCCAGATAAAGCAATAGACGTCCTAGACGAAGTATGCTCAAGAACATTTATATCAAATTGCAAAAAGACAAATAAATTAGAGGATATTTATATAGAACTAAATAAAATAAAAGACTTAAAAAATGATTCAATAATTAAAAATGATTTTACAAATGCTTTAGAATTTAGAAAAAAAGAACTCTTACTTGAAGACAAGAAAAATAAATACGAAATGAATAAACAACCAAATAATTATCACAACGTCAACATAAAAGACGTAATCGAAGTAGTAGAATCAAGATCAAAAATACCTGTTCTTTTAGATGATAAAAATATGTGGTTAAAAGTTAAAAACAAAATAAATAAAACAGTACTAGGACAACAAGAAGCAGTGGATACACTGTGCGATATAATAAAAAAATATAACTATGACTATGACAAAACAAAACCATTATCATTCCTATTCGTTGGGCCATCAGGAGTAGGAAAAACTCTATTAGTAAAAGAATATGCTAAAAACTATTATAAAAAAGATAGTCTAATAAGATTAGATATGAGTGAATACAAAGAAAATCATTCAGTAAGCAAATTAATAGGTTCCCCTCCAGGATATGTTGGATATGATGACAATAAAAATGTTTTTGAACAAATAAAAGACAATCCTCATAGCCTAATCCTCTTAGATGAAATAGAAAAAGCAAGTCCAGATGTAATTAACTTGTTTCTTCAAATACTAGACGAAGGAATAGCAAAAAACTCTAAAGGAGAAGAAATAAACTTTACAAATACAACAATCATAATGACCTCCAATATAGGATGCGAAAAAAGACAACTAGGATTCAACAATAATCAAAACAAAAATACAGATATAAACCAAGTCCTAGGTATATCCTTTGTAAATAGAATAAACAAAATAATATTTTTCAATCAAATGGACGAAGAAACAGTTTTAAAAATAATAAGAAACAAAATAAACAATTTAAGAAAAAAATACAAAGATAAAAATATAAACCTAACAATATCAAAAAACATAGAACAAGAAATAAAAGATTTATGTGAATATAAAACATATGGTGCCAGAAAAATAGACAAAGTAATATACAATAACTTAGAAAACATTATTATAGATAATATTTATAATGGAAACAAAGATATAAAAATCTCTAGTATTATGAACGTAGAACTTGTATAATCTTTGTTTTTTTGGTATAATTTAACGTATTAAAAGAGGTGATTAAATTGAAAGAAGTAAGAACAAGATTTGCACCAAGTCCAACAGGATTTATGCATATAGGAAACTTAAGAACAGCAATCTTTGAATACTTATTAGCAAAAAAAAATAATGGTAAATTCATACTAAGAATAGAAGACACAGATCAAGAAAGACTAGTCGAAGGCTCAATAGACTTTATCTACAAAACACTAGAGCTATGTAACTTTGTAATTGATGAAGGGCCACAAAACGAAGGAGAAGTTGGACCATATATTCAAAGCGAAAGAAAAGACATCTATAAAAAATATGCACAAGAACTAGTAGAAAAAGGTTATGCCTACTATTGCTTTTGTACCGAAGAAAGACTAACCAAATTACGTGAAGTTGCAAGTTTAAATAAAACTCCATTTATGTACGATGGTCATTGTAAAAACTTAACAAAACAAGAAATAGAAGAAAAATTAAAAAACAATGAACCATATGTTATAAGACAAAAAATGCCAAAAGAAGGACAAACAGTAATAAATGATTTAGTGTATGGAAAAGTACTAATCGAAAACTCCGTACTAGAAGATCAAATACTATTAAAATCAGACGGCTATCCAACATATAACTTTGCCAATGTAGTAGACGATCATCTAATGAAAATAACCCATGTAATAAGAGGAAAAGAATACTTAGATCAAACAGCAAAATATAATCTATTATACGATGCATTTGGATGGGAAAAACCAACATACATACACGTAGCAATGGTACTCGGAGAAGACGGTAACAAACTAAGCAAAAGAAATAAAGATGCATCATTCATGGATTTATACAATGAAGGCTATCTACCACAAGCAATAGTAAACTACCTAGTTCTTTTAGGATGGTCTCCAAAAGATAATCAAGAAATATTTACAATGGATGAACTAATCGAAGCCTTTGATCCAACAAGAATAAGTAAATCATCTAGTAGTTACGATGTAAAAAAACTAAGATGGTTCAATGCTCATTACATAAAACAATTAGAAAAAGATGAAGTAGTAAACTTGTGTCTACCATTCCTACAAGAAAGCTATGACTTAAAAGATAAAACACCAACTTGGATAGAACATCTAATAGAAATATATCAAAATCATTTAAGTTATGGAAAAGAAATAGTAGAACTAACAGAACTATTCTTTAAAGAAGACATAACATTAGATGAAGAATGCCAAGAATTCATGCAACAAGAAACAGTAGATGAAACCATAAATGCATTAAAACAAGAATTAGAAAATCTTACAACTTGGACAGTAGAAAATATAAAAGAAGCAATAAATAATACTAAAGAGAAAGCAGGAGTCAAAGGAAAAATGCTATATATGCCTATCAGAATAAAAGTAAGTGGACAAATGCATGGACCTGAACTACCTGATACAATTTACCTATTAGGAAAAGAAACCGTTTTAAAAAGATTAAGCAGGTGATAAAATGAAATTTTATAATACTTTAACAAGAAAAGTAGAAGAATTTATTCCAAATGACAAAAACAATGTATCATTCTATACATGTGGTCCAACAGTATACCATGATCAACACATAGGAAATATGCGTAATTATATAGGACACGATATTCTAGATAAAACTCTAAGATATTTAGGATACAATGTTACTAGAGTAATGAACATAACAGACGTTGGACACCTAACAAGTGATTCCGACTCTGGAGAAGACAAAATGGTAAAAAGTGCTAAAGAAAAAAAATCAAGCGTTCTAGAAATAGCAAAATATTATACAGACGCATTCTTTAAAGACTTTGAATTACTAAATAATCGAAGACCAGATATAGTAAGCCCAGCAACAGATCATATAAATGACTACATAAAAATAATCGAAAAACTATTAGAAAAAGGCTATGCTTACAAAAGCGGAGGAAACGTTTACTTTGATGTATCTAAACTCGATGATTATTACAAACTAACAAACCATAAAGAAGATGAAATGGTTGTCGGAGTAAGACAAGGTGTAACAAATGATAATAATAAAAAAAATCAAGCAGACTTTGCCCTTTGGTTTACTAAGTCAAAATTCGAAGACCAAGAATTAAAATGGGATTCCCCATTCGGAATAGGTTACCCAGGATGGCACATAGAATGTTCTGGAATTAGCATGCATTATCTTGGAGAATATCTAGATATTCACGGCGGAGGAGTAGACAACATCTTCCCGCACCACACCAACGAAATAGCACAAAGCGAAGCATATCTAGGACACAAATGGTGCAACTATTGGTTTCATAACGAACACTTAATGGATGAAACAGGGAAAATGTCCAAAAGCAAAGGAGCAACATTAACTGTATCCCTATTAAAAGAAAAAGGCTATGATCCATTAGCATTTAGATACATGTGCCTAACAAGTCACTACAGAAAACAACTAGTATTTTCATACGAAGGACTAGAAACAGCAAGCAAAGCCTATAAAAAATTAAAAACACGTATCTCAAATCTTGAAGATACAAAACGATTACAACAAGAAGAATTTGAAACATATAAAAATAAATTCAAAGAAAATCTAGAAAATGATTTAAATACCGCAAATGCTATAACACTAATATATGATATATTAAAAGATCAAAATCTAAACGATACAACAAAAATAAAACTAATCGAAGACTTTGATCAAGTATTATCATTAGACTTATTAAAACAAGAAGAACAAAAACTTGATGATAATCAAAAAAAATACATCGAAGAACAAATAAAACTAAGACAAGAAGCAAAAAAACAAAAAGACTATCAAAAAGCAGACAAAATAAGAGATGAACTATTACAAAAAGGAATAAAACTAATAGACACCAAAGAACAAACAACCTATGAAATCATTATAGGGAGGTAAAGATGATATATTACACACTAGGAATAATATCTTTATTAATAACAGTTATAGCACAAATATACATCAACATTACATATTCAAAATACAGCCAAATACAAAGCAAAAACAAATTAAGTGGTTTTGAAACAGCAAAAAAAATACTAGAAAAAAATAACTTAGAAAAACTATATGTAGTAGAAACACAAGGAACCCTAACAGATCATTATGATCCAAAAGCAAAAGTAGTAAGACTATCTCATAATGTTTTTGATGGAGACAGCATAAGCTCAATCGCCGTAGCGGCACATGAATGCGGTCATGCAATTCAAGATAAAAATAAAAACAAATTCATGAGAATAAGAAGCTTCCTAGTTCCATTTGTAAACTTTAGTACTAAAATGGGTTACATAGTAGTACTACTCGGAGCCATCCTAGGAATGTTTCAATTAATATACTTTGGAATAATTCTTCTAATGATTATATTACTATTTCAATTAGTAACATTACCAGTAGAAATTGGTGCATCTCGTAATGCCCTAAAATATCTAGAAGAATATAACATTCTAGAAAAAGAAGAAGTAGAAGACGCTAAAAAAGTACTAACAAGTGCAGCCCTTACATATGTAGCAAGCCTTGCCAGCACAATACTTGAAGTACTAAGATTATTATCAATGACTAACAATGACTAATACTACTTATTCACCACTGCAACTAGCATATATCGGAGATAGCGTCTACGAAACTCTAGTAAGAGATTATCTTCTTAATAAGACAAACAAAAAAGTAAATGAACTACAAACAAAAAGTTTAGAATTTGTAACAGCAAAAAGACAAGCACATATTCTAAACGAACTAATAAAAGAAAATAAACTAACTGAAGAAGAACTAGAAATAGTAAAAAAAGGAAGAAATACCAAAGTAAATTCAAAACCAAAAAACTGTGATATATTAACCTATAAACATGCAACTGCATTTGAAACATTAATTGGTTATTTATATTACAATAACAAAGAAAGAATAAATGAAATATTTGAAGAAATAGTAAACATAAATAATTAAGAGGTACAATTATGATAGTATATGGAAGAAATAGTAGCTACGAAATATTAAAAAATTGCAAATCTGTTAAAAAAGTATATTTGGATAGGAAATTTAGTGACAAAACACTGATTTCCCTTATAGAAAAATTAAAAATTGAACCAATTTTATGCACCAAATTTGAATTAGATGAACTTGCAAATGGAAATCATCAAGGTATAATAGTAGATATCGAGGAATTCGACTACTGTGATATTGATGATATCATTAAAGAACAAGGTCTAATTGTAATGCTAGATCATCTAGAAGACACACACAACTTTGGTGCTATAATAAGAACTTGTTTAGCGGCAGGAGTAGATGGAATAATAATTCCAAAAGACCGAAGTGTCAAAGTAAACTCCACCGTTATGAAAACCAGCAGTGGAGCTGCCATAAGAAGTAAAATATGCATGGTAACCAATCTAAATCAAACAATAAAATATCTAAAAGAAAAAGGTTACTGGTCCTATTCAGCAGACATGAACGGAGAAAACTATAGTGAAATAGACTATGCTCCAAATACTTGCTTAATAATAGGCAACGAAGGATCCGGAGTCTCTGAACTAGTAAAAAAATCATCAGATTACATAGTGTCAATTCCTATGAAAGGACAATTTGAAAGTTTAAATGCTTCAGTCGCAACAGGAATATTAATATATGAGGTTGTAAGACAAAGAAGTCATTAAGGAGGACACTATGCAATACCAAACAAATGACGAAGAACTTATCTACATGGTAAGAGAAAACGATGAAGAAGCATGGAAAATAATAATGGAAAAATACGAACCATTATTAAAATACCTTGCTTTTTATTATCAAAAAACATACGGAGTAAAAGCATCAATAGATCATGAAGACTTACTACAAGAAATGAGATTAACACTCTATAAAGCAATAAGAATGTATAAAACAGATGAAAACAATCGATTCTATCCATATCTATCCACAGCATTAAAAAATACATGCAATGACTACTATAAAAGAAGATATAAAAGATATCAAAAAGAAATCTTAGTCGCAGACATCTCAAAATACGAACTATGTGAAGAACAAGATCCATTACTATCAACATATTATGATTACTACTTAACAGAAATATTAAAAGATTTCAACACTAAATTAAATGCTCAAGACTCCGCAATATTTCTTTTGAAACTATCATCAATGACTTATCAAGATATAGCAAAAATACTAGATATAAACACAAAAAAAGTAGATAATTCTATCTTCAGAACTAAACAAAAACTAAAAAAATATCTAAAAAAACTAGATTTAGAAAACACATACTTAGACAAAATTCTACAGTAATACAAGAAAAAAAGTAAAAATAGGTTTATTATCAAAAAAAAATATGCTATAATGACTATGATAAGGAGTATAGGCTATGGATAATAATATTGTATCATTAAGACAATTTATAAATAATAAAGACAATTATGCTTATAAAGCACAGACTTTTTGTCGTCTAATGAAAGTAGTATGTGATGCTATAGAAAAAGAACCAAGAGCATTAGTTAGAATTAACTTAGACGAAATAAGAATAAATACATCAACCGGAGAAATAATTCTATCAGACAACCTATTTGCAACAACAGATAAAACAATCGCTGGAGTAAATACAGGAATAAGTCTGATGGCAGATCGTAAAAGTTCCTTTGAACATAAAAGAATATCATTTGCTCTTATGGTACTTGGATGGTATGTAAACGAAGATCATAGCGCTGTATTTAACGATCTAATGGCACTAGAAAACTTTAACGACTATATGAGTAAAGTTCCAAACTGGTTGCAAGATTATTTTATAAGCATATTCTTAAGAATGGACTATACTAAATCATTCTCAGATTATTATAAAGATAACTTTATAGACAAAGTAAAAAACGATGTAAAAACATCACTAAAACCATATAATCTAAACGATGAACAAATGAAAAAAGTAACATCAGTAATAGTTAAAAAAACACAAAGAATAATGAAAGGTGGGGAATAATATGAATAAAAATCTTTTTGATTTTGCAGAAGACAAATTCTTAGAAAATATTCCCACAGTCATAACAAGCGTAAAAAAGTCACTTGATCAAGTAAATCAATCACAATATCAATTTCAAAATCAAACAAATAACTACCAAGGAAATGGAATGGAACAAACTCAAGAAAAACAATTAGTAAAATCAAGACAATTAAACTCAAATCAAGCAATAAGACCAATAGTAAATAATGAACAACCAACATACAACAATTATCCAAATTATTCAAACTATCAAACAACTCAAGGTGGGTATACTAATCAAAATGGTCTATCAACAGTATTAACACTATCAGTAACACTCTTACTAATAGTGCTAGTATTCGCAGTAACATTCTTTATAATTAAATTTGTATAAAAAATAGTAAATTTAAACCATAATGATATACAATTTAGCAGGAGGTAACAAAATGTACAATGATACGATTAAGGCTGAAAACAAAATTATAAGTAATGATGATTTAATGCAAATATTTCAATTAATGGGTGAAACATTAAAAAAATATCTTAAAATCTCTCAACAAGAAGAAATGAAAAATAGAACACTAGAATTACAAAATAAAAATTATACTTTTAAAGATGAAGGAAGTAAAATGAAAGTAACTGTTGATTTTTATGATAATACAGACATTACTTTTGATAATTATGATAATTTTATTGGAATATTTTACAGTAGACTTCATGAAATAAAATCTATACATGTATATTATGCATTAAACTATAATGTTATCACACCAGAACCAAATCGTAGCAGAAATTACTATATGCAATCAATTCAAATGCATATCACAGAAAATAAACTAGATATTAGCCTAAATTTAAAAAGCAGTGATCCAAAACTTGAAGAGATATATACTCTTATAAAAAATAAAATTCTAAATGCACCAGTAAAATACGATGGCATAATCAAAAATAAAACAAAAATTACAAACACTGTAGCACTTGGGACCGGCTTGGTGCCAGGAATAATTATAACAACTTTATTTCTATTTATTCCAACATTAAACAATATTCTTTTAAAAGGATATGTAGTGTTTCCAATAGTATCACTGATCTTATCATATATCATTGGAAGTATGGTTGCATCATCTAAACTAGACAAGTATTATGATGCCATAATGCCTGATAAAAAATATGCTGGTTATGACACAACAAATCATAAGAAAATTTATAAAGACGATATTGAATCCTTTGTTGGAACAAGTGATATTTTAATTGGTAAGAAAGTTAATAATTTATCAGATCGTAATAGAATCAAACAAGAATATGTAAAATATAAAAAAATTGTTCCAAAAGAACTATTAGCTTTATTAGCTATTACTATTATTGTGATAGTTATTGGATTACTAATTTAAAATATATGTAAAATTTTAATCACAATTCTAACAAAATTTGATAAGTCTAAAAAATAGGGGGAGTGTTACAATGAATATAGAAAATAGTGAATTATTTAATTCAATTAAAGAAGAACTTGACAAAAGAATAAAAAAATCAAAAACATATTTAGATAAAAGTGAAGAAAAAATAAAAGATTCTACAAAAAAATTGGGAATGTTTGATAAAATGAGCATTAATTCCGATATAAAAAAGTATCAAGAACAAATAATAAAATTGACAGAATTAAATCAATCAATTGCAACCCTAAGGTTTGGCGATAACGATAAATATATTTTACCAGAAGAATTAAAATCTCAATTTGATAGGTTAGGAACATTATTATCACCACAAGAAACAACACAATTAAGAGAAAGTGTTAATAATAGTTTAAAAAATGTTAATAAGAATAAAAAAGAAGATATTAAACAAAGAGTTATAAATATAGAAAAGATATTAAATCAATTGAAAATCGGAAGCAATAACTTTCAAATTTTTAATCAATTTAATCAATATACAGGAAATACAATATCATTTAATAATGCAATAAAAGAAATAGAAAAAAATCAACTAAGAAACTTAGCAATGCAATATTCTTTTATTAGTAGTAAACAAACTGAAATACAATTAAAAAATAGTGATGAACTACTATTGTTATCATTAGAAGAAATGATAAAAAATAATCAATTAGAAAAAAATAATAATACACAAAACATTATGGATAATTTTCCTTCAATAAAGGAAGCATTTGTTACAAAAACAAGACTAGAAGAAACATTGCTTGTTCTTAATAATACATTATCGGAACTAACTAAAATAACAGAAATTGACTTTTCAAAAGTTGAATCATGTTTAAGACAACTTGGAAACAAGTATCAAAACGAACTAGAAAAAACTAACAAATTTTTAAGTAAGTTTGATTTTAATGAAATAAAAAAACAAATCGAAACAAAAAAAGAGCAAGAAGATCAAAAAAAATTAAAAAATTCTTATATAATGGAATATGAACAATTAGCATATGAACTAGAAAAAGTTATGTCTGAAAACCCAGGTAATTATGAAAAGATTCAACAAATAAAAGAAGCTATGAGAGATGTTACGACCGAATATGAATTCTCAAGTACACAATTAGAAACAGCTATGGTTGCAGGAAAAACAAAATATCAACAAGAACAACAAGAACGAAGAGCAAAAGTTGAAACTGCCAAAGAAAAAATTGCTTATGAAGATCAATTAAAAGCAGACGTTATGAAAGAAATACGTGAATATGCTATTCGCGAACTTGAATCATCAGGAGCCTTTGATGAAGAACATGAATTAAGAAATGGAGATATGCATTCTAAACCAATAGATAAGGAAGCAATGATTCAAAGAAAAATAGAAGAATTAAAAAGAATTGCTGATATGACACCAGAAGAAAGAGGATTAGAAGATCAAAAACGTCGCGGACTTATTAATTCTGATACTAGGTTAGAAGACTTAACACCACAACAATTAAATGATTTAAGAGTGGGGTATAGTGATTCTTCTTATGAATTTATGGCAGACTATAAGAACTGGCAATCAAGAGAACAAATAAAACCTCAAGCTAATAATGTGTACAGAGAATACATTAAATATAGAGCGTCATTAAATGATAAAAATGAGTTTTTAAGTTTTTCAGAATATGCAAAACAAATGCATAATATTGAAAACATGAGTGATATTATGGTTGATGAGGAATTAAAAGAAGAAATGAGAGGTATGTCTAGATAATGGAATATAATATAATAGAGAAAAAAAGAAATGAATTAAACTTAGAAATAAGAGGATTACTAGCGGTAATCGATTTGATTGATGGAAATAAAAAAGAATATGAAGATTATATCACAAACAGTCTTAATGAAATTGGCTTTCTAGAACAACAAATAAAATTAGTTAATGAAGCCAAAGAAAGATTAATTAGTGTTTTTAAAGATTGAGGGTAAGAAATTATGAATATGTTCAAGAAAAAATTAAATAGAGATACACTAGTAGACAAACTAATAAAATACGACAAAGAAAATCATGATAGTAATACTTTTTTTGAAGATTATATAAATATCATAGAACAGGAATTTTCTAAATCAAAATTCACAAGTGATCCAGACTTTCTAATGAAAGGAAGAAGAAAATTTTTAGTGGAGGAGTTCTATAAAGTATTAAAAAATGAAGATGATCATAACAAGAAAAATTGTATTGACAATCCATTATATTTTGCGCTAGGAAACTTAAAAGAAATATTATATGGTCTAAATAAAATTAATTATGAAGACGTTGATAAAGAAAAATGGAGACTTCAAGAAAATGGTAATTACGAAATAGATGAAGTTTATGTAAAAGAACTAAGAGATAAAGATGATAGATATTCTAAGAAAAAAATTATTTGTTTAGAAGAAAAAGAGTTAATTGAGCAAATGATTAAAGACTTCAGAAATAAACTAAATGAAAATAGTAAGTAAGATGCTAGACATCTTTTTTTTCTACAAAAAACGAGTTTATTAAAACAAATATTTGTGATATAATAAATGAGTCAGGAGTGATATATATGGATAAAATAATTATAAAAGGAGCAAGAGAAAACAATCTAAAAAACATAAATCTTGAACTACCTAAAAATAAACTAATAGTAATGACTGGGGTATCTGGAAGTGGAAAATCTTCCCTTGCTTTTGATACAATTTGTGCCGAGGGAGAAAGAAGATACTTAGAAAGTCTATCATCATACGCAAGACAATTTCTTGGTTCAGCAGAAAAACCAGACGTAGACTCAATCGAAGGACTATCTCCAACTATATCAATAGATCAAAAAACAACCAATAAAAATCCTCGTTCAACCGTAGGAACAGTAACAGAACTTTATGACTATTTAAGACTTTTATTTGCAAGAATTGGTACTCCATACTGTCCAACTCATAACATTCCAATAAAAAATCAAAGCATCGAAGAAATGACTAACAAAGTAATGGAATTAGAAAGTCAAACTAAAATAATAATTGAAAGTCCAGTAATCGAAGGTAAGAAAGGTACACATAAAGATTTACTCGAAGACCTAAGAAAAGATGGATATGTAAGAGTAATTATAGATGATAATCAATATGACCTATCCGAAGAAATACAACTAGATAAAAATAAAAAGCATAATATTAACGTTATAATTGATAGATTAGTTCTAAAAGAAGAAATAAAATCAAGACTATACGAATCAATAGAAAACGCCTGCAAACTATCTCATGAAAAAGTAGTAATAGATGTTCTAGGAAAAGAAAAACTATTATTCTCAGAAAACTTTGCCTGTCCTCATTGCGACTTCTCATTAAAAGAACTAGAACCAAGAATATTTAGTTTCAATGCCCCATATGGAGCATGCCCAGAATGTAAAGGACTCGGAGTAAAACTTGTAATAGACAAAGACTTAATCATGCCAGATAAACAAAAAAGCATTCTAGAAGGAGGAATAGTAACCCTTGGAGACGATACCGAAGGACTAAACTTCAAAAAATTAGAAATAGTTTGTAAACACTACAACATTGATTTATCTAAACCTATAAAAAAACTAACAAAAGAAGAATTAGATATCATTCTTTATGGAACAGACGAAGTAATACACTTCAATTACAGTAGTAAAAGCGGAAATACATTCAATAACTATGCTACATTCGAAGGAATAATAACCAATTTAGAAAGAAGATACTTAGAAACTACTAGTACTTGGATAAGAGAATGGTTAGAAAACTACATGATTGAATTACCATGTCCAATTTGTAAAGGATCAAGACTAAAAAAAGAAATACTATCAGTTTTGATTAATAATAAAAATATATATGAGCTAACACAACTAAGTATAAGAGATTTATACAACTTTCTAGAAAAGATAAAACTAACAAAAGAACAAGAACAAATATCAAAACTGTTAATAAAAGAAATAAAAGATAGATTAACCTTCTTAATAAATGTTGGATTAGATTACTTAACATTAGATAGAATGGCAGGTTCACTATCCGGAGGAGAATCACAAAGAATAAGATTAGCAACCCAAATAGGCACAAGACTAACCGGAGTTTTATACGTTCTAGATGAACCAAGCATTGGACTACATCAAAGAGACAACGATAAACTAATAGATGCCATGCTTGAAATGAGAGACTTAGGAAATACCTTAATCGTCGTAGAACACGATACTGACACCATGAAAAAAGCCGACTTTCTAGTGGACATCGGGCCAGTCGCCGGTGATAAAGGAGGATACTTAGTGTCAAGTGGAACACCACAAGAAGTTGCAAACGACGAAAATAGTTTAACTGGTAGATATTTAAGTGGCAAAGAATGTATTGAGACACCAAAAACAAGAAGGAAAGGAATAAAAAAAGAACTAAAAGTCATCGGAGCCAAAGAAAATAACCTAAAAAATATAAGTGTAAACTTTCCACTCGGAGTATTTACCTGTGTAACCGGAGTCTCAGGAAGTGGTAAATCAACTCTAGTAAACGAAATACTATATAAAACAATTGCAAATAATCTTTATCCAACAAAAGAAAAACCAGGAAAAGTAAAAGAAGTAAAAGGACTAGAAAACATAGATAAAGTAGTCCATATATCACAATCACCAATTGGAAGAACTCCAAGAAGTAACCCAGCAACATACACCGGAGTATTCGATGAAATAAGAGATCTATTTGCAACAACTAAAGAAGCAAAAATGTTAGGATACGATAAAAGTAGATTCTCATTCAATGTAAAAGGCGGAAGATGTGAAGCATGTCGTGGTGACGGAGTTAAAAAAATAGAAATGCATTTTTTACCAGACGTCTATGTACCATGTGAAATATGCCATGGAAAAAGGTATAATACAGAAAGCTTAAAAATAAAATTTAAAGGAAAAAATATTCATGACGTACTAGAAATGAGAGTATCCGAAGCATTAGAATTCTTCGACAACATTCCAAAACTAAAAAGAAAACTAGAAGTCTTAGAAAGCGTAGGTTTAGGATACATAAAACTAGGACAACCAGCACCAACTCTATCCGGAGGAGAAGCATCACGTGTTAAACTAGCCAAAGAATTACAAAAAAAGCCAACTGGTAAAACTCTATTTATTATGGATGAGCCAACAACAGGTCTACATACGCATGATATTAAAAAACTACTTGCCATAATAAATAAAATAGTGGATAATAAAGATACAGTAATTGTAATTGAACATAACCTTGATTTAATAAAAACTGCAGATTACATAATAGATTTAGGTCCAGAAGGAGGAAAAGAAGGCGGTACAGTAATAGCAACAGGAACACCTGAACAAATAGCACAAGTAAAAGAATCATACACTGGACAATATCTTAAGAAATACTTATAAGGGGGAATAACATGAATCCTATAGCAATATCACTTGGTCCAATAAAAATATACTGGTATTCCATAATAATACTACTTGCCATAATATTGGCCTCAAAAGTACTATTTAAACAAGCAAAAAAACAAAATATAAAAGAAGAATTCCTAGCCAACTTAATATTCTATGGAGTTCTATGGGGAATACTCGGAGCAAGACTATACTACGTTTTATTCAATCTTAAATACTATCTCCAAAATCCAATAGAAATAATAGAAATATATAACGGAGGACTAGCAATCCACGGAGGAATAATCGCCGGAGCAATATTCTTTATATACTACTCAAAAAAGAATAAAATAAACTTCTTGAAAATATTCGACCTAACAGCCCCAGCCTTAATGCTAGGACAAGCAATAGGAAGATGGGGAAACTTCATAAATCAAGAAGCTCACGGACCAGCAGTTCTAAAACAAACACTAGAAAACCTTCCAATACCAAACTTTGTAATAAAAGGAATGAATATAAATGGTACATATTATCATCCGACATTCTATTATGAATCAGTTTGGAACTTTCTAGGATTCATACTCTTAATAATATTAAGAAAAAAACTAAAACTAAAAACAGGACAACTAACAGGAATATACTTTGTTTGGTACAGTATTGCAAGATTTTTAATTGAATCATTAAGAACAGATTCATTAATGCTTGGACCAATCAAAGTAGCACAAGCAGTATCAATAATCTTATTCTTACTAGGATTATACTTAATATTTAGAAAAACAAAAGATACAAGAACAAATAGAAACAAAGAAAGGAATGATATAAATGAAAACTGATTATGATGTAATAGTAATAGGAATGGGGCCTGCTGGAATAACATCAGCCTTATATCTTAAAAGAGCAAATCTAAACTGCTTAATAATAGAAAAAAACACACCCGGAGGACTATTAAACAAAACATCAACAGTAGAAAACTATCCTGGAATAATCCAAATAACTGGACCAGACCTTGCTTATAAATTCTATGAACAATTAAATGCCCAACAAATACCACAAAAATTTGAAGAAGTAAAAGAAATAATTGACAATAATGACTATAAAAAAGTTGTAACTAATAAAGGAGAATACACTGCCAAAAAAGTAATAATTGCTATAGGAAGAGAACCTAAAAAATTAAAAAATACAAACGAAGAAAGACTCGAAGGAAAAGGAATAAGCTTCTGTTCATTATGTGATGGTACCTTATATAAAAATGAAGAAGTATCAATCATCGGCGGTGGAAATAGTGCCCTAGAAGAAGCCCTATACCTATCAGATATATGTAAAAAAGTAACAATAATAAACAAAAGCAACTCTCTAAAAGGAGATTCTATTCTAATAGATAAAGTAAATGATAAAGAAAACATTGAAGTAATAAATAGTAGCGAAGTAAAAGAATTTCATGGTAAAAACGATAAACTAGAATACGTAACACTAAAAACAGATAAAGAGGATAAAGACTTATATGTAAAAGCATGTTTCATATTTATAGGATACGAACCTGCAACAAAATTCCTAAAAAATCTTGATATTTTAGATGAAAAAGGGTATATTAATGTAGATGAGGCAAGAAGAACCAAAATAAAAGGAATATACGCTGCCGGAGACATTGTAAAAAAAGAAGCATACCAAATCATAACAGCATCATCAGACGGAGCAATCGCCGCAGTATCTTGTATCAAAGACTTAATGAATTAGAGGTGATAAATTGAAACTAAACAATCACGGTTGGGGAATGATGGTATTCCTATTACTAGTATTTGTGCTATTAATGGTTCTATTTATCGCAGTAAGTGGAATAAGTGCACTATAAACTATTTAAAAACACAAAAAAATATGCTATAATATAAACATATTTCATAAATCAATGACGAAGAGGAGTAAATTACTAAGTATTAAAGAGAGGTAGTGTAAGCTGAAAACTACTATACAAAGTAATCGAAGGTAGCTTCTGAGTAATTATTTGAAATTAGTAGAATAATTCGTACTTATGCGTTAAATAAGAATAAGGTAATATTATATTACAAAATAAGGTGGTACCACGAACATTTCGTCCTTTGGATGAGATGTTTTTTAATTAAAAAAGGAAGTGCTTAAAATGTTAGAAAAAAAATACAATCACAAACAAGTAGAAGAATCAAAATATGAAACATGGTTAAAAAATGACTACTTTAAAAGTGGAGACTTAACTAAAGAACCATTTTGTATAGTAATACCTCCACCAAACGTAACAGGAAAATTACACCTTGGACATGCTTGGGATACAACAATACAAGACATTATAATAAGATACAAAAGAATGCAAGGATATGACGCTTTATGGCTACCAGGAATGGATCATGCTGGAATAGCAACTCAAGCCAAAGTAGATAAAAAACTAAAAGAACAAGGAATAAATCCAAGAGAAATGGATAGGGAAGAATGGCTAAAAATTGCATGGGAATGGAAAAAAGAATACGCAGAAAACATTCATGCGCAATGGGCAAAACTAGGACTATCCCTAGATTATTCTAAAGAAAGATTCACCCTTGATGAAGGACTATCAAATGCCGTTAAAAAAGTATTCGTAGATTTATATAACAAAGGATTAATCTATCGAGGAGAAAGAATAATAAACTGGGATCCTGAAGCATTAACAGCACTATCAAATGAAGAAGTAATCTACAAAGAAACAAAAGGAGCATTCTATCATATAAAATACTACATCGAAGACGAAGATAACTATCTAGAAATAGCAACAACAAGACCAGAAACACTATTCGGAGATACTGCAGTAGCAGTAAACCCAAAAGATGAAAGATATAAAAAATACATTGGTAAAAATGTAATATTACCAATTGTAAATAAAAAAATCCCCGTAGTAGCGGACCAACATGCTGATCCAGAATTCGGAACAGGAGTAGTAAAAATAACTCCAGCTCATGACCCTAACGACTTCGCAGTTGGAGAACGTCATAATCTAGAAAGAATCGTAGTCATAAATCCAAATGGAACAATGAATAAAAATGCCCTACAATATGAAGGATTAGATAGATTCGAATGCAGAAAGCAATTAGCAAAAGACTTAAAAGAACAAAATCTTTTAATCTTAGTCGAAGAAATAACTCATAATGTAGGATACTCAGAAAGAACAGACGTAATGGTTGAACCTTACCTATCAAAGCAATGGTTTGTAAAAATGAGACCACTCGCAGATAGAGTATTAGAAAACCAACAAAATAAACAAACAAAAGTAAACTTCGTACCAGAAAGATACGAAAAAATAATGAATCACTGGATGGAAATAACTTACGATTGGTGCATATCAAGACAACTATGGTGGGGTCATAAAATACCAGCATGGTACAAAGACGATGAAATATATGTTGGAATAAATCCACCACAAGAATCAGGTTGGACTCAAGATGAAGACGTACTAGATACATGGTTTTCAAGCGCTCTATGGCCTTTTTCAACACTAGGATGGCCAGAAGACACAAAAGATCTAAATAGATACTATCCAAACAACGTTTTAGTAACAGGATATGACATCATTCCATTCTGGGTAAATAGAATGACATTCCAAGGACTAGAATTCACAGGTAAAAGACCATTCAAAGACTGTCTAATTCACGGTCTAATAAGAGACAAACAAGGAAGAAAAATGTCAAAATCATTAGGAAACGGTGTAGATCCAATGGACGTTATAGAAAAATATGGAGCAGATTCCTTAAGATACTTCCTAACAACAAACTCATCACCAGGAATGGATTTAAGATACGATGAAGAAAAAGTAGCATCAACATGGAACTTCATAAACAAACTATGGAATGCATCAAGATTCGTTCTAATGAACATTGAAAACTTCAAAAAAGAAGACTATACATTAGAAAACTTAACAGAAATAGATAAATGGATATTGACAAAAACTAATAAAACAATAAAAGAAATAACAGAAAATATGGATAAATATGAGTTTAATAACGTAGGTAACACTTTATATAAATACATATGGGAAGACTTCTGTGACAACTATATAGAACTATCTAAAAACAACTTAGAAAAAAACACAACAAAAACAGTCTTACTCGAAGTTCTAACAAACATAATCAAAATGTTACATCCATTTATGCCATATGTAACCGAAGAAATCTATCAAATGCTACCAGTAAAAGATCAAGAAAGCATTGTAATAAGTAAATACCCTACATACAATAAAGATCAAATATATGAAACCGAAGAAAAATTAATAGACAAACTAATCGAAGATATAACAAATATAAGAAACCTAAAAGTAGTAAACGAAATTACAAAAGATGCTAAAATCGAAATAAATAGTAACTATAAAGAACTATATAAATTTGCACTAAAAATAAAAGACGATCAAATAACAAAAGAACAACCAATAGATACAAAAAAATACAACTATAAAAGTGCAAACATTGAAATAACTTTCTATCAAAAAGGAAAGGAAATTAACAAAGAATTGTTAATTTCAGAAATAGAAAAAATAAAACAATCAATAGAAAAAAGAACAAAGTTACTATCAAACGAAAATTATGTAAAAAAAGCACCACAAAACATTGTAGAACTAGATAGACAAAAACTAAAAGAAGAACAAGAAAAACTATTAAGTTTAGAAAAACAATTATAAGAAGCAACCGCTTCTTTTTTAATACTTTAATAAATAATAAAACAAAGAATATACTAGTAATGGTGATAACATGAATCTTAAAAAAATCAAAATAATTGGAACACTAACCATCTTTGTCCTAGCATTTATTTATCATTTCCTATATGAATGGTTTCCTAATCCAATATTTAGCATCCTATTTCCTGTAAATGAAAGCATCTGGGAACATATGAAACTTTTATACACAGGAATACTTTCTTGGGGATTAATAGAAATAATACTTCTAAAGAAAAATAAAATAAACTATAACAATTATCCTTACCAACTATTCTTAACCTCATTTACTAGTATAATAGTCTACTTGATTTTATATCTACCAATTTACAATCTAATCGGAGAAAAACTAATAATAAGTATATCCTTATTATTTATAGTCATTCTACTAGAACAAATACTAAGTTACTATTTATTAAAACAAAAAAAAGAAACAGATATTCTAGACAAAATATCAATAATTCTAATAATTCTCTTCTATATGATACTACTAAATCTAACTTATGATCCTCCAAAAAACTATATATTCTATGATCCTGTAGAAAATAAATACGGAATAAACATTAAATAACTTGAAGTAAAAATAAAAAACCGATATACTATATATAGTAACGGAGGTTATCATGGAACAATACTATATAATAATAAATAATAAAGAATACGAATTACCACTTATGGTAATAGGACTAAATCAAAATATACTAAATAAATATAAATTAGTAAAAAACAATAAAAACTACTTAGATATAGAAAGAATGGAAAAAGAACAAAAACTAGATGAACTAAGAGAAATAGAATATCAATGCACTATGAATATTCAACAAATTGCAATAGAGTCTCAAGGACAAATCGCAGAAAAATGGAATAAAATGACACCAAAATTAAACTTTTTAGATAGTATGGTTAAAATACACATACAAAAACAAGAACAAGAAAAAGCGTTTGAAAAAATAAAAACAAGTATGCAAATGTCACTAGAATTTAAAAATGAAATAAAAAATCAAGAATTACTCGAAGAACCTCATTATGTCAAAATCGAAGGTATTGATTATGAACTTCCAATGTCAATTATAGCAACAAATAATGAAATATTCAAACAATATACTAAAGAAGAAAATGATAAACTATATCTAGATATAGAAAAAATGATTCAAGATGATAAAAAAGAACAATTAAAAAGTATTGCAAAAGAACTAGGAAAAATGACTATATCATACCTAAATGAAGAAGGAATAAATACTGAAAATATAAGCACTAATTTAAAAAGCGCAGAAGCAATGACTAATATATATTTTAAAAAACAAGAACAAGAAAAAGCATACGAAAAAATAAAAGAAAGTATGAAACTATCACTAGAACTTCAAAAAGAATTACAAGAACATCAAAATATTACAAAATAAGAAATACAAAAGATGACTCAACCTCATCTTTTTTGTTAATAACTAATAAAAATTGCATATTATAATAAAGGAAAATAATTGTAAAAACACTTAAAAATACTAAAAAACAATTGACAAACACAAAATAACATGATATATTAGCAATGTTTGAATTTGATTGGGTTTATTTTATAAACCTAATAAAAATTAAAGAAAATGATACACCTGGATATGTGTGTAGAAAGGAGAAGTTATGCCAACAATTAATCAATTAGTTAGAAAAAACAGAAAAGACAAAACAAGAAAATCAAAATCTCCAGTATTAGGAGTAAGAATGAATACTTTACAAAAGAAAGCTACAGAAGTACCATCACCACAAAAACGTGGAGTATGTATTCGTGTAGGAACTAAAACACCAAAGAAACCAAACTCAGCATTAAGAAAATATGCTCGTGTTAGATTATCTAATGGTAAAGAAGTAGATGCTTACATACCTGGAGAAGGACACAACCTACAAGAACATAGTGTTGTATTAATTCGTGGTGGACGTGTAAAAGACTTAATCGGGGTTAGATACCATATCGTTCGTGGAACAATGGATACTCAAGGAGTTAAAGATCGTAAACAAGCACGTTCTAAATACGGAACTAAAAGAGGAAAATAAAAAGAATTAACAAAATAGTAAAGGAGGAATAAAAATGCGTAAAAGACGTGCAGTTAAAAGAGACGTTTTACCAGATCCAATATACAAATCAAAAGTTGTTACTAAATTAATCAACTCTATGATGTTAGATGGTAAAAAAGGAAAAGCACAAACAATCTTATATGATGCATTTGACATGATTAAAGAAAAAACTGGAAAAGATCCAATGGAAGTATTTAATCAAGCATTAGAAAATATAAAACCAGCTTTAGAAGTTAAATCACGCCGCGTTGGTGGTTCAAACTATCAAGTACCAATCGAAGTATCTGAAGAAAGATCACAAACTTTAGGACTAAGATGGTTAACAAATTATGCAAGACTAAGAGGAGGTCATGGAATGGCCGAAAACTTAGCTAACGAAATTATTGATGCTTCAAATGGAACAGGAGCTTCAGTTAAAAAACGCGAAGACACTCATAGAATGGCAGAAGCCAACAAGGCATTTGCACACTATAGATGGTAGGGAGGATACAATGGCTAGAGGAACAAGTTTAGATAAAACAAGAAACTTTGGTATAATGGCACATATCGATGCCGGAAAAACAACAGCTACAGAACGTATCTTATACCATACTAAAAAAATCCATAAAATTGGTGAAACTCACGATGGAGCTTCTCAAATGGACTGGATGGAACAAGAAAAAGAACGTGGAATCACAATAACAAGTGCAGCAACAACAGCATTCTGGAAAGGATATAGATACAATATCATCGATACTCCAGGACACGTAGACTTCACAGTAGAAGTACAACGTAGCTTAAGAGTACTAGATGGTGCAGTATTATTACTAGACTCAAATGCTGGAGTTGAACCACAAAGTGAAACTGTTTGGAGACAAGCAAATGAATACCACGTACCAAGAATTATCTTCTCAAATAAAATGGATAAACTTGGAGCAGACTTCTATATGAGTTTACAAAGTGTAAAAGATCGTCTAGGAGCAAACACTGCTGCTATCGAACTTCCAATCGGAGCAGAATCAGACTTCAACGGAGTAATAGATCTAATTACTAGAAAAGCATATCATTTTGATGGAAATGCTGATGAAAACTACACTGAAATAGAAATACCAGCTGACATGACTGATAAAGTAGAAGAATATAGAACATCACTACTTGAAGCAATTGCAGAATTTGATGATGAACTAATGGAAAAATACCTTGAAGGAGAAGAAGTTTCTATTGAATTAATTAAAAAAGCAATAAGAAACGGAGTACTACAAGCCAAATTCTTCCCATTCATGTGTGGTACAGCATTAGGAAACAAAGGAGTTAAATTATTACTTGATGCAATAATTGACTACTTACCATCACCACTTGATATTCCATCAGTAAAAGGAACTAACCTAAAAGGAGAACCTGATGAAAGACATCCATCAGATTCAGAACCATTTAGTGCCTTAGCATTTAAAGTAATGACAGACCCATTCGTTGGACGTTTAACATTCTTTAGAGTTTACTCAGGGCATCTATCAAGTGGATCATATGTACTAAACAGTACAAAAGATGCAAAAGAAAGAGTAGGACGTATTCTACAAATGCATGCCAATGATAGAACTGAAATATCTGAAGTATATGCAGGTGATATCGCTGCAGCAGTAGGATTAAAAAATACAACAACTGGAGATACTTTGTGCGATGAAAAGAAACCAATCATTCTTGAATCAATCGAAGTACCAGATCCAGTAATTGAACTTGCTATTGAACCAAAATCAAAAGCAGATCAAGATAAAATGGCAATCGCCCTTCAAAAACTAGCAGAAGAAGATCCAACTTTCAGAGTACATACTGATGCTGAAACTGGACAAACTATCATTGCTGGTATCGGAGAACTTCACTTAGATGTATTAGTAGATCGTATGAGAAGAGAATTCCACGTTGAAGCAAATGTTGGTAAACCTCAAGTAGCATACAGAGAAACAATTACACAAACAGGTGAATGTGAAGGTAAATACATTAAACAATCTGGTGGACGTGGACAATACGGACACGTATGGATTAAATTTGAACCAAACCCAGATAAAGGATATGAATTCGTTGATGCTATCGTTGGTGGTGTAGTACCAAGAGAATACATCCCAGTAACTGATAAGGGATTACAAGACGCCCTACAAACTGGTGTATTAGCGGGATACCCAATGATCGATGTAAAAGCAACATTATTCGATGGTTCATACCATGATGTCGATTCTTCAGAAATGGCATTCAAAATTGCAGCATCAATGGCTTTAAAAGAAGCTAAAAACAAATGTAGGCCTGTAATTCTTGAACCAATCATGAAAGTAGACATCGTTGTACCAGAAGAATACCTAGGAAATGTAATGGGAGACATCACTGCAAGACGTGGTAAACCATTATCACAAGAATCACGTGGAAATGCAATTGCATTCGAAGCAATGGTTCCACTATCAGAAATGTTTGGTTATGCAACAAGCATTAGATCAAACACCCAAGGAAGAGGAACTTTCCAAATGGTACCAGACCATTATGAAGAAGTACCAAAAAATATTGCCGAAGAAATAATTAAAAAAAGCGGTAATTAATAAAAAAATAGGTCAAAACAGTTGAAAAATTTTCAATTGTTAGATACAATTATAATGTAATTTCAAAAAGGAGGAAAAAATTATGGCAAAAGAAAAATTTAACCGTAGTAAACCACACGTTAACGTTGGTACAATTGGTCACGTAGACCACGGAAAAACTACATTAACTGCTGCTATTACAAGTGTATTAGCAAAAAAAGGTGGAGCACAATTCGTTGATTATGCAAATATCGATAAAGCTCCAGAAGAAAGAGAAAGAGGTATTACAATTAATACTGCTCACGTTGAGTATGAAACAGACAAACGTCACTATGCTCACGTAGACTGTCCAGGACATGCCGACTATGTTAAAAACATGATCACTGGTGCAGCACAAATGGATGGAGCTATCTTAGTAATCGCTGCTACAGATGGACCAATGGCTCAAACAAGAGAACACATCCTATTATCACGTCAAGTAGGAGTACCAAGAATGGTAGTATTCTTAAATAAATGTGATATGGTTGATGATCCAGAACTAATCGAATTAGTTGAAATGGAAGTTAGAGATTTATTAAATGAATACGGATTCGAAGGAGATGAAACTCCAATTATCTGTGGTTCAGCTCTTAAAGCTCTTGAAGGAGATCCAAAATACGTTGAAAAAATTGAAGAACTTATGGACGCTGTTGATGAATGGATTCCAACTCCAACACGTGATGTTGATAAACCATTCTTAATGAGCATCGAAGATGTATTCACTATTACAGGTCGTGGAACTGTAGTTACAGGACGTGTAGAACGTGGAAAATTAAATCTAAATGACGAAGTTGAAATCGTTGGTATTAAACCAACTCAAAAAACTGTAGTAACAGGAATTGAAATGTTCAAAAAATCATTAGATTACGCTGAAGCTGGAGACAATGCTGGTGTATTATTACGTGGTATTTCTCGTGAACAAGTTGAACGTGGACAAGTTCTTGCTAAACCAGGAACAGTAACACCTCATCATAAATTCAAAGCTGAAGTTTATGTATTATCTAAAGAAGAAGGTGGAAGACATACTCCATTCTTCGCAAACTACAGACCACAATTCTACTTCAGAACAACTGACGTTACTGGTGTAATCGAATTACCACAAGGTGTTGAAATGGTTATGCCTGGAGACAATGTTTCAATGACAGTAGAATTAATCCACCCAATCGCACTTGAAAACGGAACTGAATTCTCAATCCGTGAAGGTGGTAGAACAGTTGGTGCTGGTAAAGTTTCTGAAATTATTGAATAATTAACTAAAGAGATTTGAGTATAACTCAGATCTTTTTTTATATAAAAATATAAAATAAAAGTTTTAATTACTACAAATAAATGATATAATTTAAATGGAAGTGATAAAATGAACAAGAAGAAAATATTAACTGGATTGCAACCAACAGGTACAATTCATATTGGAAACTATATTGGCGCAATAAAACAAATGGTAAAATATCAAGATGAATTCGATTCATACATCTTTGTAGCAGACCTTCATGCAATAACTGTGCCACAAGATCCAAAAACACTATCGTCAAAAGTAAAAAGTCTACTTGCTCTTTACTTAGCATGCGGAATTGATCCAAATAAAAACACTATATTTATTCAATCAGAAAATGAATACCATGCGAATATATCATGGCTTCTAGAATGCAATACATACTATGGTGAACTATCAAGAATGACTCAATTCAAAGACAAAAGCTTAAAAAATATAAACTTTACAAGCGGTTTATTAACATATCCAGTCCTAATGGCCGCAGACATTTTAGCATATGACATAAATTATGTCCCAGTTGGAAAAGATCAAAAACAACACGTAGAATTAGCAAGAGACATTGCAGAAAGATTTAACAAAAAATATGGGGAAACATTTACTATACCAGAACCATTAATACCAGAAGAAGGCGCTAAAATCATGGATTTAATAGATCCAACTAAAAAAATGTCAAAATCAAGTGAAAATCAAAAAGGTGTAATTAATCTTTTAGACGATAAAGAAACAATAAGAAAAAAAATAATGGGAGCCACAACTGACTCAGACATGACAATAAAATATGACAAAGAAAATAAACCTGGTATATCCAATCTAATTAATATTTATAAAGTATTTACAAACAAAACAACTAAAGAAATAGAAGAAGAATTCAAAAACTCTAATTATGGTGAATTCAAAAAACAAGTAGCGGAAGTAGTAATAAATGAAATATCAAAAATACAAGAAAAATATAATCAAATATTAAACAGTGATGAAATAGACAAAGTATTAGATCAAGGAATAGAAAAATCAAGACAACAAGCAAAAGAAAAATATGAATTAATGAAACAAAGAATGGGGTTCGGAAGATAATGGTAACAAGAAAAGAAATAGTAAAAAAACTAATTAATAAAAATAATGAAGAACTAAGTGAAGACGAATTAATGGAACTACTATTTGATGAACCATTAACAATAGATGTTGATAAACAATTCGAAGAAACAAGGACAAAATGGGATGCTTTAGCAGATAAATTCACAGAAATTGCAGGAAGCTGGGGATTCATAATAGGTTTCAGTCTATTCCTGATAATATGGATATTATTAAATGTTACAATAATAAAAAATCTTGACCCATATCCATTCATTTTACTTAATTTATTACTATCATGCGTAGCAGCACTACAAGCACCAATCATAATGATGAGTCAAAATAGAAACGCAAAAAAAGATACACTAAGAGGAAAAAATGATTATAAGACAGATTTAAAAAGTGAGTTAATACTAGAACAACTACATGAGCAAATAAATAAATTAACAGCAAATCAAAACAAAATAATCAAAATGTTAGAAGAAAAAGAGTCAAAAAAATAACTTTTTTTCTTTTTTTTATATCTTTTTAATAAAAAATATGATAACATATATACATAAAAAACGTTCCGCTAGCTCAGTCGGTAGAGCATTTGACTTTTAATCAAAGGGTCTGGAGTTCGAATCTCCAGCGGGACACCATTAAGAAAATTAAGGACCTCGGTCTTTTTTTTGTACTACAATTTCTTGACAAACAAACAAAAAAAGTCTATACTATAGCAACAAAAGAGGGTGAAACAAATGATAGACAATAACAAACTAAAATATGAACAAGAACAAATAAATATATATAAACAAATCAAGCAAAAAATGCAACACGAAAAAAAACGATCAAAAATAAAAGCAATACTAGCAACTGCATTAATACCAATTTTTGCCTTTTCAATAAAAGGACTATATCCAGTTTTAGAAACATTAATAAAACTAGAAAATAAAGCAGTAAGTGCATTATTAATAAGTAACACACTGCTAACTATATCAATTGTAATAACAACAATAGGAATAACTTATGAAGTTGTAAACTGTGTAAGGATGTCAAATGAACTAAAATATTTAGATGATTACTTAGAAGAATTAACAAATGATTTAGAAGACAAAAAACAAGAAATAAAATTAAATCAAGAACAAGAAAAACCAAAAGAAAAAACAAGAAAAGAAAAAATAGAAGAATTAAAAGAAGTTCAATCCTTATTAATAAATCATTTACAAGAAGAAGTAGAAAAACCAAAAACACTAACAAAACATAACAAATAAATCTCCATTTGCCTTATTTTATAGCAATTTTTATTGACAAAAGCATATAATTTGTGTATAATCTTAAGTGTTAAAAAGGAAAGAGATGTCTTATATCCACCTGATGATGAAAAATCATAGGTCAATGCCTACGCAATTATTATGTGTTTTTTAGGTTGGATAAGAGTACATTTCGTACTCTTTTTATAATTTATGGAGGTGTTTTGTATAGCAACAAAAAGTAATGATTTGTTAACAAATGAGCAAATCAAAGAAAGTCATGTTTTAGTAATTGGTCCAAATGGGGAACAATTAGGAGTCAAAGCAATAAAAGATGCTTTAACAATTGCAAACTATGCTGGTTTAGACTTAGTACTTATAAGTCCAAATGCTAATCCTGCAGTATGTAAAATAATGGACTATAATAAGTTCAAATATGAAAAATCAAAAAAACAAAAAGAAGCAAAGAAAAAGCAACAAGCAAATATTGTAGAATTAAAAGAATATCGCTTATCACCAGATATCGATATTGGAGATTTCAATACAAAACTAAGAAATGCTTCTAAATATTTAGAAAAAGGTCATAAAGTAAAACTAAGCATCAGATTCAAAGGAAGACAAATGCTTCATACCGATAGAGGTATAGATGTAATGACAAGGTTTGCAAACGAAGTTAATTCCATAGCAACAATTGAACAAAAAGCAAAATTAGATGGAAGAAACATGACTATGATACTTGCACCAATAAAAGAAAAATAAGGAGGATTACCATGGGAAAAATTAAAACTCATAAAGGAACAAAAAAAGTATTAAATATTAGACAAAGTGGTTCAATTACAAAGTTAAACGCTGGTAATAACCACCAAACAGGAAAGAAAAGCCCAGCTCAATCAAGAAAAGCAGGAGCTAAATCTGAATTAAGTAAGTCAGACTTAAAAAGATTTAAAAATGTAGTAAGATAAGGAGGAGTAAAAAATGACAAGAGTTAAAAATAGTGTTGCAACACGTGCAAGACGTAAAAAAGTTCTAAAAAAAGCCGAAGGTTATTTCGGAAGTAAACATAGATTATATAAAACAGCTCATGAACAAGTAATGCATTCAGAAAGATATGCATATCGTGATCGTAAACAAACAAAAAGAAACTTCAGAAAATTATGGATTACAAGAATCAATGCAGAATGTAGAAATAACGATATTAGTTATTCAAGATTTATTGATGGATTAAACAAAGCAGGAGTAGAAATCAATAGAAAAATGTTATCAGAATTAGCAATAAATGATAAAGAAGCATTTGCTAACTTAGTAAAAATTGCTAAAAGTGGTAAAGTAGAAAATAAAACAGTTGTTAAAGAAACTAAAAAAGAAACAAAAGAAGAAAAAACAAATGACATTTCTAAAATGACAGTAGCAGAATTAAAAGAACTTGCAAAAGAAAAAGGAATTGAAGGATACACTTCAATGAAAAAAGCTGAATTATTAGAAGCATTAAAATAATAAACATACTAATGGATTTTAATATCTAGTGCCAAATGGTGATATTATTTTGAACTTAGTAGAAGATAAAACGAAGGAGGAATATTATGACAGTAGTGTCAATGAATTATTTATTAGAAGCAGGAGTACATTTTGGACATCAAAAAAGAAGATGGAATCCAAAAATGAGAGAATATATTTATACATCAAGAGATGATATTTATATTATCGATTTACAAAAAACAGCAAAATGCATCGAAGAAGCATACGAAGAAATTAAAAAGATAGCAGAAAACGGAGGAACTTTCTTATTCGTAGGAACTAAAAAACAAGCACAAGAAGCAATGGAAGAAAATGCTATCAGAACAAACAATTACTTTATAAACGAAAGATGGTTAGGAGGAACATTAACTAACTTCAGAACTATCAAAAACAGAGTAAGAAGATTAGATGAAATTGAAGCAATGGAAAAAGATGGTACATTAGAACTATTACCTAAAAAAGAAGTTGCACAAATTAAAAAAGAATACGAAAAACTAAATAAAAACTTACGTGGAATTAGAGAAATGAAAAAATTACCTAGTGCTATGATTATCGTAGATCCACGTGTTGAAGAAACAGCTATAAAAGAAGCTAGAAAATTAAAAATCCCAGTGTTTGGTATAGTAGACACTAACTGTGATCCAGATATGGTAGATTACGTAATTCCAGCAAACGATGATGCAGTAAGAGCTGTAAAATTAGTAATTGGTGCTTTAGCAAACGCTATAAACGAAGTTAACGGTGGAGAAATGCTAAACTGTGTTTCACCTGAAGATAAAGCTAACAAACCTAAAAAAGAAGAATCTAAAAAAGAAAACAAAAAAGAAGAAAAAACTGAAAAAGTTGAAAAACAAGAAGTAGAAGTAAAAGAAGAACAAAAAGTAGCAGAAGAAACAAACCTTGAAGATTTAACTTTAGCAGAATTAAAAGCATTAGCTAAAGAAAAAGAAGTAAAAGGTTATAGTACAATGAAAAAAGCTGACTTATTGGAAGCATTAAAATAATTAGGAGGTATACTATGTTTAGCGCTCAAGATGTAAAAGAATTAAGAGAAAAAACAGGGGCAGGAATGATGGATTGCAAAAAAGCACTTCAAGAAAAAAATGGAGACATGGAAGAAGCAATCACATGGTTAAGAGAAAAAGGTATATCAAAAGCTGCTAAAAAAGCAGAAAGAATAGCAGCAGAAGGATTAGCTAACGTTTTAATCGAAGGAAATAAAGCTATTGTAATCGAAGTAAACTCAGAAACAGACTTTGTTGCCAAAAACGAAAAATTCCAAAGCTTTGTAAACGAACTATCTAAAGATTTATTAGAAAGCGATGTTACAACTATGGAAGAAGCACTAAATCTTGAAGTAAATGGTGAAAAGATTAGTGACAAAATAATAGCTATCACTTCAACAATCGGAGAAAAAATTAGTTTCAGAAGATTTGAAAAACTAGAAAAAACAGACTCACAAGTATTTGGCTCATATACACATATGGGTGGTAGAATCGTTGCATTAACTCTACTTGAAGGAGCAAATGAAGAAGTTGCAAAAGAAGTAGCAATGCATGCTGCTGCAATGAGACCATTATACTTAAATGAACAAGAAGTACCAACTGAAGTACTAGAAAAAGAAAAAACAATCATGAGAGAACAATTGCTAAACGAAGGAAAACCAGAAGATAGAATTGAACAAATCATGGTTGGAAAAGTAAAAAAATTCTATGAAGAAGTATGTTTAACAGATCAAATATTTATCAAAGCTGAAAACAAAGAAACAGTTGAAAAATATGTTTCTCAAAATGGAGGAACAATTCTAAAACTTGTAAGATATGAAGTAGGCGAAGGTATGGAAAAGAAAGTTGAAAACTTTGCAGAGGAAGTAAAAAATCAAATAAACGGATAACAACATGAAGAAGTACATAATACTAATAATATCAATTTTTCTAATATGTGGATGCGATATAAAACCACAAATAGAAAAAGAAGAACAAGTTATTGATGGTCTAAATTTTAAAGTCGAATATGAAAACTATAATAGTACAAATTACCAACTAAATATAGAAAAAGATAACAACTTTAAATACTTAGACATGAATAATATAAATAACGTTTTTTCATCAAATAACATAATCTTTATCGGAGAACCACAAGATAATAAATCAAGATACCTTGTAGATTCTTTAAACAATATAGAAAAAGATTATAAAAATGACATATA
This sequence comes from uncultured Bacilli bacterium, assembly GCA_934101185.1. Lineage (GTDB taxonomy): Bacteria > Bacillota_I > Bacilli_A > RF39 > UBA660 > JAEDJI01. Next base: position 5,182 of record CAKOQD010000003.1, on the reverse strand, counting down.
TTATTATAATTATAAAGATAATAATCCAAAATATGAAATAAAAGATGAAAAACTAGTCAAAACCTCTGATGGAACTAAATTATACAATGAAATGTTAGAAAAACTAAATGATTACATAACTACACTAAATGTAGAACAAGAAGAACAAGTTTATAAAACTGAAGAAAAAGTCTTTTCAACACCAGCAGTAATATTCATATTAGATAAAAAAATATATGGATATTACGACGATTTTGAATTCGACTCATCAAGTAATAATATAAAACTAACAGATCAATATCAAAAGTTACTAATCGAAGGTTTTGAAAAAATATCAAAATAATAGAACTGATACCATAAAAAGTATCAGTTTTTATTCACATTTTAATCCTTATTTGATATAATTTATATGAAGGAGAGATAACTATGAATAACGACTATAAACAAATTGCAATTGAAAAAATGAACAAAGCAATTAAAAATCTTGAAGAAAGATTTACTACTGTAAGAGCAGGACGCGCTAATCCAAGCATGTTAGACGATGTAATGGTATCATACTATGGAACACCAACACCAGTAAAACAAGTTGCTACAATATTCGTTCCAGAAGCAAGACAATTAAGTGTTAAACCATTTGACAAAAACTTACTTGGAGCAATAGAAAAAGCAATATTTGAAGCAAACCTTGGTGTTACTCCGAACAATAATGGAGAAACAGTATTTATAACTATTCCACAACTAACTGAAGAAAGAAGAAAAGAATTAGTTAAAGTAGTAAAAGAATACGCTGAGGAAGGAAGAATAGCTATAAGAAACATTCGTAGAGATGTAATAGAAATGGTTAAAAACGACGAACTTCCAGAAGACAAAGAAAAAAACATAATAGATATTATTCAAGAAGTAGTAAATGACTATAACAAGAAAATAGAAGAACTAACTAAAGAAAAAGAAAAAGAATTAATGGAAATATAAAAACTCAAGAAACAAAATCTTGAGTTTTTTTAATCTTCTTCAAAAAATAGTCCAATATTTATTAATCCACATATACCTACAATTATATAAATAATTCTAGATATAATATTAGCTTCTCCGAATAAAGAAGTAACTAAATTAAAATCAAATAAACCAACAAGAAGCCATACGATTGCACCAATTATGGTGAATACTAAAGCTACCTTTTGTAAAGTACTCATATAATTCCTCCTTTTCCTATTTCGTTAAATATTATGTGCCAAAAAAATAAAAATATTCACGAATAATAAAAAAATATATAAATATAATTAAATGAAAGAAAAGAAGGAGTGAAATATGAAAAAAAAGTTTTTAAGCATTGCTTTAGTAATGACACTATTATTGACAGGATGTGGAACTTTAAATGAAGATAAAATAAAAGAAAACTTCATAAAAGATTCAGACAATTTAAAAAGCTATTATATGGAAGGAGAAATGTCCTTAACCAACAATGATGATACATACAAATATGATGTTGAAGTAAGTTACAAAAAAGATGAAAACTACAAAGTTGTATTAACAAACAAAGCAAACGATTATAAACAAATAATTTTAAAAAATAGCGATGGAGTATATGTAATATCACCATCAATCAATAAGAGCTTCAAATTTCAATCAACATGGCCGAATAACAACTCTCAAGTCTATTTATTAGGATCACTAGTAAATGACTTAAAAAATGATAAAGAAGCAACATTTGAGCAACAAGACAACAACTTTGTTTTTACAACTAAAGTAAACTATCCAAATAATCCAACATATAAAAAACAACAAATAATATTAGATAAAAATAGTACTTTAAAACAAGTAAAAGTACTAGATGAAAAAAGTGTTCCATACATAGAATTTACAGTATCTAATATTGATAAAAAACCAACATTTGACGATGAATACTTCAAACTTGAAAAAGTTGCAAAAGAATATCAAGTAGATACTGAAAATACAAAAGATAATAGTCAAAAACAAAATGAAAATAAAAACCAAGATAGCAATAATACAAAACAAGATAAAAAAGAAAAAACAGAGCAAAATAATCAAGAACAAACAGATGAAAAACAACAAGGGCAAGAAACAACAACTAAAGAAGAACCAACTTCATCACTAGAAGATTCATTATTCCCATTCTATTTACCTACTAACACATCCCTATCAAATAAAGAAACAATTCAAACAGAAAATGGTCAAAGAATGATAATGACATTCTCCGGAGACAATCCATTCATATTAGTACAAGAAACAGTTAAAGCATCAGACGAATTAACAATAGTGCCAACTTACGGAGAACCATTCTTACTAATAGACACCGTAGGATCATTAACAGATGTTTCATATACATGGACAAGCAACGGAATAGAGTACTACATAGCATCAGATACAATGAATAAACAAGAATTACTACAAGTTGCCAAATCATTAAATGTAGTAGCAACAATGAATGAAAAATAAAATAATTAAGAGGCATTAAGCTTCTTTTTTACATAAAACACCATAAAAAAACAAAAAATCAGTTTATAACTATTAAAATATGTGATATTATTATAATTGGTGATAAGATATGAAAAATATAAAAGACAAAATAAATAAAAAAACAAAAAGTGCACTTAAAATAATAGAAAAAAAACTTCAATTAGATAAAGTTAGATTTAATTCTGCCGAGTTAATAATTGTAATAATTATGTCTTTAATACTAGGCTTATTAGTAGGAGAAGTAATATTTAGTAATAAATGTGCTGAATGTAAAGTTAGCAAAGCAAATGCAACTGAAATAGAAAAAGTATACAACACAATATTAAACGAGTACTATGGTAAAGTAGATAAAAACAAACTAAGTGAAGCAGCCATTCAGGGAATGATGAATTTCCTTGGTGATCAATACTCTGTATACTTTGATGAAGAAGAATCAGAAGACTTTAATCAAAGATTAAATGGAACATTTACAGGAATAGGATTAGAAGTAACACAAGATAAAGACAAAAACATAGTAGTAGCAAGTGTTTTTGAAAATTCACCAGCATCAAAAGCAGGAATAAAAGAAAATGACTTAATAACAAAAGTAGACAATATGTCAACAGAAAATAAAACACTAAAAGAAGTAACAAACAAAATAAAAAGTTATAAAAAACCATTCACAGTAACAATAAAAAGAGAAAAAGAAGAAAAAACTCTAACACTATCAACAGGAACTATCTCCATTCCATCAGTAACATCAAAAGTAATAGAAAAAAATAATAAAAAAATAGGATATATGTACATATCTATATTTGCATTAAATACAGATGAACAATTCAAAGAACAACTAGAAAAACTAGAAAAACAAAATATTAATAGCTTAATAATAGATGTAAGAAGCAATACTGGTGGTCATTTAGAATCAGTTAAAAACATAGCAAATCTATTCTTAAACAAAGATCAAGTAATTTGTCAAATTAAAACAAAAGAAAAAGTAGAAAAGATATACTCTACAGAAAACAACAACAGAAAATATGAAATTGCTGTTTTAATAAACGGAGGAAGCGCTTCAGGCTCAGAAGTACTAGCAGCGGCACTAAATGAAGAATATGGTGCAACTCTAATAGGTACAAAAACATATGGAAAAGGAACTGTTCAAAAGGTATTGAACTTATCAAACGGCTCTATGGTAAAATATACTGCAGAAACATGGTTGACATCAAAAGGAAATAGTATTGACAAAACTGGTATAAAACCAACTATAGAAGAAAAACTGAATGATAAGTATTATGAAACACAAAAAGATGAAGATGACAATCAACTTCAAAAAGCAATAGAAACATTAAACAAATAGGAAACTGTTTGTTTTTTCTTTATTTATAAAAATAATACTAAATATCTTAAACAATAATATACAATGTAAATTAATTTGTTTTATTCATAAAAATGATATATAATAAAACCAATAGGGAGTGATATGATGGAATTTAAGGTTGGAGATAGATTGAATATACATAGTTATAAACACGATCATAAAATTCATAGAAGTTGGGATCAAGCAATATACATAGACCAAACAAAAGATTATACTATATTCGGAAACTATAAAACATTAGTGACAGAATCAGATGGGAGAACATGGAGAACAAAAGAACCAGCAATTATGTACTTTTCAAAAGATAATTGGTTTAATATAATAGGTCAAATAAAACCAACGGGGATTTATTATTATTGCAATATTGCATCACCATATATCATTGAAAACAATACTATAAAATATATAGATTATGATTTAGATCTAAGAGTATTTCCAGATGGTTCATTTAAAGTTTTAGATAGAGGAGAATATCAATACCATAAAAGAATAATGAACTATTCAAAAAAAATAGACAAAATATTAAGAAGTGAATTAACAACATTAATAGAAAAAGTAAGAAACAAAGAATACCCATTTGATGAAAATACTACAAAAAAATATTATGAAGAATTTAAAAAAATAAAAAAAGTAAAAATTTGAAATTAACATCAATAGTAGTGATAAAGAAGTGATTTTAAGCATAATATATATAGAAAAACAAAAAAATTAAAAAAAAACAAAAAATTTTAATTTTTTTGTTGACAAACAAAAATCAATTTGATATATTAGTAAACGTCGAATGAAAAAGCCAACAAAAAACGACAAAAATTTAATGAAAAAAAATTAAAAAAAATGCAAAAAGTAGTTGACTTTTAAAAAAACATTTGATATAATTAAAAAGCACTTGAGAAAAGTGAAACAAAAAGATTTGATCTTTGAAAACTGAGCAAAACGTCAATTTGAGATAGCTAGGAAATAAAGAAAATCAAACTAAAAATAAATAATTTTATTGGAGAGTTTGATCCTGGCTCAGGATGAACGCTGGCGGCATGCCTAAGACATGCAAGTCGAACGGAGCGGCCCATTGAAGATTGAGTGCTTGCACGAGATTGGATTTGGATCCCCGCTTAGTGGCGAAAGGGTGAGTAACACGTAGGAATCTACCTTTGAGACTGGGACAACAGTTGGAAACGACTGCTAATACCGGATGATATATAAAGTGATACGTTACTTTATATTAAAAGGAGCCTTTAAAGCTTCACTTAAAGATGAGCCTGCGGCGTATTAGCTAGTTGGTAGGGTAATGGCCTACCAAGGCAACGATGCGTAGCCGAACTGAGAGGTTGATCGGCCACATTGGGACTGAGACACGGCCCAAACTCCTAT
>CAKOQD010000002.1 GCA_934101185.1 uncultured Bacilli bacterium | reverse complement strand
TGTTTCATCATAATATACCGGTATCATGTTTGATGTTATTTTAGGTTCATTTGCCCCACTTTCATCTAAATTAGATTCAACATGCAATTTAATAATATTTTTAGATTCAATACTACTACTCCATTTTGCATATGATGTATTTGTATAATTATAAGATATTATTCCTGTTAGTAATAGCACAAAAACACCTATTAATAATAATAGATATTTATTATATTCTTTTACATCTTTAAATAAATAATTTACTTTATAAGTATTTTGCCCTCCTCCATACGAATATTTGTTTTTCATTTTTTGCCTCCATCATTTATTATAAACTTAATTTTATACTATTTCTGGAAATTTTTCAAGAGTATTGTTTTAATAAATCTTTTAATTCTTGTTCTTCTTGTTCTTTTAGTTCATCTTTGTTTATTTGTTCATTAAACCATTCTGGTACTGATTCTTTTGTTTTTGTGTTTGTATTAGGTACTTTCTTAATAGTCTTTTTATGTTCTTTTATACATATATTCATCGCTTCTTCAACTGTTTCTATACCTAATCTTTTCCAATGACTAGCAATTGTTTCTACATATGCTTTATTTAGTTTTTTATTATTTACTCTTAGTACATAGTCAAGTAAAACATTAACTACTCCAGGGGTTAGTTTTAAATCTATTAAAAGTTCTTCGATTAATAGTAAATCTTTTTTTATTACTTTTCCATCTTTATATTTACTCTTTATGAATTGATATGGATTAGTATTTTCAAAAGTATAAATCATTTTGGCTTTATTAGATACATCTCCGGTAGGATTTTTTAAATGTTCTGGTTGTTTTGAATAGATTAATGTAGGAAGATTACCACTGTTTTCAAATTGATAAAAGTTCCTAGCACTTTTTCTTAGAGTTTCTTTATCTATTGTGCCTTTTTCAGTAATACTTGTTTTAATTAGATTTTGCATAGTTAGTACATCTATATTATAAATAAATGATAAATTATTAATTAGTTCTCTTATATCTTTTGTGAATATCTTTTCATTTATCATATTACTATTTACACCAGATATTAATAGTTCAAAATCTATTGCATTTTTAAATGTTATTTCTGTTTTATTTTTAGATATTATATCTTCATTTGGTATTATATTGGATACTGGTACACTTGAGAATACTTCATCAAACTTTAATGATATTTCTTTGTAGTCTTTTAAAGTTATTCTTGGTATTTTATATGTTTCTAATATTTTTTGATATTCTTTTTTTCCTAAATTATTATATAAAACAATGTTTAGTATTGGATGATTTAAAAACTCATTTGGTTGTAATGGTGAATATAGTATATAAACATAGTTATTAATATTATCTTTTTTTAGATATGTTCTAAGTAGTCCAATGGCTTCTAGTTTTTCACGTGATGATACTATTTCTTCAAGAGACATTTGCATAATACTTAGTAAATGATGATGGGTATTTGGTGTTGATATTATTTCTTGTTTATTTAAATCATTTAATAGTGTGAAGTATAGTGATACTGCTTTATTACCTATTATTGGTTGGTATAAATCTATCAGTGTTTTTTTATCTATATCTGTTATTAAACTTTTATTCATTACTGTGTAACTGTCCGCTGGTAAAACCATTTATATCACTTCCTTAATACTTAATTTATTATAACATTTAAAAGTGTAAAAAACTATAAAACATGTGTTTTTTTGTCATAAAGTAATGGCTTAATAATTTAATTATGTTATTATTTATATGATAGGAGGAGTTTATTTTGAAAGAAAAAATTAAATTAATGGTATTGGGGGCTTTTATTTTTTATGTTTTAGGGGTAATTGGTCTTATTGTTTATAATGGTTATATGCTTTACTATTCTAAAGTTGTGCTTGTAGGATTTATATTTTTGATTTTTTATACTTGTTTATGTTTTTCTAAGAAGGATAAAGTTTTAAAAAAGACTAAATAAAAAGAGCAATTTTGCTCTTTTATTTTGTTTTTTTCTTTTGTGCTTGGTTTTCTTTTTTAAACTTATATTGTTTTAGAAAGGATAGTGTTTTTATATATATTTCTTTGTATTTTTCTTTATCTTGTTTTCTAATATTATTTTTTATTTCTATTTCAAATAGTCTATCAATGTTGTATATGAACTCTAATGATTCGTTTATGCTTGTATATTCACTTAGTTTTATAACTAATTCATATAAGTCTGAATTAAGATATAGTGATGGTAAATCATCTATTAATTGTTCTAGTAGTAATACTAGTTCTAATGTTTTATTGGTGATGATTTCTATTTCTTTATCAAATAATCTATTTGCTAATATTTCAGTATATATTTCGTTTAATCCTTTACCAAAGAATAATATTTTTTTATCTTTGTTTGTATAGCGATCAAATCCAATGATATCTTCTTCATTTTTTCGATTATTACATGATAAGTGTAATGATTCATGATATATTATATCGCTTTCTTCATGAAGTACTATTCTGTTATTTTTTGGTAAGTAGTATCCTTTCGCTCCTGTAAAATATTGCAATATTTTTGATAAATATGGTTTACATATATGAATTTTTAATGTTTTTAGATTTTTATTCATATTTTTCAAATCTTCTTTGTCAAAAGTTTCTTCCATTTTATTCTTAAATATTTCTATTTTTTTATCTATATTCTCACATTGGATTGGTCCCTCAAGGATTTCTTCTAATGTTTTTTGATACATTTCTAATTGTTCTTGTAATTCTTCTTCTTGTGATTTTATTTTTTCTTGATCTTTTTTAAGCATATTAATACCCTCCCTGTTTGCACAATATAATATCATATAATTCTTTTTATTACAAGTTCTATATAAAAAGAGCAAAGATTACTCTAATTGCTCTTTTTATTTAATTTCTTATTCTTTTGTTGTTGATAGTTTCTTTTATATTGGTATTTTTTTAAGAAGTATAATGTTTTACTATATATTTCATTGTATTTATCATGATTTTTTATATTTTGTTCTAGTGTATATAGTCTATCAATGTTGTATATGAACTCTAATGATTCATTTATATTTGTGTATTTACTTAGTTCTAAAACTAATTCATATAAGTCTGAATTAAGATATAGTGATGGTAAATTATCTATTAATTGTTCTAATTGTAATACTAGTTCTACTGTTTTTGGAGTTGTTGCATTTATTTCTTTATTAAATAGTCTGTTTGCTAATATTTCAGTATATACTTCATCTAATCCAGTACCAAATGATAAGATATTTTTTTGTTTTTTTGTATAGTGAGTAAAGCCTCTTATGGTGTTTTTGTTTTTTCTATTATTACATGATAGATGTAATAGTTCATGGTATATTGTATCATCTTCTTCTAGAATCATTAGTTCATTTGATGAATTGTTATACATTGCTTTATATGGATATTGAAATAGTTTTGATTTTAATATAAAGATTCTTAATGTTTCTAGATTATCATTCATATATTTTAAGTCTTTACTTTTAAATGTTTCTTCCATTGTACTTTTAAATGTTTCCATTTTATTTTGTAGTTTTTCACTTGTTAAATTATTTATTTTTTCTTCACTAAATTTAAACATATTATCCCTTCTTTCTTTGTATATTAACATATAAATTACGCTATTACAAGTTTTAATTTTGATTTTATGTCTTCGAGTGGTTTTCCATATATTATTTTTGCAAATTCTGATAGTTTTAGTATTTCTTTTTGTTTTAAGTTTTTAATGTTTATATAGTATTTATTATCATTATAGTATATGTTTTTATTATTAATTATGAAGTAATCATCGAATGAAAAGTAAATATCACTATTATAATTTACTATTACTTTAAAGTCTAAGAAGTCTTTGAAGAAGTCTAGTTCATCTTCTTTTAATATGTCTAAGATTATACCAAACTTTTCATTATGGTATACATTTATTTTATAAAAACCATTTATGTTTATAATATTTTTTCTTTTAATATTTAGTATTATTTTTTTTATGTATTTTTCTAAGTGATCTTTTTGTTTTAGATCACAGTTTATCTCATTTTTATAGATAATTATATTTAAATCATCTTTATTAGTAATTATTTTCATATAAACACCTAGAATATTGTATGAAAAAAGACCTATAATGTTTCTGATATTAGGTCTTCGATTTCATTTAATACTAAATCTCTTCCTTGTTTTGTAGTGTTTGATATTAGAATTAATTTGTCTGTATTTTCTAACTGGAGTGTTTTTATTACTAATTCTTCAGCTTTTGGAAGTTTTGATTTAGGTAGTTTGTCTATTTTAGTAGCTATTATTGTTACTGGAACGTTGTAATATTTTAAGAACTTGTACATTAACACATCGTCATTTGATGGTTTATGTCTTATGTCTACTAGCATGAAAGTTCTTTTTAGGTTTTCTCTTTTTTCTAGGTATTCTTCGATCATAAGACCAAATTTTCTTTGTTCTTTTTTACTAACGCTTGCGTATCCATATCCTGGAACGTCCACTAAAAAGAAGTCATTGTTTACTAAGAAGAAGTTTAGATTTTTTGTTTTTCCTGGTGTATTTGATACTCTTGCCATTTTTTTGTTATTAACAAGCATGTTGATAAAGCTACTTTTACCAACGTTGCTTCTTCCTACAAGCATGAATTCTGGTAGATTGTCTTCGGGGTATTGGCTACGGCGAACAGCACTTATTTTGAATTCGCAACTAGTAATTTTCATCTATATCACTACTTTCTATATATTTTTTGCAGACATAGTCTAGGTCTTTTACTAATAAGTCTACGTCTTCGAATGATGATAGTCTAGCACCGCATGCTAGGTTATGTCCACCACCATTATATTTTTCTGCTACTTTATTTATGACTGGTCCGTTAGAGCGGATTGATACTCTTATGCAACTGTTTTTTATATCTTCGGTTGCACATAGCCATACAAGTAATTCTTCAATGTTATTGAAATCATTTATTAGGTTACCTGATGATGCTGTATCAAGATTGTATTTAGTAAGTGTTTGGCTTCCTATTTTAACATATCCTACTCCATAGTCTGATATTTTCATATTGCTTATCATGTGTCCGAATAGTTGTATTTCAGAGAATGGTCTTTTGTATATTTCTTTGTATAATTTTGTTATGTCGAATGGATATTCTTTTAGGATGTTTGATATACATTTAAATGTTTCAGAACTAGAGTTAGAAAACATGAATCTATTAGTATCTGATACTATTCCACAGAATAGTGTTTTTGCTATTTCTTCGTTTAGTTTTAGTTTTGTATTTGTAATTAAATCGTATACCATTTCTGAAGCACTTGATTTTTTATCGTTTATTAGTTCTATATCGCAAAACTTATTAACAAATGGATGGTGATCTATTTTTATACTATAATCGTATTTTTCAAGATCTCCCATGTCTACTCTTTTTATATCTGGTGTGTCTAAAACTATTAATAAGATATTATTTATGGTAGAAAAATCAATGTTTTTATCTAGTTTTCCCATGTAGTTAAATCTTACTGTACCATTTCCAATTGCATAGACGTTTTTTTCAGGAAATGTTAGTTTTATTGAATCTCTTAATGCTGTTTGACTGGCCATTGCGTCAGGATCTATTCCAACGTGTCTTACTAATACAATATTATTATATTTTTTTATTTGTTTAAATATTTGTTTATACATTTTATCATTCTTTCTATTTTGCTAGTTCATATGTATCTCTAGCGATCATTAATTCTTCATCTGTTGGGATTACCCATACTGGTATTTTTGATGTGTCTTTAGTGATTAATTGTTCTTCTCCTCGAATGTTGTTTCTTTCTTCATCTATTTGGACTCCTAGTACAGATAGTTTATCTAGAATTTGTTTTCTTGTTGGAATTGAGTTTTCTCCGACTCCTGCGGTCATAACAATTGCATCGCATCCTCCAAGTAATACATAGTATTTAGCAATGTATTCTACTATTCTTCTTACATATATATCTTGAGCTAGTTTGCATAGTTCATCACCATTTTTAATACCTTCTTCGATATCTCTTGAATCACTATATTTTTTACTAATTCCAAGTAGTCCACTTTTCTTATTTAGAATGTTGTCTACTTCAGATATTGTTAAGTTTTCTTTTTTCATGATGAATGGAATAATTAAAGCGTCTATGTCTCCACTTCTTGTACCCATTACTATACCAGCATTTGGTGTGAATCCTAATGATGTATCAATTGATTTACCATTTAGAACTGCTGATATTGAACCACCACTTCCGATATGGCATGTAATTATTTTTGTGTCTGTTCTTCCTAGTATTTCATTCATTCTCATTGAAACGTATTTATGACTTGTACCATGGAAACCATATTTTCTAACTCCATATTTTTCATACCATTCATATGGTACTGGATAGATGTATGCTTCTTTTGGTAGTGTTTGATGGAATGATGTATCAAATACTGCGACTGCTGTTGCATTTGGAATTATTTTTTGGAATGCTCTTACTCCAGTTAGGTTTGCTGGAATATGAATTGGTGCTAATTCTAATAATTCTTCAGATGATTTTATTACATCTTCATCAATTATTGTAGATGTTTGATATTTGTCTCCTCCGTGTACCATTCTATGTCCAATTGCTTCAATTTCATCTAGTGATGAAACTACTTTGTTTTCTAATAGTTCTTCAGTTAAGATTTTAACTGCTTCTTCATGATTAGAAACTTCTCTTTCTTTTTTGATTTTTTCTCCGTTTAGTTTTATTGTATAGAAGCTATTTCCTATTCCTATACGTTCAAATACTCCGGAAATAAGTACTTTTTCTTCAGGCATTTCATACATTTGAAATTTTAATGATGAACTTCCTGCATTTACTGATAATATTTTCATTTTACCTCTTCCTTTCTAATTACTATAAGTATAATAACACAAAATATGATATTTTTCTAGGTAATTGTTATATTTTTTGTAATGAATTAGTGTTTTATGATGACATTTTTGGGGTAAGAAAATGGTCTTATTTTAGGAGTTGTAATTTTTTTCATTTTTTGTTAATTTGTTCATTTTTAAGATTTAGTCTAGTTTTTTATGAACGGATGTTTGTTTTATTATTTTAAAAATAAAAATTGCCCTAGGGCAAATCTTATTTTTGGTATGTTTTTTGGTGTTAAAATCTTTGATTTGGTCATTTGACAGGGTTTTTGATATAGTTTATAGTGGTATCAGACATTTATTTATTGGCCCGGAAAACCTATTTTTATTCTATAAATATCTATTTGTTACACTCCATTTCTTATATTTTGTTTTTAATTAATACCACTTCGACCCCTTTGCCAATAGATAGATGTCTTTATTTAAATTGTTCTAATATTTCTATAAATTTTTTTGGTGGTTCTTGTTCATAGTATAGTTCTTGTTTTGTTACTGGATGAATTAGTTTTATACTTTTTGAATGAAGCATTTGACCAAAGTCTTTATTTATTAATTTTTTATTGCAGTATACTTCATCATTTACTATTGGGTGTCCAATGTATGATAAATGCACTCTTATTTGATGAGTTCTACCGGTTTCTAGAGTACATTCAATTAAAGTTGCTTCTTTATATCTTTCAATTACTTTAAAGTGTGTTATCGAGTCTTTACTATTGATGTCTGTTACCGCATATTTTTGTCTATTGTTGATGTCTCTTCCAATTGGAGCATCAATTGTTCCTTTGTCATGTCTTACTACTCCCCAGACTAGTGCAAGGTATTTTCTTTCTACTTGTTTTTTTCTTATCATGTTTGATAGTTTTTCATGAACTTGATCGTTTTTAGCTACGATCATAAGACCACTTGTATCTTTATCTAGTCTATGGACTATTCCTGGTCTTATTGTATTTTTATTACTTATTTCATTAAAATGATATAAAAGACCATTTACTAAGGTATGATTTAGATTGCCTACTGCTGGATGGACTACTAGTCCACTTTGTTTATTTATTATTGCTAGGTATTCATCTTCATAAACTATATCTAAATCCATTTTTTCTGGTAAGATATCCGTTATTTCTTCTTCTAGTTCATTGATGTTTATTATGTCATTTTCTTTTAATTTGTAACTTGAGTTTGTCTTTTTATCATTTACTGTTATTTGATTATCTTTTATTAGTTTTTGTATTTTGCTTCTTGTATATTCTGTTTCTTCAGATAAGTAAGCATCTAGTCTTATATTACTTTTGTCCGAGATTATTTGCACTTTTATCACTCCTTATTAGAATTATTATTAAGATTATTGCTCCGCATGTTATTAAGATGTCTGCTAGGTTAAATACTGGAAAGTTGTATTTAAATATTTTTAAGCTTATGAAGTCTATTACATAGTTATGGTATACTCTATCAAATAGGTTTCCTAGTGTTCCACCGATTATCATTGATATTGAGATATATTCTATATTTGTTGTTATTTTTGGTATCATGTATTTTATTATATAAAATAATACAAGTATTGATATTATTATTAATAGTATTTGATTGTTTTTTAATATAGAAAATGCGGCCCCATTATTGTGAGTTAAATATATATTAAAGAAATTAGGTATTACTTCTTTAAATGTTAAATAGTTTGATACTAAGTATTTTGTTAGTAAATCTATAAGCATTAATATAAATGAAGTTATATAGATTTTTTTTTGCATTTAAATCACCAGTTATATTTTAACATATATGTTTTAATAAGTAAATTGTAAGATATTTTTAGACTTACACCAATGGGTTATTAAATACTTCGAAAAGAAATGGGCAAATCTTTTCATTTTCTAAGTCTTTTAAAGATTTAATGAATCTGTATTCTGAATGTTCTTCCTCTTGTAAGATTATTTCATCAATTTTTGAGTTTAATTCACATAAATATACTAATCTAATAAAAATTAAGTTTTTTGGTTTATCAAAATTACTATCTTCGTGTATTATTCTAGTTGGTGTAATATCTAACCCGACTTCCTCTTTAGTTTCTCTAATTGCGGTTTTTCTAGGAAGCTCACCATAATTTGCTAACCCTCCGGGTATGTCCCAATATTCTTTATATGTTGTTTCCTCTTTTGATCTTTTTGTAACTAGATATCCTTTATTTGTTTTAATTAGTGTATGAACTATTATTTTGTTTCCATTCATTGCGATCACTCCTGGTACAATTTTATCATATATTGAGATTATAGTGTTAATTTTATTACTAATTATTCCAAGTGTGTTATAATTGTATTGAATAGAAATAAGAAAGTGGGAATAAATAATGAAAGAAATGAAACATTTAGGAGCTTATGGATTGATTATTAAAGACAATATGATTTTACTTATTAAGAAGTTTGGTGGTCCATATAATGGAAAGTTAGATTTACCTGGTGGTACAATAGAGTTTGGTGAGAAACCTGAAAATGCTTTAAAAAGAGAGTTAATGGAAGAAGTTGGTATTGAAGTAGTTGATTACCAATTGTTTGATGCTGACTCTGTTTTTTTCGACTGGCAAGTTAAGGAAGATGTTTTAGCAAAAGTTCATCATATTGGTATTTTCTTTAAAGTTTTAAGTTATACTAACGAAATTAAAAAAGAAGTAGAAGTAAATGATGTAAATGATGATTCTCTTGGTGCAGATTTCTTTGATATTAGTAAATTATCAAAAGATGAATTATCTGCGATTGCTATATTAGAATTAGAAAAATTAGGTTACAAACTCAAATAAAAAGATGATAGATTGCATCTTTTTTTATATTATTTTTTCATATAAGTTAAGTTAAAATTGTTTAATTGTCTTCTAATGCTTCAAATAGTTCTTTAATTGTTTTGTATCCTTTTTTATTTTTATCATTTATAATTTTTTCTGTTTCTTTTAATGCCTTTCTTAGTCTTTTTTTCATACTACTACCTAATATGTTATATTTTAACATATTTTTATTTTTGTGTCATTAATTAATCTTAACTAAGATAACGTCTTCTCCTATTCTTTGGATTTTGTCCCAACTTATTTCTGCTTCGTTTTCTTTTGATCCGATTCTAAATAGAGTTTTTTGTGTTTCTATTACTAATGATATTAAGGTTCCATCTTGATTTAGTTTTACATCTATAATGTTTCCTATCTTTTTTCCATCTAAGTTTACTATGTCTTTATGTTGTAGTTCTGATAATCGCATTTATATCACCTATTTAATTGTACTCTTTTGATTAAAAAAACATACTATTTTTTAGTATGTTATTTATTAAATACAAATATTTTACTGAATACGTAGTTTAGGACTACTATTATGAATTGTACTATTATTTTTGATATTTTATCATTTATGTTTAATGGTGCAGTTAGTAACCACATTGTAGCCATATCTATTAAAAGAGTTGTAATTCTAGATAGATAGAATTTTATCATTTCTATTAGTTTTTCTTTTCCTTCTTTTTTTGATTCAAATACATATTTTTTATTGGTTATAAATGCAAATAGTACTGCGAAGAACCATGATATTATATTTGATATTTGTATATCTAGTTGAGTGTCGTTTGTTAGAAAAAATATTCTTACTATGTAGAATGTTGCAAGGCTTACTACTGTTGTTAGACCTCCGATTATTAGATAATTTATTATTTCTTTATATTTTTTATATAGATTTTTTAGTTTTATCATTTGTTATTTCTTCCTTTATTATATATATTGGCCTATTTTTTGTTTCTATATATGTTTTTCCTAAGTATTCTCCGATGATACCAATACAGAATAGTTGAAATCCTCCGATTAGAAGTATGCATGATACTACTGTTGGGTATCCTGGTATTGATATTTCAAAGAATAGTTTTTGAATTATTATGATGAATAAGTAGATAAATGCTACTAGTGAAAGGGTTAGTCCTGAGTATGTTGCTAGTTTTAATGGCATTGTTGAAAAAGATATTATTCCACTTATTCCGTATTTTAAAAGTTTTATAAAGCTCCATTTAGTTGTTCCTGAGTTTCTTTGTTTTGGAATGTATGGTAAGTATTTAGTATCATATCCTATCCATGAGAATATTCCTTTAGAGAAACGATAGTATTCTTTTATTTCTAGTAAGGAGTTTTTTACTTTGTTATTAAACATTCTAAAATCACTAGCACCTTGTTTTAGTTCTACTTCGGACATTTTGTTCATTGTTTTATAGAAAGTATTTTTTATTTTTGATAATAGTTTGTTTTCTATTCTTTCTTCTTGGTAGTAGCAAACGCAATCGTACTTATTTTCATCAAGAATGTTGGCCATTTTTATAGTTAGTTCTGGTGGTTGTTGAAGATCAGCGTCTATTATTACAGTGTAGTCTCCGGTTGTGTTTTTTAATCCGGCATAAATTGCTGATTCTTTTCCAAAGTTTCTTGAGAATGATAGAACTTTTATTTCACAGTCTTGTTCTTTGGTTAGTTCTTTTAAGTTTTTTAAAGTATTGTCTTTTGAACCATCATCAATGAATACTAGTTCTAGTTTATAGTTTTGTTCTTTATATGTTTTTACTGCTTCTTTGTAGAATAATTCTACATTGTCTTCTTCATTATAGCATGGTATTATCATTGATACTTTTTTCATATTCAACCTTCTTTCTTTTGTCTATTATTGTTATAATTATAAATAGTATTGCTCCGATTAGTGATATTATTTTTGATTGTTTTAACATTGGAGCATTGTATATTATTTTTACTTCATGGACTCCTTTGGATATTTTTGTTCCCATGAATGCTGTGTTTATTAACTCATAGTCTTGTTTGATGTTATCTATGTATATTTCGAATCCTTTATCATATGGAATATTTATGTTTAAGTATGAGTCTTCTTTTACGTTTATTGTACCATTTATTTGGTTTTCTTTTATACTTGTTATATTTAAGTTATCGTGTGTTTTATTAATGTTTTTTAAATCGTTGTAGTCCATTTCATATACTTTTATGTTTTCTATTATGAATTTTCCTTTTGATATTGTTATATCTAGTGAGTTGATATTATCACTTGATAAGACATAATCAAATGTATAGTTTTGGTTATGATATTTCCAACTCTTGCAAGTTAGAGTATTTTTTACACCATTTATTATTATGTATGTATCTCCGATAGAACATTTTTGTGAATAGTCCATATCAAAACTTATCATTAGGATTTTGTTTTGATAGTTTTTTTCTAATGTAATGGTGTAGTTGGTTTTTTTATCTAGTTTAAATGAGTATTTATTATCTTTTTTTGTAAATGGTATTTTTTCTTCATTATAGTTTATTTCTTTTATATTTGTTTTATAGTTTGATTTTATATTATTATCATTTACTATTGTGTAGTTTAATAAGGCCTCAGTGCTTTCGGGATGAGAAAGTTTTTTATATTCATTTAAGGACATTAAGTTAGTATTTGCATATATTGTTTTAAATGTATCAGGGTTTTGATATAATTTATAGTTTTGTTGTTGTTTTACTAATTGGTACCCGATTGGTGCTTCTTTTGTTGTTATATAGTTTTTTGTATTTGTATATATGTTATAGAAAATATTATCTGTTCCACTTATTATTGTTGAGTTACGATATGGATTGTTATTGTTTATTTCGTTCCAGTAGAAATTGTTGTAGTATTTATTAGTAAGTGATGAGTACATAGTAGTTTTCATTTCATTTATGTTTCTTATGTTATTAGTGTCATTTATGTTATCTTTTATTTCGACGTGGGTTTTTTCTAGATTAGTATTTTCTTTAATTAAATCTTTAATGTTTTCATTATATTGGGTTTTTATTTGATCTTTTGTTTCTAGTTTATCTATTACATTTACGCTTATTAAGTTAACTGTGGACATTAGTATTATTATAAAGTATACTATGTTGCTTTTTCTTTTTACTGTTAGAACTAAGCAAAGTAATAGGAATGTTATGTCTATTAGGTATACTCTGTCAAAGTTAAAGTTTATACTTCCTATTAGGCTTAATACTATTGTTAGGACTAGTAAAGGAATTAGTTTTATATTTTTATTTATGATATCACTAAATAGTTTTGAAAGAAGTATTATTGCAAGTGGTACCATTGGTATTAAGACTTTAGCATTTATATACATTCCTCCGTTTAGGATGTAGATAAATATTGGGAATAGTCCAAGTAATAGGAATGTTATGCTTAAGAACTTGTACTGTTTTTGTTTTGATAATAGACCGTTTGCAAGTGCAAGTATAAATGAGCTTGTTAATCCAAGTGAGTAACAACTATATAATAGGTATTCAAATGATAGGTTTGGAGTTATAAGATTTATTAGTGATGTTGTAGTGTTATTGTCTAGTCTATTATTTAAAATTGCTGTTAGGGTTGGAAATAAGAGGATTGCGCTTATCATTATTGGTATTATAAAGTAAATGGATAGTTTTAAGAATGTTGTTATAAAGTTTTTTAATTTGAAATTGTTGTTTTGTAAGTAGATAAATATTGCGTATAGTATTAGACTTATTAAGGCTGGGACGCTAAAGAAGTAGCTTGTTAGTATTATTAAGGTTATGCTTATCATAAGGAGTGTTTTTTTGTTTTGATTAAAGTAGTTATCTATTGATATGAATCCTAGTATTAGAAATGGCATGTAGTTTACAAACATTATGTGTCTGTGTGAGTGAAGTATTAGTGATGCTGAGCAAAGTAGTATAAATGTTGATATGAATCTTATTGTTTTATTTTCATAGTGGTTTGATATGTATCTATAGAATAGAAGTATATCAAGTATTATGCAGATGATAGAGACTATTTGTATATAAGTTGCCATTTTAATGAATGGTAATAGGTATGATATTAGTATTATTGGACTGTGTAGTCCATAGTATGAAAAGTTGTATATGTTTTGTCCCATTCCTAAGTTAAGGGCTAAGTTTGGAAATAGGTGTTTGCTATTGTAGAAAAGAGTTCTAAAGTATTCGGGGATCATGTAGTGTTGATCTGCATAGTCTAGTTTTGAACCATATATTGAGTTTTTTGTACATAGCATTAATATAGTTATAAATACTAAAAAAAATATGATTAAAATTGCTAGGTTTATATAGTCTCTTTTATCATATTTTTTCATTTAGATCACATCCCTTAAATCACATATAATTTTATATTAAAAGATGTGGTTTGTCAATTTATAATGGGTTGCTTTACGCTTTTATACTAGGTTGCTTTACATATTAGTTAGTTTAATTGTAATTGGTATGGGTCAGAACTTGTGCCAGATCCTCCGGATATTTTTACATTGGATGAGAGTGTTAGGACTGGATACATATCAAAAGGACTAGAAATAGACATTCTAACTACTCCGTCTTCAATAACTAACCAAACTTGCGGATTAGAAGGCTGGGTAATTATATAACCTTTCAAAGTTTGATACATCCAATTATTGTCCTTGCAAGCTATTATTGTATCCGTATCAGTAACATTTTGAGCAGTAAGAGTAGTCAAAGCATCGCAAGAAGAATCAGCAGCATATCCATAATCACTTGCATAAATTAGTGCTAATTTGTTTACATGGTTTTTCGAAATCACATTACCATTTAAATCCAAAAAGTACTCATCAGAATTAGAACGCTCAGCTTTCCAAACTTCAGAAGAAGTTCCTGGAGCTAAACCAAGATAATATTTTGTCGTTCCTATCATACCTCTCGCCGTATCATTTAGCATATCATAATAATAGTTATCATTTAAATATGTGTTAGCTTCTGCATTTTCCCAACTAACTGCAGCATTAGTATCCCATCCATCAATTGCACTAAGTGAATCCTGACTAACAATTTTAAATCTATTTTCTACATTACCATTTTCATCTTCAGTAGGTATTATTCCTATTATTCTCCATGTCTCATTATTAAATGTTACATAGTTATTTACATTTCCACCACGATATCTATATTCACTTGCAAACTTACTATCTACTTGTAATGTATCATCTATTTCATGTGTTACTAATTCTAATCCATTTTGTCCTACATTTGCTAGTGCAAAATCTAAGGCATAATCTTCTTTTAGTTTTTTATCGGTTGCTTCAATATTAAGTGCATATTTATATTCAATAGGTTTTGTTGTATCTCCATTTACATATAAATCAGTATTTGTAGCTCTCTCATCTATCCATATTCTTATACTATATGATTTACTATTTCCTTTAGTAAGTGAATCTTGTACTAAAAAATTATCTGGATTTTTATCTGCTATTTCATTATTATTACTTTTATCTATTAATTGATAATTTATCTTATCTTTATTTATACTTGAATTACTTAAGTCTTTTATAGTTAATTTGAAATATGCTGTATCACATGTAGAATTATTAGTTATAGTTATATCTTTTGCATCATACTTTAAAGCTCCTTCTTTTGATATGGGATACTTACTAACTAGCATTAACTCATCACTTTCTTTAAAGTTTATATCAAGTTCACATTTAGATATTTTTATATTTCTTCTTCCTAGTAAGTTGATACTTGGATTAAACAAAGCAAAAGAAATACTAACTACTATTAGTACTAAGAATATTATTATAGTTATTATCTTTTTATTTCTTCCTTTGTTTTTTAAAGGGTTATAAGTATTTTGCCCCCCCCCCATACGAATTATTGTTTGTCATAGTTTTACCTCCATAGTTTCTTATAAGTTAATTCTATAACAAAAATAGCACTTTTTCAAGTACTATTTCTTGTTAGTTTTTTCTACTCTCAACAAACTTGACACACAAACATTTATTGCTATATTTATATTGCACGTATCTTTGGGCGTCGGCTTCACTACTTTTTTAAGAAAGTGAGGTGATAGTTATGAGTAAAAAAGATTTTCTAATTTTTTCCCTGCTTATAATTATATATTTATTATTATTTCACATCATGAGATAGCTTAATGTGAAAATAATATAAATATGACGTCTCTCTGATATAGGGAAACGTCACAACTTAGAAATCAACAAGAAGTCGACGTTCAAGGATCGTGCTTCTTTATATATAATATACTACTTTTAGTAGTTTTATACAAGTATTTGACAATGTTTTTATTTTGTTTTACTTTTATATGTTCTTATTTATGTATTTTGTATACATTAATTTTGTTTGTAAATTGTCTAATATTGTTATAGTTGTTTTCTTATTCTTTGTAGTGCTGTTTTTTCTATTCTAGATATTTGTGCTTGTGATATATCTAGTTCTTGCGCTATTTCCATTTGGGTTTTTCCTATTATGAATCTTTGATCTATTATGTATTGTTCTCTTTCTGTTAGATTTTCTATTGCTTTATTGACCGCTAATCGGATGTCTAGGTCGTTATTATTTTTTTTATCTTCAATTTGATCAAATAAATAGATAGTGTCTCCCCCATCATTGTATATTGGTTCAAATAAGCTTACTGGTTGTCTTAATGAATCTAGTGCTAATGCTAGTTCTGCTTTATCTATTTCTAATAGTTTAGCTAATTCATCATCTGTTGGTTCTTTTCCATTTTTTATAGTTAGTTCATCTTTTAGTTTTAATATTTTATAGGCTGTATCTTTTATACTTCGGCTTACTCTTATGCTATTGTTATCTCTTAGGTATCTTCTTACTTCTCCCATTACCATTGGAACACAATATGTTGAGAACTTTACTTGGTATGATAGATCAAAGTTATCTATTGCTTTTATTAGTCCAATGCATCCAATTTGAAAGAGATCGTCTAAGTTTTCATCTTTTTTATTGAATCTTTTTAGAATTGATAGTACTAGTTTTAGATTACCATGTATTAATTCATCTCTTGCATTTTGATCTCCTTGTTGCATTTTTATAAATAGTTCTTCCATTTCTTCTTGGGTTAGGACTTTAATACTATTTGTATTTAGTCCTGTTATATCTACTTTATATTTACTCATTATTATCACCTGTTTATGTAGTGATATTTTTTTGTTATTTTTATTCATTTTTGTTATAATATTTTTTGGTGGTATTATGGATTATTTTTCATGTTGTAAGTTATGTCCAAGAGAATGTGGTGTTAATCGTAATAATAGTATTGGCTTTTGTAAAGCAAATAATAAATTAAAAATAGCTCGTGCCGCTCTTCATTTTTTTGAGGAACCTCCGATATCTGGAGATTTGGGTAGTGGTGCTATATTTTTTAGTAATTGTAATTTAAGATGTGTTTTTTGTCAAAATTATGAGATTAGTAGTGAATGTGTTGGAAAGGAAATTAGTGTTTCTAAGTTTAGTGATATTTGTATTGATTTACAAAATAAAGGTGCTCTTAATATTAATTTGGTTACTCCGACTCATTATGTTCCTTTGATACGTGAAGGACTTCTTCTTGCAAAGAAAAAGGGTCTTAGTATTCCTATTGTTTATAATACTAGTAGTTATGAGAATGTATCTACTCTTAAGATGCTTGATGGCATTGTTGATGTTTATTTACCTGATCTTAAGTATTATTCTAATGATCTTGCTGTTAAGTATTCTAGTTGTCCTGATTATTTTAAGTATGCTAGTTCTGCGATTGAGGAGATGTATAGACAAGTTGGTAGTCCTGTTTTTGATGATGATGGTATTATAAAAAAAGGTGTTGTTGTAAGGCATTTAATGTTGCCTGGTTGTTATGATGATTCTGTTAAGATTATAGATTATTTATATGATAAGTATCATGATGATATTTTTATTAGTATAATGAATCAATATACACCGATTAGAGAGTTGGAGTTTGATGAGCTTAATCGTGTTTTATCTAATGATGAGTATTATAGAATGATTGATTATGCTTATGATTTAGGTATTAGGAATTGTTTTGTTCAAGAGGATGGTACACAAAAAAAGAGTTTTATTCCTGATTTTAGTACTCAGGAGTTTTAACTCTTTTTATTTTGTCTGATTCTTTTTTTAGTATTACTAATTCTTTGATCATTTTTTCTTCGAATGTTTCTTTTAGTATTTGTTCTAATTTATCTTTTTCTTCTCTATTCATGGCATATATTACCATTTCGTGTTCTATATTTAAGCATTCATCTATTTGATTTGATAGTTCTTCGAATTGTTTTTTGTTTTGATATATGTTTTTAAAAGCATTATTTTTTAATAGTTCTTCTTCATTTAGAGTTTCTTTTAGTTCAAATACTTCTTTTATGTATTTTATTATTAGTCTTAAATAATCATATTTATGGGTGTCATATTTGTCTTTTAGAATGATTGATTCTATTTGTTCTGTATCATATAATAAGGAACCTATATGAATACCTATATTTGTTTCATGTGATAAGTCTAGGTTTATATTTTCTTCATCCATTGATATTTGATATGTTCTTTCAGATAGACCTTCTTTTTGAATTAAAGTGTTGCCGTCTACTGTGTATTCTTCGTTTTCTGCTTTTATTGTTCTACATATATTTAGTATTAATACTTCAAGCCCTTTTGGTGAATCTAGATTGTATGTATGGGATATTACTATTTTTCTATTTTGTTTTATTATTTCATATTTGTTTTGTATTTCGTTATAAATTATTTTAATATTTGAAAGGTAGGCACCTTCAGACTCTATGTCTTTTATTTGAGTGTTTTCTGTTTTTTGGGTTAGTTTTTTTTCTTCTTTTATTTTTGATATTGTTTGATAGGAATTACAACATATTATTTCTGTATCGTTTATTGCTTTTAGAATTGTATCTTCATATTCTATTCCATAATAGTCTATTAAAGCAGGGATTATTTTAGTTAGTGCATTTATTGTTTTATCGTCGTAATCGTATTTTATCTTTAATTGTTCTATATAATTTTGCATATTTTAACCACCCTACTCTTATGTCTATATTCATTATATAATAGTTTTTAAAAAAAGGAAATAGCAATTTTTACTATTTCCTATTTAAGTTTAATAGATTTGCGTCTATTTCTTTTGTTTTATTTTTGTTTTTTGTTATTATTGCAAATGTTATTATACCAATAACTATTATTATAGTTGGAATTAATATTATTAACAAAGTGTTGTTTTTATCTTCTTTTTTTTCTATTTTTATTTTATATATTGTTGTTGATTGATCTTCTGCTGTTACTATTACTTGTATTATACTATCATCTTTTATACTATTGTTTCCTATTATTGTGATGTTTGCATTAGGATCTGTAGGAGTTGCTTTTACGTTTGCTGCTGTTTGTGTTGTTTGGTATGTATACTCTGTTTGATTTTCATTTAGAGTTATTTGTTTTCCATCAATGTATAATGATGATAGACTGCTTACGTTTGATAGTTTTTTCCCTTCTTCTTTTCTAGTTACTGTTATTGTATAGTTTTTAGTACTTTTATTTTCTGCTTCGACTGTTATTGTTATTTTGTTTTCTCCAACTTTTAAGGTATTTTCTTTTTGATATGTAACTTTTGCTTTTTGATCTTCAGGTGTTGCATTTATTGTTAGTTTTTCTATTTCATATTCTACTGTTACGTTATAATTTAAATTATTTTTATCAAATGTTATATTACCAGTGCTAAGTGTTAAGTCTTTTAGATTATTGTTTCTACTTTTTCCGTCTTCTCTTGTTATGTTTATTGTGTATGTTTTAATAGTGCCTTTTTCATTTTTAACTTTTATTTGGAAAGAGTTGAATCCTTCTTTTAAAGAAACTGTTCTTGGAGCGTATCCACTTACAAATGTTGATTTTTGATCTTCAAGTGTTGCACTTATAGTTGCACTAGTTACATCGTTTTTAGTATCTATGTTATATGTTGTTGTATTTTTATTGAAATTTATTTTGCCTACTGATACTGATAGACTTGATAGATTGTTATTTGATGATCTAGTATCTTTTCTCGTTATATTTATTGTATATGTTCTAGTGTTACCTTTTTCACTTTTTACTATTAGTTTGAATGTATTTTGTCCATATGATAGGTTTACTGTTCTTGGACCATATCCTGTTGTAAATGTTGCTTTATCATTGTTTGTTTTAGCTGATATTTGTACTTTTGATATACTTGATCCAACTGATGTATTATATATTGTTTGATTAGGTGTAAAGTTTATATTAGCATTACTTACTGTTAATGATGATAGTTTTGCATCATCTGATCTAGTATCTTTTCTTGTTATGTTTATTGTGTATGTTTTCTTTGATCCTGTTTCTGATGTTACTACTACTTTGATTGTGTTTAGTCCATATGATAAGCTTTTTGTTCCTGTACCAGATATAGTAGCATATGAATCTTCTTTTGTTGCACTTACTGTTACTTTTGATGATGTTGTTTCTAATGTATATGTTGTTGTGTTTTTATTGAAGTTTATTTCATGTCCTGATACTGATAAGCTTGATAAATTGTTGTTTGATGATTTTATTCTTATTTGCGCTGTTGCATCGTTCGGATATAAATCGTCATAATTATTTGTGGATGAATCATATGTTGATACGTCTATTGATTTAAGTGTTACTTTATAACTTTGACCTCCATTAACTGAGTTTGATATTTTTACTCTTAAAGTTCCGATTGATACTGATGATGGTACTCCACCAGAACCATTTAGTGCAAAGCCAGTTGCAGTACTTTTTAGTGGTGTAAATGATGATGATGGGGTAAAGCTATCGTATGATAAGCCACTTGTGAAATCATATTTTAATGATATTCCATTTGCTACTGCTCCGGTTGTTTTCATTGATATGTTGCAACTTATGGTATTTCCTGGGTTTGCAGTTGATGGACAGCTTAGTGATACACTACTTGATGCAGCATTTGTATTTAATGGAATTAGAAATAGTCCTAAAAATAGTAGGTATTTTATATTTTTTATCATAGTTCTCCTCCTTCTAGAATGTAGTCTACTAGTTTCATAACATCGGCCATTGTTACTGTGTTAGTATTATTGACATCTCCTGCTTTTAGGTTATAGTCTTCAGTCATCGTGTCGTTATCAAATAGATAGTCTACTAGTTTCATAACGTCTGCCATTGTTACTGTTCCTGTTTTATTAACATCACCTTTTACAATGTTTATATATTCTTTTATTACTGTGTCATTGTCTATTGCTTTTAGTTTAGATCCTGTAAATACTATATTATTTGTTATTTCTTTATTGTTATCATATAGTTTTAAGTTATAGTTAAATGATTTATCATATTTTAATTTATTTATATAGCTTGTAAACTCTTTATTATTTTCTTTTAAGTAGATATAGCCATCTTTTATAGTGAATTCATCTGATGTTATGTCAAATTCTTTTGGTGGTTCTGGTGATGGGTCTGGTTGTTCTTCTTCCCATTTAGCATATAGTGTTATATCACTTTGTGGTGTATATTTATTAGTTTGTGATGCTTTATTTTGTAGAGTTGAGTCTTTGTACCATCCTAAGAACTTGAACCCATTTTTTATTGGTGTTGGTAATGTTATTTCTTTATTTGTATATTTTGCTGTTAGTGTATGTGGCATTTGATCAGTAATTGTTGTTTTTTCATCTACTTTTGTAGAGCCTTTATACCATCCATCGAATATATCATCAATTATATCTTTTTCTTTGTTTTCATTATCAGGTGTTGTGTTATATTCATATGTTACAGTGTATTTTTTTTCTATTATTGGTAGATTTCTATAGGTTGTGTTTTTAGCTAGGGTTATATGATCTTTTTTATTATTGTCTTGTAGGGTTATTGTTACTCCATAGTATCTTGTAGGTCTAAATATTGCAAATAGACTTTTAGCATATAGTGAATTAAATAGTTCTTCTGCTGATGTGTTTGTTAGTTTTGTTATTGTGTTATCACTTGCTATTCTTAAGAATGTTGGATAGTTATTTTCTTGACCTAGATAGATATATATATTTATTAGAGTTGCATTTGATGTGTAGAATGTTACTATGTCTCCAAATTCAAGATCGCTTGGTACCATAAATCTTGTACGGTCGTTGTTATCATTTCCTTTAAGTAGTCTTCCTCCATATAGTCCTGGTACAAGCATTTGTGATATAGCATCACTATTAGTAGTTTTTCTAGAGTATAGACTGCTTTGAGTATTAAATAGTGATGTTTTTATATTATCTTTTGTCATGGTACTTAAGTCTATTCCATAGGCATTGTAGTATAAGAACTTTATATAGTCTACTGATGAGATTGTTACTTTATTATTTTCATTTATAGTAGTGATGTCTGTTTTATAAATGTTATTGTTTGTACTTGTTCCGTATGTTAGATATCCATTTTTATTTAATTCTTGGGATAGTTTTATTATACTTGTTAATACATTAGTATCTAGTTCATTATTAATACTTGGATTTATATTGGTATTTAATTCACTCATTTGAAGGATTGTATTATCAGGATTTTTTATTTTAAAACCTGTATTAGTAATTGTTGTTTGTTTATCTACTTTTACTGTATAACTATATGTATTGCTTGTTATATTACTATTATTACCTAGTGTCCAAGTTATTTCATTGTTGTTATATTTACAATCATTATTACAACTAACATAGGTTGTATTGCTTGGTGTTTCTGCGGTTATTGTAATGTTTTTTATTGGGTTTATTTTAATATTTTTTATATCTAAATTATATGTAAGTGTATCATTAATATTGACACTGTTGTATTTTGAAATATCTTTATTGTCTTTTGATATGTATTGTTCTATTTTTAATTCTTTCATAGATGGTCTTGCTAATGAATTGTTTGGTACGGTTAGACTGCATGAATCTTTTGATGAGCAGTAATAGTTTATTGGTCTTAGAATCATGTATGATGTTGTTTTGGTATCGTTTATTATATCATCTATTTTAACAGTCATTGTACCTGTTTGTACTGCATATTTATCTCTATTTAGTGTTTCTGTTGTAAAGTCATAGCTTTTTCCTGTTGAATGAATGAATCCAGTCATTTTTGTACCATTGTTGTCGTAGAAGTCTCCGGCATAGACCATAACGTGTCCTCCAGCACTTCCTGATGATGTTGTGTGTCTATATACTACGATGTCTCCTTTTTGTAGTCTTTGTTTAACGCTTGAGATTACAGTATTTCTTTTAGATGTTGTTTCACTTCCAGTGAATTCATAATAATAGTTTACAAAGTCTGTATCATTTTTATATTCTGTTCCTTTAGATACGTTTGCTATAGAGTTTGCTAATTTATTGAAGAAGAATGTTGAAATACTTTTTCCTGTTCTTTTATAGCCTTCGATAAATGTCGTTTTTGATGACTTAGACTGTGTGTAAGTAAAGTTTTTAAATAAGTAGAATGTATTTGATGTATAGTTATAGTAATTTGAGAAGTCATAGTCTATTGAGTTTATTAATACTTGTGTTACGAAACTACTACAGTCATCATGGAAGTTATTGGTTCTACTTACCATTTCTGGTGTTATGTTAAAGTCTCTCCAGTTGAATGTTGTAATTGATGAACCATTATATGTAGATGATGCATCCATTGAATGTTGATCGTAGTCTGAATATGTGTTGTTTCTTAGGTAACTTGTTGCAGTGGATACTATCATGTCTTGTATTTCTTGTCTTGTAAACGTTTTTGTAGTTGTTTGGGCATATGATGATTGTGTAGCTGAATACGAGATTATCGCTATTAACATTATTACTACAAATGGAGTTATTTTTTTATAATTATTTTTTATAAAATTCATAGTATCACCCTTTATTATTTATATAAGTATTGTACCATATTATTTTTTTTTATACAATCAAATAAAAAAAACTTTGAGTTTTTACGTCAAAGTCTATTTTATAAATTTAAATGCACTTACATATGGTAGTTCTTTTGCTTTACCATTTAATACGTTTATAACTCCGATTAATGATAATAGAACGAATATTAAATATACAACATAAATTATTGCTCTTGCTATCCACCATGGAGTGAATAGATTAATAATGTTTGCTAGAAGTGCACAAATTACTTCAAGGATAAATAAGTTTACTCCTTGTTTAGCATTGAACATTGCAAATTTACTATCTTTGCATAGGAAATACGGAATTAAACTTAGGATTCCAAGGTATGCAAGAATAGATACTGCTGTGTTTTTAGCTATGTCATCTTCTTTATATTTGTTTGTTGTATCTTTAGTATCCATAATGTTTTCTACTACATCCATTGCTTCTTCAACAAAGTCTTTCTTTTCTTCTTTTGGTTCTTGTTTTATATTTTCTTTCTTTGGAGTTTCTTTTTTTACCTCTTCTTTTTTAGGTGCTGTAGTAGTTTTTTTAGCACTTGTTGTTTTTTTAGTTGAAGTTTTAGCAGTTGTTTTTGGTGCTTGTTTTTTTACTGTTTCATCTTTTTTTGTTGTAGTTTTGGTAGTTGTCTTTTTAGTTGTTGTACTTTTTTTAGCAGTACTTGTTTTAGTTGTGGTAGTTTTCTTTGGTGTAGTAGTTGTTTTTGTGCTAGTAGTCTTTTTAGCACTCGTTGTTTTTTTAGGTGCTTGTTTTTTAGTTTCTTTTGTTTCTTCGTTATTAGTTGGCATATTTTACCTCTCCCTTCTTTTCTATTTTAAATTAACATATTTATTTTGAATTGTCAATTAAGTTATTGACTATATTTTTAAATTCTGCTCCTCTGTCTTCGCACTGTTTGTATTGATCCCATGATGCACTGGCAGGACTAAGTAATATTACATCGTGTTCTTGTGATATTTCATAGGCTTTTAAAGTTGCATCTTTTAGATGTTCGTATTCAAATACTTCTATATTATTTTCTTTTGCAAAGTCTACTACTCTTTTTCTACATTGTCCAATTGCTAGGATTGCTTTAACATTTTTCATATATGGTAGTAAGTCATTGAAGTTTTGTCCTCTTTCTAGTCCTCCGAGTATTATTATGGTTGGTTCTTCAAATGAGGAAAGTGCTATTTGAGTACATTTTATATTTGTTGCTTCAGTGTCATTATAGAATGTTCTATTATTAACTGTGTTAACATATTCTAGACGATGTTCTACTCCCATGAAGGTTGTTAGTACTTTCTTTATATCTTCGTTTGTAATGTTTAATTCTTTTACTGCCATGATGGATGCCATAATGTTTTCGTAATTATGCATTCCGCGTAATTTGATATCTTTTAAGTCTATTATTTTTTCATCATAATAATATATTTCATTGTCTTTTATGTAGCATCCATTTATAGTATTTTTTGATGAGAAGTATTTTTTAGTTGATTTAGCATCTTTTGTTGCTTCTTTTAAGTCTTCTGATTCATTGTTTAAAATAGCAATGTCTTCTTTTGTTTGATTTTGTAGTAGTTTACTTTTTACATATTTATAGTGTTCATATGTTTTCATAAAATCGATATGTGCTTCAGTGATATTAGTCATTACTGCAATATCTGGTTTGAACTCTTTTAAGTTTTCTAGTTGTTGACACGATGTTTCCATTACGATTATATCATTATCTTTTACTTTTTCTATAAATCCTGATAATGGATAACCAATGTTTCCCGCTAGAAAGACGTTGTCATGAGACTGTTTTAGCATATTATAAATGAGTGTTGTAGTTGTTGTTTTTCCGTTGCTACCTGTTATGGCAATTAGTTTTATATTATGTTCTTTTCTAATTATGCGATATGCCATTTCTACTTCATTTATGACTTCTACTTGGAGTTGTTTTGCCTTTATGACGTATGGATGATCTATTGGAACTCCAGGACTTTTAATTAGATAATCAAATGTATTATCTAAAATATCAGTTTTTGAATCATTCATTACAAATTGTACTCCAAGTTCTTTTAATTCATTATATTTTTCGTCTTTTATTTCTTTTTTATCTGTTACTATTACTTGATTATTTTTATTTATTAAATATTTGGCAGCATCGTATCCGCTTCTTGCAAAGCCTAATATTAAGATTTTTTTGTTTTCAAACATGTTATCTCTCCTTGTTAACATTTTATTAGATATATTCCAACACATGCACATAAAATTAGTAATATTATTACCACAGTATTTACCATAGTTCCACCTCTTTATTTCTTTTATATAATTAGTATAGTCTTTTTTAATACTTTTTACAAGGTTTGTAATGAATAGTTTACAGTGTTTTTACTCTTATAATTGTATTCTCATTTTGTGTTCGAAGTCTTTAAAGCCTATTTGTTCATATAGTTTTAAAGCATTTATATTTTCTTTTGCAACTTTTATTTCAAAGTAAGTTGCTCCGATTTTTTTACTCCAGTTTTTGCATTCATTAATTAGTTTTGTTGCTATTTTTTGTTTTCTATATTTTTCTTCGACAAAGATTCCATCTAGTAAGGTTACTTTTGATATAATGGGGCCTCCTGGAAGTTCATTTATTTTACAGTATGCGTATCCTATTACGTTTTCTTCTTGTTTAGCAATTAATAGAATGTTATCTTCATTTTGATATTTATTTTCAAAGTAGTTTGTTATTATGTAATCATTTCTTAAGTTTTTATCGTATTTACTTTCACTCATTAACAATTTAGTTAATAATTCATTGCATTTTTTAGCATCATTAATATTATTTACTTTTTCTATTATCATATTGACTCCTTATAATTAGTATTTTTTAATACTTTAAATATTTCAAATACTACTTTAGATTCTTTATTGAATGATTTATCCCCTTCTCCTTCGATAAAGGCAAGTTCTTCAGTTATATTTTTGAACTGTGTAATAATTACTTTTTCTATTACTATTAGGCATGCATCTTTATTGTTAGAGTACTGAATAATGCTTTTTTCTCCTTTTTTAGGGAGTGGTTCTTGTTCTTTAATGTATTCATTATATAGTGATGTGGTAGCTCTTTTTTGTCCTTTTAAAACTAGTTCTATTAACTTGTCATTATCTGTTTAAAATTGCCATCTTTTCATTTTTATTTCCTTTCTATTTTTAATAGATATATGTTTTCTTCTTCCAACTCATTGTATAGTTTGAATGAGTGTTTATTTAAGAATTCAATCATTTCTTTGTTATTATTTTTACAAGTTATATAGACATAATTTATATTATTTTGTTTAGCTATTTCTATTGATTTATTTAAGCATCTATTTCCAATTCCTTTATTTTTATCTTTTACTATTAGAGTTCTTATTTTAAGTAGTTTTTCTTTTGTAGTTATTTGATTTGAATCTTTTTCATCTATTTTCAGAATCATTAGAGATGTTATTTCTTTAGAATTTGTAGTTATATAACATTTTGTATTTTCTTTTTTTAATTTTTCTAACCAAGTATCAAAGTTTTCGTATATCTCTCTTAAAGTATTAAAAATATTTTCATTGGTATTTAGTTCATTAATACTTATTTCTTTTATTTCGTACATAGTAACTCCTTAACATTTAATCATTTTCTTTTGTTTTTATAAGAAATATTTTTTTACTAAAGCCACCACGTTTTAAACATTTTTTCTTTGATGTTTCAATTACTTCATTTAGACTACTGCCCTCCAGCTCCGCTAAGACTTTTATTACTTCAAGCATGTCTCCTAATTCTTCTATTCTGTTTTTTCCACTTGATTCTAATACTTCATGGTATTCTTCATTTAATTTAATTTCTAATTCTTTTTTATAATCGTTTTGATCTAGAGTTTTTGTTATTGGTATTTCTCCATTATTTTTAATAATATCTGGTATATTGTCTCTGACTAATTTATTATAAATCTTTTCCATAATCATCATCCTTTTTAGTTTTATTTATGAGTTAGTAATGCAATGCATTCAATATGTTCTGTTTTTGGAAACATATTTACTGGAGTTATTTCTTTTACAGAATAGTTTTCTTCAAGCAATTTTATATCTCTTTTTAATGTATTAGGGTTGCATGATGTATATATAATTTTTTCAGGTTTTATTTCAAGTATTTTTTCTATTACTTTTTTTGATAGCCCTACTCTTGGAGGGTCTACTGTTATAGTATCATATTTTTCTTTAATGTTACTGGCATCACTACATATGAAGTCAATGTTTTTTATGTTGTTTAATTTTTTATTTAGTTTAGCATTTTTTATTGAGTCTTTGTTTATTTCTATTCCAAATACTTCTTTATATAAGTCACTTAAATATATTCCTATTGTTCCTGTTCCACAGTATAAATCTAATAGTTTATTTCCTTTTTCTGCATATTTTCTATTTAAATCGTATAGTTTTATCATGCCTTCTTTATTTACTTGAAAGAATGCATCTGGATATATTGTATACTTTATATTATTTATATTTTCTTTTATATATGGTTCTTCGTATATTAATTTATCGTCTTGATACAGGCTTTTTAAATTGTTTATTTTTAGTATTTTTAATATATCGTCATTTTTGATGGTTCCTATTGTTTTAATCATTATGTCTTTGTTTTCATTTGTTCTTATCATTATTTCTTTTATATCTTTTAAATCTATATTTTTAAGTATTTTAATTACTTCGTTTAGTTGCTCTTTTAATAAATGACAAGTATCTATTTCTACCAATTCATTTGTACCCTTTTGATAGAAACCTATTTTTTTATTTTTAATATGTAGGGTTACTTTGTTTCTATAGTTATATTCATTTGTTTTTACAATACTTTTTACTTCATAGTCTTTGAATAATTCTTTTATATAGTTTTCTTTTATAGATAGTTCTTCTTCATTTGTAGTGTGTAGGAATGCACATCCTCCGCATTTATCATAGTATTTACATACTGGTTTTATTCTATTTTTATTTGGTTTTATTATTTTTATAATTTTTGCTATTTGATAGTTTTTATAGTCTTTTATTATTTGTACTTTTAGTGTTTCGTCTTGTAATGCTTTTTCTACGAATACTACTTTATTGTCTATTTTAGTGATTGCGTTTCCAAAGTTATTTACTGTTGATGTTATTACTTCTTTTTCATTCATATTAGTCCTCCATTAGTTTTGTAATTAGTTCTTTATAGGTAATGTTTTTTTGTTCAATTAAGAATGGATACATTGAAAGTTTTGTAAAACCTGGCATAGTGTTTATCTCGTTGAAGTATATTTTGTTTGTTTCATTTTCAATAAAGAAATCTATTCTTGCTAAGTCTTTACATTCTAATTTTTCATATATGGTTATGGCATATTTTTTAATGGTTTCTTTTTCTTTTTTAGTTAGGTTTGCTAATTGTATTTTAGTATTAATATCATTATATTTTGTCTCATAATCGTATAGATTTTTATCTATTATTATTTCTCCTGGTTCTGATATTATTCTATTTTCATTGCCTAGTATCGCTACTTCTATTTCTCTTTTGTCTAATAGTTTTTCTACTAATACTTTATTATCATATTTAAATGTCTCATTTAGTTTTTCTTCCAAGAGCTTAGGGTTTTCTACTTTTTGGGCTCCAAAGCTGCTTCCTGCGTTTGCAGGTTTTATAAAGCATGGATATTTTATCTTTTTTGTTATTTGTTTTTTAAGTTTTTCAATGTCATAGTTATTTTTGTTTATATAAAGATAGTCTACTACCGGGATACCTAGTTGTTCTACTAATTCTTTTGTTATTACTTTATCCATTGCAATAGCGCTTGTCTTTGTGTTAGATCCTACATAATTTACATTATATATTTCAAATAGTCCTTGTATCTTTCCGTCTTCTCCAAATTCTCCATGTATTAACGGAAAGATCTTATCATATTTTGTTATGATATTATAGTTTTTTACTTTTTTGTAATTGTTTAAGTTATTTGGATCTTTTACTTTTTTCCATATACCTTTTTTATCTATGTAGATGTAATCCACTTTAAAAAGATTTTTGTCTATGTTTTTAGAAATGCTTTTTGTTGATGAAATGCTAACATCATGTTCATTACTTTTTCCACCAAATATTACAAGTATTTTTTTCATATTTTTAACTCCTCATATTTATTTTATCATATTTAATATTATTAATAAACAAAGAAAAAAAAGACAATATTTGTCTTATACGTAAAAGAAATTCATAAATATTAAGAATCCAATGTATAAAATAGTAAGTATTATTCCATTTACTCTATCTTCTTTTTTTATAGATATGCCTACGGCCATTGTTGTTAAGAATCCTCCGATTAGTCCCCCGAAATGGGCAAAGTTATCGACTCCTGATAGGGTGAATCCTAATAAAAGGTTTAGAATAATTACTGGTAGTATTTCTTTGGTTAGAGCTGTTCCTAAGTATACTCTATAGTTTATACCAAAGTATAGTAATGCTCCCATAAGTCCAAAGATTGCTCCACTTGCTCCGATTGATGCTGTGTTCATATTTAGTAGCATTGATAGTAGTGATGCTGTTATTGCACTTATTATGTATATTATTATATATTTTATTTTTCCAAAGTAGTTTTCTACTTGTGAACCTATTATGTATAGTGCATACATATTACATAGGATGTGGAGGATATTAACGTGTACAAATTCACTTGTTAATAGTCTATAGTATTGACCTTCTCTTATGTATGGACCGTAGTTTGATAATAGACCCACGACAAAGTCACTAGTATTAAATAATATTGCAAATAAGAATATAAATACATTTATTGCTATAATAGTGTATGTAACTATTGGAGTTTTTGGGGTAAATATCGCATCTATTTTTCTTGCTTTTTCCATGTTTTTTTGATTTATATCATCAGTTATTTTAATAAATAAATCAATTCCTTTTTCTTTAAAATCAAGTTTTTCTTCTATATCGGGGAAGTAATTTTTTAATTCTTTTTTTATTTCGCTTTCTTTTTCTATTTCAACACAGTCTATTCCTTTTTCGTTTTTTAATTCAACGTTATCTCCAAGATCTGTATATATGCTTAAAACATTCATATTGAAATTAAATGTTTTTCTTTTAATGTTTTTGGTTATTTTTTGAGTTTTAAAAATGTCATAGTCAAATTGTTCATTATTATGAATATAGTTTGATACAAGTCTAACTATTTTATAATCACTATTCATGTTTTCTAACCATATTTCGTTTTGAGCACCATGCAGGATAATTGGGTTGTAATTTTGTTCTGTTATGAAGTAGTGTAATAGTTTCATTATGATTGTATCTTGTTTTGTTATTTGATTCATACTTGTATCACCTCTTTTGTACTTAACTATTATAAAGCATTTTGTTTTTTTTTGAAAGTGTAAAGTGCAATTTTTCTTGACTTTTACGTATAATTTTTATATAATTAGTACTGCATATACATTGAACAGCGTTATTTTATGTTTTGTAATTGTGTTTATTTGAGATTGTTAGTAACTTTTGCTGTTAAGCGAAGGCATAGATTAAACACCCTGCAAAGTAGTAAAATATGATTTTCGATGTTTATTGTAAATAAACTTTGAAAGGAGAATGAATTATGTCAAGATATACAGGTTCTAGTTATAAGCAAGCTCGTCGTACTGGTTTTTCTATTTTAGAAAATGGTAAAGAACTTGCTAGACGTCCTTATGGACCAGGTCAACATGGTCAAGATCGTAAGAGAAAACCTTCTAACTACAGTGTTCAATTAAAAGAAAAACAAAAAGTTAGATTTATGTATGGACTAAATGAAAGACAATTTAAGAAAACTTTCAATGAAGCTGGTAAACTTGCTGGTCTTCATGGTGAAAACTTCTTAAAACTTCTTGAATCTAGATTAGATAATTTAGTTTATCGTATGGGTTTTGCTCCGACAAGAAGAGCTGCTAGACAATTAGTTAATCATGGTCATATTACTGTTAATGGTAAGAAAGTAGATATTCCATCATTTAGAGTTAAAGTTGGTTCAACTATAGCTTTAAAAGAAGAATCTAAGGATCATAAAGCTGTTAAGGCTGCTTTAGAAAAGGCTATTAAAAGACCTGAATTTGTTACTTTTGATGAATCTAAATTAGAAGGTACTTATGTTAGACTTCCTGAAAGAAGTGAACTTAATCCTGAAATTAATGAATCATTAATAGTTGAATACTATAATAGATAGTATAATAAAAGAACTTCGAAATTATTCGAGGTTCTTTTTTGTTTTATCTTTTTTCTATTTTAGGATTTACTTTGGTAAAATAGTTCATATCCCATAATTTTCCATTTATATAGTATGACTCTTTTCTTGCTCCATTATACTGTGCTAATGCTTTGTGTAATTTTAAGGATTTTTCATTAAAACTGAATACAACACTTGATACACTTGAATATCCTACACTAAATAGTTCTTCATAGAATGCTTCGAGTACTTCTGTTCCTAATCCTTGACCTTGAAGAGATGGTTCTATACCTATTTCTATTTCTACATTTTTGTTTTTTAGGTTTTCATGAAGAATATTTATGTATCCACTGTAGTCGTTTTCTTTATTAACAAGTACATAAGTATAGCTTTTAATTGCTCTAGATATTCCATAGTTACCATTTCCTATTTGAGGAAATAGTTTGTATTCTCCTAGTGGGACTGAGAATTGTTCTTTATATCGCAGACATTTTGCATGAGAATTAATTAGTTTATTTATATCTATCTTTTCTTTTTCAAAAGCTTTTGAGTTAACTAATTTGTATCCATCCTCTAGAAGAATTACATCATCTATTTCTTTTTTTTCTGTATCAAAATAGT
Organism: uncultured Bacilli bacterium; assembly: GCA_934101185.1. Lineage (GTDB taxonomy): Bacteria > Bacillota_I > Bacilli_A > RF39 > UBA660 > JAEDJI01. Next base: position 46,125 of record CAKOQD010000002.1, on the reverse strand, counting down.
CTATTGGAACTGATTTATTTTGTTCTTTTATTTCAAATTCATTTGTTATATTGGGAAAATGTTGATACATAAATAGTGAGTTTAGTTTTTCATCTTTTTCTGATGCAAATGGTAAGACTGCAAACATTTTCATATTACTTGAAGTGATAATGTCATTTTTAAGCTCATCACTTCCATCTGCTTGTATTGAAATATTGTGTAGATTGTAAGCATGTAAATATTCTAAATATTCATTTATTATATAACTTGCAAATGATACCAAGTATTCTTCATCATATTTTTTATCTATAAATAGTTGAATTGTTGCTCTTTTATTTGACCATATTAGGTTTGTTACTCCAATGATACCAATTAATTTTTCTCCATCTTTTACAGTAAATGGAAAGTTTAAATTAGGTATATTGTACTGACTACTGAAGTATTTTAATGTTTCTTCAGATATTCCAGAAGATAGATGGTTTGAATTCATATTAATAAATTTGTCTTCTACTGGATTTGTTTCTTTAGTTTTTGTTTCATTGGAAGTATAATTTATTTCTTTATAGTTTATTAGATTTAAGTTTTCTAGATATTCTTTGTATGTTTCAAGTATTTCTTTTCTTTCTTCATAGGTAAGATTTCTATTAGTTTCAAATCTAATTTTACATGAATCATTTTTTCCATTGATGTCATATATTCCAATGTATCCTATATAATTATCGTTATTATCTATAATAGATGCACGATGAGTGGTAGGCATTGAACTTAATATATCTTTTGCTTGTTCTTCGCTTAGGTTATTGTTTTGTTTAATTAATTCTTTACTTTTTGCAACATTTACATCAAAGCTTCCAATTTTAAAGTTTTTTGTATTAAATTTTGTAATAAAATTCTTCATATTAATCCTTTCTTGTTTCATTTTATTTAAAATTGTCTTTTCTCAACAAACTTTTTGGTGTCTTTAAAATTATTTTTAAATCGTATAAGAAACTGATATTATTATAGTAAATAACGTCATATTCTAGTTTTTGTTTATGTGTTATGTTTCTTCCTCCGTTTACTTGAGCAAGTCCTGTTAGTCCTGGTTTTACTAGATATCTTTCCTTTGGTATTTTATCATTTGGAAGGATGTCTTTTGGTATGAATGGTCTTGGTCCTACAAGTGCCATGTCTCCTTTTATAACATTTATTAATTGTGGTAGTTCATTTAGTCTTAATCTGTCAATTATATAGCTTATTTTTGTATACTCTGTACCATCAGTTACATATTCCATTCCTAGTTTTTTAGTTCTTATTTTATACATAATGTATGGCTTTTTGTTTTTACCTTCACGATATCTTAGTGTATTATGAAGTGGCAATCCTAGATCTATAAAGGTAATTATTAATACTATAATTATTAAAGGTAATAAAATGATAAATAGTATTGTAGCAATTATTGTATCTATTATTTGCTTTATATATTTTTTATACATTTTATCACCTTCTTTTTATATTTTATAATCGTCTTCTAATGAGAATTCAACGTTTTCTTCAATCCATTCTTTTCTTGGTTCTACTTTGTCTCCCATTAGAACGCTTACTCTTTTTTCTGCGAGCGATGCATCATCAATGTTTACTTTTACAAGTGTTCTTGTGAGTGGATTCATTGTTGTTTCCCATAGTTGTTCGGCATTCATTTCACCTAATCCTTTATATCTTTGAATCTCACATTTCTTATCTTTTGTTTTTTCTCTTAGTTCTTCATTGGTGTAAGCGTAATCTACTTGTTTACCACTTGTTATTTTAAATAATGGTGGCATAGCAATGTATAGTTTTCCTAGTTCAATTAATGGGCGCATATATCTATAGAAGAATGTAAGTAATAGGCACTGAATATGGGCACCATCGTCATCGGCATCGGTCATTATTATTACTTTGTCATATTCTATATCTTCTTTTTCAAAGTTAGAACCTGATCCAGCGCCGATTGTATAAATCATTGTATTTAGTTCTTCATTTTTTAGAATATCTTCGAATTTTGCTTTTTCGGTATTTAAAACTTTACCTCTTAGTGGTAGGATCGCTTGGAATTTTCTATCTCTTCCTTGTTTTGCTGATCCTCCGGCAGAGTCTCCTTCGACTAAGAATAGTTCATTTTTTGTTTTATCTTTTTTACTAGCAGGAGTAAGCTTTCCTGACATTAATTTTTCTTTAGCATTTTTATTTTTTCCTTTTCTTACTTCTTCACGGGCTTTTCTTGCTGCTTCACGAGCTAGTTTACTTTTTAGTGATTTGTCTATTATATCTGTTGCAACTTTTTTATTTTCTTCAAGAAAGAATGATAGTTTTTCAGTTGCGATTGATTCGACTGCTGTTCTTGCTACTGGACTTCCTAGTTTTGATTTTGTTTGTCCTTCGAATTGTAGTAATGATTCTGGTATTTTTAATGATATAATGGCTGTTAATCCTTCACGTACATCGGAACCATCAAATGCTTTGTCTTTTGCTTTTAGGAAATTATTATTTTTGGCGTAGTCATTGAAGACTTTAGTAAGTGCTGTTTTAAATCCTACTTCGTGAGTTCCTCCGTCTGTTGTTTTTACATTGTTTACGAAGGATATTATGTTTTCACTATATGAGTCAGTGTATTGGAATGCAATATCGACTTCAATATCATTTTTTGTTCCTGTTATTGTGTGGACTTTATGAAGTGGTGTTTTGTTTTCATTGATCATTTCTACAAATGCTGATAGTCCATCTTCATAAAAGAATTTATCGTGTTTTTTATCTTCAATATCAATTAATTCAATTGTTAGACCTTTAAGTAGAAATGCTGATTCTTGCATTCTTTCAGCGATTGTTGTGTATGAGAAGTTTATGCTTTGGAATATTTCTTTGTCTGGTAAAAATCTTACTGTTGTACCAGTTTTATTTGTAGTTCCAACTTTAGTAAGTGGTTTTGCTACTCTACCGCCGTTTTCAAAGCGCATATTATATTCATAACCGTCTCTTCTTATGGTTAGTTCAAGCCATTCTGATAAGGCATTTACTACTGATGAACCTACACCGTGTAGTCCTCCGGATACTTTATATCCACTTGTTTCAAATTTTCCTCCAGCATGTAGGATTGTAAATATTACTTCTGGGGTTGATTTACCACTTGAGTGCATTCCTGTTGGTAGTCCACGTCCATGGTCTTCTACTTCAACACTACCATCTGGATATAGGGTTATTTTTATGTAGTTACCAAAGCCATTTATTACTTCATCTATAGAGTTATCAACGATTTCCCAGACTAAGTGATGTAGTCCTCTTTTATCTGTTGAACCAATGTACATACCTGGTCTTTTTCTTACTGCGTCTAGTCCTTCGAGTATTTTTATACTATTTTCATCATATTTTAGTGCCATATTCATCATCTCCTTTTTTATTATATCATTAAAAGTATTTATTTCCAAAGGAAAATAGTTAAGTTGACATTTGTTTTATAGTTATTGTTTATTATATTTTACAAAGTAAAGACTCATCAATGATGAGCCTAATTGTTTTTAATTTCTACTACTTGTCCTTTTTTTAGAGTCTTTTTTATATCTATTACTCTTTGATTTGAGGATCCAGCATATTTTAATTTAGGATTTTTTTGTTCTTCGATAAATTGTCCATCTACTAGATAGTCAATATATTTTAAGATTTCTTTATCTTTTAAATTGTTTTCATAGTTAAATCCTGTCCATACCCATATTGTTTTTTCTGGATATGTTTCTTTAAACTTTTTAGCTAGTTTGGTAGATGCATCAATATTTTTTGGGTGAAGTGGTTCTCCCCCGAGTATTGAAAGTCCTTCGATGTATTCTTTTTTTGCAAGTTCTAGTATATGTTCTATTACTTCATCTGTTAGTTCTTTTCCTCCGTTAAAGTCGTGAGTTTCAGGATTGAAGCAATTTTTACAATTGAATGTACATCCTTGCATGAATATTGATACTCTTACTCCTGGTCCATTTGATATGTCCATTTTACGAATTTTGTTGTATCTCATTTTAGTCTTCCTTATTGTCTAAGTGTAGAACACGTTCTTTTATTTCTTGGGTTCTTCCTCTGTTCCAAAACTTTGTTCCAATGTATCCACATGTACGTCTTGCAACGTTTAGGGTATCATGATCTTTATTACCACATTGTGGACAGTACCATTCAAGGTCATCATTTAATAGTATTTCTCCATCAAATCCACATTTTTGGCAGTAGTCTGACTTTGTATTTAATTCAGCATACATAATGTTGTCATAGATGAATTTAATTACTTCGATAACAGCATCTAAATTGTTTTGTAGGTTTGGTGTTTCAATGTATGATATTGCTCCCCCAGGTGATAGGTTTTGGAATTCGCTTTCAAGTTTTAGTTTTGTAAATGCGTCTATTTCTTCGAATACTGGTACGTGATATGAGTTTGTTATATAGTCACGGTTTGTTATTCCTTTGATTACTCCGAATCTATCTCTTAAGCATTTTGCAAATTTATATGTTGTACTTTCTAGTGGTGTTCCATATACACTATAGTCAATGTTTTCTTTTTCTTTCCATTCTTTACATTTTTCATTCATTCTTTGCATTACTTTAATAGCAAATTCTTTTCCTTTACCATTATCTGTATGAGAGTGTCCTGTCATATATTTTACACATTCATAAAGACCAGCGTATCCAAGTGAAATTGTTGAGTATCCATTATGTAGTAAGTCATGAATGCTTGCTCCTTTTGGAAGTCTTGCTAGTGCTCCATATTGCCATAGGATTGGTGCTACATCGCTTGTTGCTTTTGATAGTCTTTTATGTCTTATTTGAAGTGCTCTATGGCATAGTTCTAGTCTTTCATCAAATATTTTAAAGAATGTTTCTTCGTCTTTGTCTGATGATAAAGCAACGTCTGGTAAGTTTATTGTTACAACTCCTTGATTGAATCTACCATAATATTTTGGTTTTCCGTTTTCATCAACGTATGGAGTTAGGAATGAACGGCATCCCATACATGGATAACAGTTACCATTTCCATTTTTATCTATTTTAAGTTGTAACATCATTTTTTCTGATATATAGTCTGGTACCATACGTTTAGCAGTACATTTTGCTGCTAATTGTGTAAGATAGTAGTATTTACTATCTTCGTGGATGTTATCTTCTTCAAGTACGTATAATAGTTTAGGGAAAGCTGGGGTTATATAAACTCCTTTTTCATTTTTCATTCCTTCGATTCTTTGATGTAAGAATTCTTCGATAATCATTGCTAATTCTTCTTTATATTCTTTTGTTTCGCCAAGATACATGCAAACGCTTAAGAATGGTGCTTGTCCGTTAGTAGTAGTCATTGAATTAACTTGGTATTGGAATGTTTGTACTCCTGCGGTAATTTCTGTTTTTAAATCTTCTTTTGCAAATTTTTCGCATTGTTCTTTTGGTAATTTACGTGCTTTATATATTTTTAAATATCTGTTATAACTGTCCCTTACGAATGGTGCTAAGTGTGTAAGTGTTATTGATACTCCCCCATATTGACTTGATGATACTGCTGTTATGATTTGAGTTGCAATTGTTACTGCAGTTAAAAATTTATGTGGTTTTTCAATCATTACTCCATTTATATTTGTACCATTTTGTAACATATCTTCTAGGTTTATTAAGTCACAATTATGTAGTGCATTTTGTGCAAAGTAGTCAGCATCGTGGAAATGTATTATTCCAGCATCATGTGCTTCTACTATGTCTTCTGGTAATAAAAATCTTCTTGTAATGTCTGTGCTTGTTATTCCCGCTAAATAGTCTCTTTGTGTTGTTACTACTTTAGCATTTTTATTTGAGTTTTCTGTGTTCCAGTATTCACTTTCTCCATCTATTAGTTCTTTAATGGCCAAGTCAGTAGTGTTACTTTTTCTAACTAGTTCTCTTGTATATCTATAAGTAATGTATTTTTTAGCTAGTTCATACTTACCTATTGACATAAGTTTCATTTCTATAATATCTTGAATATCTTCGACAAGAATTCTTTTCTTACCAAGTGATTCAATGTATTTTTCAATGTTTCTTATTTGTGTGTGTGATGCTTGTTGGTTTTCTTCTACTTCCTTATTTGCTTTTAATATGGCTGCTTCGATTTTTTCAGGACAATAATCAACCATGTGTCCGTCTCTTTTAATTACTTTCATTTTTTACTCCTCCTATTTTTTTACATTTTAATTATATAATTTTGTCGAAAATTGTTATTGTTGCAATTGCAACATTTTAAAAATAATGTTAAAATATTTTTGGGAGGGATATTATGAACGATTTATTCAAAGGAATTCACCCTAGTAAACAGGGATTTTTATTAAAAATGTTGGAGGCTTCTAGTTTACATTTTAGTGTAAATGAGTTAGTGTCAAGTAAGATTAAAATGAATAATTATATTGCAATTGTAAAGACTGGTTATCTTAATATTATAAAGACTGATAGTGCTGGTAATAGGTCTTTAGTTGAGGTGCTTGATGAGGGGGATGTTTTCGGAACTAATATATCTAATTTAGTTAATAGTGATTATGATGTTATTGCTAAGGAAGAGTCTTTGGTTATTTTTATTGATACTGCTTATATATATAGTAATGCTAATATTAATTCTTCAATTTTTAGTCAGTTTTTGATTAATTTATTAGAGATTACTCAAAAGAAGTTGACTTCAAATAATGAAAGAGTTGATATTTTGACTAATAAGACTATTAGAAATAAACTTCTTTCTTATTTTAAGTATTCTTATATGGATACAAATGCTAGAATTGTGTATGTTCCTTCTTCTTTTACTGCTCTTGCTGATTATTTAGCAATTGACAGGAGTGCAATGAGTAGAGAGCTTAAGAATCTTAAGGATGAGGGTCTTATTGAAATAAAAAACAAGAAAATAAAGTTGCTTTATTTTCCTGAATAAAAGTGTTTTATAGTTTTATTATTTCATAAGAGTAATCTAAATCATTTAGTATTTTAAACATATCTTGTAGGGTTATAAAGATAGTTGCGGTGTTATCATTTGGGTGAAATGTTATTAGTTTTTCGTTTATTATATCTTTATCTATATAGATGTTAATATCATGATCTTTATTATTTATTAGTCCAAATATTGATACTGTTCCTGTTTTTAATCCTAGTTTTTCTTTTAGTTGTTCTTCTTTTGCAAAGTGGAGTTTATCATTTGTTAGTTCATTCATCTTTTTTATATCTAATCTTTTAGAGTCGTCCATTATAATTAGATAAAACTTTTTATCTTTTTTATTTGTCATAAATATAGTTTTTGAACGAACTCCTTCTTTTCCTTCGATATATTTATCTGCTTCTTCAGTTGTCATCGCAGGTTTATGATGAATTATTTCATATTTTATGTTTTTGGTTTCTAAATAGTCTAATACTTGTTTCATTTATTTTTCCTTTGTTTTCGACTTTTGTACAGAGACTTTACTAGCTTTTTCTTGTCAATTTCATTAGTTTTTAAAACATAATCAAAGTTCTCTTCATTGTAAGTTATACTAGCCTGATCTCTTAAGTTAAATGATTCTTCACTTATGTTATCTCTTCTTGTTGCTCTTCTTTTTCTTATATCGTATGGTGTATTTAAAAGTATTTTTATATCACACATGTCAAAATATTTTGATTTTGATAATAACATCCAATCTAAGATTACTATTTTATTTTTATTATTTTCTAGAAAGTTGTCAATTTCTATTTGCATATATTTCCATGTAATATCAGTTAGTTTATCCATTTCTATTTTAGAATCAAAAACTATTGTGCTTAGTTTTTTTCTATCGATATCGCTTTCACTTAGTATTTTGTTTCCATATAGTTTTATCAATTCTTTTTTTACTTCAGGAAGCAATAAAACTTTATGACCAATTTTATCTATTTCTAGATGTATTGCTTTATTGTCTGTTGATTTTATTATTTGATTGGCTAAAGTAGTCTTGCCACTTCCGGAATTACCACATATACCTATAATCATAATCGTTTCCTCCGTTTTCATTATATCATGTTATTCTTTTAATGTTAATAGTTGCTTTTTGTGTTAGGTACAAAGACAAGAAAGATATAAATTCATTGAATATTTTTATGATTTTTAGTGATATTTTTAGATTTAATTTGTATATACTTAGTTAAAAGTTAATGACTAATAATATAAAAACAATAGATGTTTGTAAGTATATTTGTGTAAAAAAAGATGATTTTATATTGTCTTTTTTATTTTTATTAATTTTTTATAGCTTAATGTTTTTTATTTTATATAACTCATCTTCTATTTTTTTTATTAGTTCATTTTTATTTCTTCTATCATTTTTACCTTTGTGCCACATAAAATCGTTCCAATCTTCTAGTACTGAATCAATATTTTCTTTGTTAACTTTATCTTTCAATATCTGATATGCAGTTTTTTTGTAGTTCATTAGTGAGACAACTGCTAGTGATATATAATAGGATTTTTCTGGTATTTTTGATATTTTATAGAAATGAAGTGCTAACTCATCATCTATCTTTTTTGGATTTTGTATAATGATTTTATTAGTTCTATAGAGTGTTGTAGCACCTTCTATTTTAATGTTTTCAGCATCTTTAGGAATTTCTACATCATATATAGTATCTCCCCTGTGCAACCATCTTAAAATACAGTCTTCACTACAATAATTAAAACCTCCAAATTCTTTTCCAGTACTAGCATTAGGATTCCAATTATCACTGATATTTACTTCACCTATTTTATAATTAAAATTGTTTTTTGCACCGCTTGTTGTTCCAAACATTACTTTTACATGTTTTTTCATTTTATCACCATCTAAAAAATTCCATATCTTACGTTTTTTATTCTTTTATTATTTTTCCATCTAGGTTACATATATAACATTTTGGTAATAATTCTTTTATTTCTTTTAAAATTAAGTCATCTTTTTCATATATTCTTCCAACTAGTATTCCTTCGATTAAGTTCGATGGTAACCCAAATAAAATAGCACTTTCTCGATCAGTAAAGAAATCGTCTTTGTTTTTTCTATCTTTTAAAAATTTGTCGTAGTAATTTGAATTAACGAAATTCTTAACATTTTCATCATCAATAAAATCAGGTTCTAATATGTCGCCCTTCAGTAATTCTTTTGTGTAGTTATTGTCTCCATTAAATATAATACCTATTTGAATTCTATCTTGAACAAAACTAGGCATAAATCTTGCTTCTTTTGTTTGTTCTAGAGTCCACATATGACAATTAATACTGCTTGTAATATCAATAATATTATGCATTTCATCATATGGAATAACTGAGGTCTTATTTTTTTGTGTGTCTATACCATTTTCAATAATACCACTATATAAAATAGTGCCTCCAGAATAAAAATTTATATAGTCTTTTAGTAAGGAATCTTTTTTTAATTTCCATACACCAACAGAACTTGGATATTTTGATAATCTATCATTTATAAACCAACTTGATATTAATCCATTCTTTACAATTTCTTTTAATCCATCAATATTTTTATATGTTCCATGTAATAATGTTCCTTTTTTTAAAACTACATTGTCTCCAACAGAATATTTACATTTGGGATTTACATATTCTTTTGATTTGTAATATTTATTTATTTGATTTATCATAATCTTTTTAGAATTGTCTTTTAATTTTTCTTCTGTTATTTCTATGTAATCATTTTTATTCATAATTAGCCTCCTACATCTTGCAACTATTATATCATTTTTATTTTTAGTGTTAAATGGTAATGTTCTTTACTAAGTTTTTTGTTAGAATGGTTCAGTTACATCAAATAAAATTGGATCTTGGCTTAATATATCTAATTGATCTTGGCTTAAGTGTTTCTTATCAATTATGACTTCTATTACAAAATCATCAAAGAAGTTATCATTCATTATATAATAACCATCTTTATGAACTTTATCACCATAACTGTCTTCAATTTTCCATCTAACTGCTTTGTCATCTTCAATATGAACTCCAGTAATTAACATTACATGTTGAAAATCGATATCATGTATGGATAATGCTTCTTCTTTGGATAATAGCTCAATATTAAATGTATCTTTATAATTGTATAAATTAGAATCCATTATTCCTAATTTATCTGCTCGCATTTTTTTCATATCACAACCTAAGCATACAGGAACCCCATCTTTTAATTGTTTAATCGCTAAATCTTTTAAATTTTCAATTGGTAAATTAATGAATTCAACATAACTATTTTCATATACATTTTCAGTATGCTCTTTTCTATATAGCTTATTATATTCTTTGTTGTACATTGGTACATTAGCAACACCAATAAAATCATTTAAGTTAATAGTGAGATAATTGTTTGAGAATTCTTTAGGAGTTATATTAGTGATTTTTTTATATTTTCCATCTTTAGTTTTATATTCATAATCAAAATTAAAAGGTAGCTCTCCTAAACATTTTGCTAACATATTATAGTTTTCTGTTAGCATTTCTTCTTTTATAACGTCTAAATTATTACATTTTTCTTTTTTTAATTTAATTAGTTTTAATATATCTTTTTTTACTTTATCACTAAGAATTTTGGTTAATTCTTCAGATTTCTTACTGCATTCAACATCCGGCATAACATTTTCTGGAACAATTCCATATTTATTTACTAGTGCTTTAAAATACTCAAAATATCCACCTTCGTATATACCAAATTTTAAATATTCTTTTTTAATTTCTTCTTCATAGTTAAAATTATTATTTTCTATAATTCTGTTATAAATAGTATTAGATTTTTCCATCTTATCTAGAAAAGCTAAAAAGTTTACAGATAAAGCATATTCACTTTCTTCAATGTTAAGGTTTTTAGCAATATTATTTTTTATTAAATTTATACCTGCATGTATCCAACAGCGTTCTGATTCTTCTTGATTATATATTTTTGATTTTGGCAGTTCTATATTAAAAATATTTATTGTTTTGTTAACTATTTCATTGTTTAAGCAAACTTTATTGATACCTACATTTTTAATTGCATTTTCTATTATTTTATTATTTTTATCTTTTTTATATAAATTGTCAAATTTATTAAGTAATTCACTATTTAAATTTTTCATTTGTAACCTCCTTGTTTATTAAATCATATCATTAATCTTAATAAATTACTATTTTTATTTCTATTGCTAACATATAATTTTTCATTTTCTTTTAAACAGCAAAAAAACTAACATTTCTGTTAGTAATTTATTACTCTCGGAACTTTAAAAGTCCGAGTTTATTTTTAAACTGGTACTCTAATGGAAGAAGTAGAACAACTTCTAGAGCAAAAGAAATAGTTAGTAATAACTATCAACTAATACAATTATAACACAAAAAGAGGATTTTGTCCCCTTAATTTTATGGTTCTATTCTACTAGGACCTCTAAATATAAACATTGTTTCTTTTAAAGAACCTGTTTCTAATAATAGCATAGTTATTCTATCTACTCCAAGAGCAAATCCTCCATGAGGGGGACAACCATATTTAAAGAATTCAAGATAAAACTTAACATCTTCTCCTAATCCCTTTTCTTTAGCTTGTTCACATAAAGTTTCATAGTTATGTTCTCTTAATGCTAAAGTAGTTGTTTCACAGCCTTTCCAAATAAGGTCAGCCCCTTGTGGAATACCTTTTTCTCTCTTATGATAGAACGCTCTTTTTTTAGCACTAAAGTCTGTTATAAATACAAACTCATGCCCATATTTTTCCATAACATACTTAGATGCTAATCTCTCTGATTCTGCATTCATATCTCCAACATCTTCATAATTCATTTTAAAATCATATTCTTTTTCTAATTCCTTATATAATTCTTCTAACTTAATTCTTGGGAATGGTTTAGTAGGAATAATAACATCTACATTAAATAATTCTTTGATTTGTTCCCCATATTTTTCTTTAACTGCGGATAACCCCGCAATAAATAAATCTTCTTCAAAATCCATAAGTTCTTCTAAAGATTCGATATAACTCATCTCAATATCGAATGATGTAAAGTCTGTAGTGTGTCTATATGAATTAGAGTTTTCTGCTCTGAATGCTGGTGCAATTTCAAATACCTTTTCAAAACCACTACACATAGCCATTTGTTTATAAAATTGAGGACTTTGTGCTAAATATGCTTTTCTATCAAAGTATTTTACTTCAAAAACTTCTGCGCCAGATTCACTTGCTACACTAATAATTTTAGGAGTGTGGATCTCTGTAAAATTATTTTTTATAACAAATTCTCTCATAGCATTAATCATACAAGTTTGAACTTTAAACATAAGAATATTTTTTTCACTTCTTAAATCTAAAAATCTATAATTTAATCTAGTATCCAATAGTGCGGACTTGCTATCTTTATAGTTTAAAGGTAATTCCTCCAAACATTTACTAGTTACAAATATATCGTTTGGTATTAGCTCCATTCCATTAAGTTTAACTTTCTCATTTTTAAATAATGTTCCAATAATTTTAACCGTGCTTTCAATTGCTAAATTAGAAACAATTTCATTTAATTTACTATTATTTTCGTTTTTTTCAATTGTTACTTGAACCTTACCTGTAGTGTCTCTAACAATTAAAAATTGAACATATTGTAAATCACGAATATTATCGACAAAACCTTCAATAGTTATTTCTTGTCCAAAATATTCATTTAAATTTTTAAAATATATTTTTTTCATTTTTCTTCCTCCTATTCAATATATAATAAAAAACAGTTATATTATCCACAAAGGGACGAATAACTGTTATAATCCGCGGTACCACCCAATTTATTATATATGTAAACAGAAATTAAATATATAATCACTCAATGAGATAACGGTTTACATCCGACTTATTCTACTATTAATTTCAAACAAGTAGCTCATAGGTGTCTTTCATTTTTAATTTATATTATCTTTCACCAACCGATAACTCTCTAAAATAAATTATAAAATTACTATTCCTAGTCATTGCCGATGAACAAATTATAGCACAATTTTATATTTAATGCAAATTACATATGGCAATGGGTCTAATCTAAATAATTCATCTAGTGTTTCAATATTATTCTTTATTATTCTTTTTAAAAACCATTGCAATATATGAAGATTTTCGTATTAAACCAGTTTCATATATACTAGTTTTTCCTTTATTATTTGCATAACTAATCAGCTTCTTTCAAAACATATATGAAAGGTTAACCGAGGATTAACCTTTCATATATAAAGTCGATTAGTTCGACTAATTTTCCTATGGTGCCCTAAAGGAAGAAGTAGAACAACTTCTGATTATTTATATTTATTAAAACTATCATTTATATCATTCATCATATTAAAATCAAAATCATATATTGGTAAACAAATTCCATACTTATTCTGAATACTATTTATATATTCAATGCATTCGCTTGGAGCTATTATTCCTTTAAAATTATCAATAGAAACAAACCCACTTTCTGTAGTTATTTCAAAAGAAATATCAGAATGTTGTTGTAAATCAATATTTGTTCCATCAATTATAAAAAATATTACGTTAGGATTAAATGGTAGAAAATAATAAAAGTGTTCTGATAATAATCTCTTTTTAATTTGTGGGGTGGATGGATTAAAAAAAGATATTCTACTTTCAGGTGTATCTCTTAATCCACTAACTTTTCCAGATACATTTATTCCTAATTCTTTTAATTTTTGTAATGACATTAGACCACCATTTTTGATTATTGATTCAAATTTAAAATATGTTTCCTGGTCACTAACATTTCCAATCCCATGCGTTAATAGTTTATTTTCTAATAAATAATAATACATTTTTTCGTTCATAAATTTCCTCCATATTTCAATATATTTGCATAATGGTTAAGTCATTATGCAAGTATGTTTTCTAAATTGATTCAATTCAATTTATCTATATGAATATTTTATTATAAATTTAGATATATCAAAACTCGAACTATAAAAAGTTCGAGTTATCAATCAATCTGGTGCCGACGACGTAGAGGTCTACAACTTTTTTCGGCAATAACGATTCATATGAATCAATCTATATAAATATTATCATAAAATTGTCATTAATTAAAGACTTTTATAAAAATTTATTGTATAATTATAATTGGAAGGAGTAAGTGTAATATGGAAAAAGACAATAATAATGTAGTAAGATTTTTGTTAACATTCTTTTTAGGATGGATTGGTAGTATAATTATTAATCATACTAATTTAAAACCTGAAGGATATAGAAGTAGAACTGCAGCATATTTTTTCCTTACAATTGTTACTTTTGGAATTTATGGTCTTGTTGCTAGTATTTGCAACTTAACATTTGATCCAAGCAAACCTAGTAACATTGGATATGTTAAGGAATAATCTTATATTTAACTATGAGGATATTATTCCTCTTTTTTTATAATTCAAAATCATCGTCTTTTGATTTAGAATCTCTATCTATTTCTGCAAATCTATTTTTAGTTCCTAATATACCTCTTATTTGTTCTTCTTCTAAAATATTCTTACCATATAATTCATAAGCAACTGGATAATATTTATCACATTTTTCTTTATTACCCCACATTTTATCTACAAAGAAGTGATATAGATTGTTAATTTTATTTTTAATTTTTTCAAATAATTCTTTTAGATTATTTAGTTCATTTTGAAGAGTTTTATTCTTTTCTTTTAATATAGAATTCTCATTTTTTAAATTATTAATAATATCTTTTATTTCTTCTGATTTTGTATTTAAGTCCTTTGTCTGATTATTAAGTTTATTTATTTTTTGTCTTTGTTTATTATAATTCTTTTTTAACTCATCATAGTCCTTAAACGCTTTTCTTGTTCTGGTAAACTAAATCCTTCTCGTGCCTGATCTTCCGTTAATACACGTATATAAACCCGCTATTTTCTTTTCTTCATTCATAACATATTCCTCCTTTTAATACGAAAAAAGAGAGCAAAAGATATTAAATCCAAGCTAATACCTCTCGCTCTCTAGTTAATTCAATAATAAATATTTTTAATAAATGTATATTCTGTCTTATCATTGATGTACCTCCATTTCTAGAAGATACCTTCCTCATTTATTGGTTATTTATTATATACTATTAATTCTAAAAATCAAGGTATTTTATAAACATTTTATATAATCTTCTAATTCAGATAATTTAATCTTTTTACCTAAATTATTAACATATATATCACTTGAATAATTAAATGCTAGATATAAATTGTTTTTAATATATATTCTATGTGGTTCAATATAAGTTAAATTAGTTTTATCAATTCTTCTAATACTACCATTTATTATTGTTGGAGTAGTATTACAAAAATCACATATTACTCTTAACCTCGATTCTAAAGATTCTTCAATTTCAATTTCTTCTTTAATAATATTTACCATAGACAAATCCTTTCTATGATTTTTTCAAGAAACGAAAAAATCAATCATTTCTGATTGATTCATATATTTAAAGTTCGAATAGTTCGAGCAGATTTCCCAATGGTGCCATTGTCGTAGTTATCTACAACTTTTTACCGCAACGATTGATATAAGAATCAATCACTAAATATATATTACCATAAAATTTAAAAAAATAATAGCAAATTTTTACTTGCTATTATCAATTCTTTTAACTAAAGACATAATTTTGCTATTAGTTCGTGATGCTAAAATACCATTAATTTCTTCTAGATCCTTATCTTGCTTATCAAAATCTACATCATCAAATACCTTTGGATATTCTAACTTTGAGATTCCATCTTCAACAACCCATCCATTAGGCAATTCATACACCTCAAAGAAACCAGAAGATTTAGAATAATGAAGTAATCTTGTTCTATTAGAAATTGTTTTATAATATTCGTTTAATTCAAAATTACCTCTACAATCTTCATGTGCAAGTCCAGAAAACAATCCATCTCTTACACTCTTACCATCAAAATTACAACCGACTATATTTCTAATAACATTTACACTTGTGTTTACTACTACTGTTTCTCCATCTTGAATAGTAACTTTACTTTCAAAACTACCATTATCTAGCATAGTGAAAGGCATTATTGATTTACAACTCGTTTGTTCATCTTTTTCATTATTCCAATAGTGATTATAATCTTTTTCTTCATAAATAAGGAATGTTCCTTGAATACTTTCTGTCAAATCATAAATCCCAACAGAACTGATATCAAAATCTCTAGCACCAAATCTACAACTATTATATTTATAACCTGTTGTTAAATCTTGGTCAGTATCTGTTTTTGGTGCAATATTAGAACCTTCTGGTCTTAATAAACCATCCACAAACATAGATTCATTAAAATAAGATTTAAGGCTTGATTCTTCTTTTTTCTCTTCTTTTTCAGTTCTAATTAAAGTTCCATCTTTTTCTAAAAATGTAGTTTTAATAAAAGGTGAATTTTTCATAACATAATTAAATCCTTCACATTGTTGTTTTACAAGTTCATAATCTTCTAATGAACCTTTAACTAAAAACTCTATTGCATTATCAGAACTATTGTATTTAATTTTTATAGGGCGTCCACCTAAAAATGCTTGTAATTTCTCAATATATTCTTTAATATCAATAGGACAATGATCAGGTAATTCAAATGATTCCCATAAAGAACTGGCTTCTCTTGTTTTTGGTAAACTACTATACATTACATTAATATATCCAACTGGTCTTGGCTCTTTATAAGCATTTACCCAACTCATATCCCAATGATTTAGATTTGAAATGTTGAGACCTTCCTCTAAAGCTCTTTGATAATCTTCAACCGAAACTGAAACAAGTTTATTACATCCATAATCTTCAAGTTCAGTTTCAATTTCTAAATTTTCAGATAATAACTTATTGAAACGTGGTGCTATTTTTTTATCATAAATCAAAAACACTGATTTTTTTTCTTTTAACATGATAAATTTCCCCCCCAATCTGTTAAGGACTTACTATTATACATTATTTTTTTAATAAAATCAACATTTTTAATTAAATTTCTATCTTAAAATCATCTTTTCCTTTATCATCGTGTTCTTTGCTAAAATTGTATTTATCTTTTAATTCGTTAAAAGTATCTTCTTTACATCATCATACATTAATTATCATCTCCCTTTTTCTAATTTTCAAAAAAAGAGAAGTAAGGGTACTACAAACTAATACTTTTACTTCTCAAAATAAGTCTTTGTAAATCAATTACATAATACAACATTTTTCTTATTTTGTCTATTACCTATTTGTAGGGAATAAGTATTAGTTCATAGTTTTTATGTAGTTTTCAAGTTCTGATATTTTAATCTTTTTGCTTAAATTATTGATATAGATTTCATTAGAATAATTAAAAGCAAGAAACATTATGTTATTGATAATTATTCTATGTGGTTCGATATAATTCAAATTTGTCTTATCAATTTTACGAATACTACCATTTATAATAGTTGGAGTAGTATTACAAAAATCACATATAATCTCTAATCGTTTCTTTAAAGATTTCTCCATATCAATTTCTTTTTTGATTACATTAATCATAGACACCAACCTTTCCTATGATTTCTTCCTGAAAACAGAAAAAAACCAATCTTTCGATTGATTATATATATCAAAGTTCGAATAGTTCGAACAGATTCGTCAATGGTGCCTGCGGTGGGACTCGAACCCACACGATATTGCTACCACTGGATTTTGAGTCCAGCGCGTCTACCAATTCCGCCACGCAGGCATAAAGAACTATAATTGTTCTATTTCTTGCCTTTTTTCAAGATAAGATATATTTATTATATCACATCTTTTGAAGATTTGTTCATTAAAAAGTAGAAAATTATAGTTGTTCTATTTCTTCCTCTTCTTTGTATTTTGAATTATATAGTTCAACGTCATCTGATTCTTCTACTTCTATTGTAGGGAGTTCATTTAATGATGTTAATCCAAAATAGTCTAAAAACTCATCTGTTACGGCATATAGTCTTGGTTTCCCTACTGCATCTTTTCTTCCTACTTCTTTTACTAAGTCTCTTGATATTAGGTTTCTAATCATTTGACTTGATTGGATTCCTCTTAATTCATCTATTTCTAAACGAGTTATAGGTTGGTTATATGCTATTATTGCTAGTGTTTCAAGTGCTGATTGTGAAAGTGTTTTATTGCTTGATAGTTCCGATAGTTTTTCATAGTAGGTTTTATGTTCTTTTTTTGTAGTTAGTTTATATTTTCCTGCAAAGTCTTGGATCATTATTCCTCTTTCTTCATTTGAGTAGTCTTGTTTTAGTTCGTTTATTAGTTCAAGTGCATCATCTTGTTCTATTTCTAGGACTTCGCTTATCTCTTTAATTGTTAATCCTTCATCTCCGGTTATAAATAGTAGTCCTTCAAGTACTGATTTCATTACGCCACCTCACAGTATATTTTATCAAAGTTATTTTCTTGTGTTATTTTTAGTTCATTATTTTTTGCCATTTCTAAGATTGAAAGAAATGTTACTACTACATATGGTTTTGATATATCTTCGAATAGATCAAAGAATTCTACTTTTCTTTTTGTTTTTAAGATATTTTTTATAGATTTTGTTCTTTCTTCGATTGATATTTCTTTTGTTGTTATTTTGGTAGTAATTGGTTTTTTTATTTGTTGTCTTTTTAAGTAGTTTTGAAATGCTTTTAATAAGTCTTCGAGTGTTATATCATCAGATAGTTGTTGTTTGGGATCAATATATTCTTTTAGATTAGATGGAGACTTAGTATAGAATTCATGTCTTTGTTCTTCGAGTTCTTTGAAGTCTTGGGTTATTTTTTTATATTGCTCATATTCTAATAATCTATTTATTAAGTTTTCTTTTAGTTCTGTTAGTTCTTCTTGTTCTTCTTCATCTTTTATATTTGGAAGGAGACTTTTCGATTTGATGTACATTAATTCTGATGCAAGTATTAGATATTCTGATGCAATGTTTAGATTTTTTTCTTTCATATTATCTATGAAGTCTAAATATTGGTCTGTTAATTTTACTATTTCAATGTTCATAATATCCATATCTTGTTCTTTTATTAAGTGTAATAGTAAATCAAGTGGTCCTTCGAAATCGTTTATTTTAAAATTATACTCCATATAATCACCTTTAACATGTATAATTATATCATATTTTCTTGTTATTACAAAGAAAAAATAACTTGCGTTATTTTTAGTTTCTTGGTTTAAATATAAGTGCAAATACAAAACTAAAGATAATTGCGCTTGTTATTCCTGTTGCAGTAAGGTCAAACATTCCCATTAAGATACCTGTTGCACCGGATTGATTGGTTCTTTCTAGTGCGCCATGTATTAGTAAATGACCAAAGCTTGTTATTGGTACTAGTGCCCCTCCGCCAACATGTTGTATTATTTTATCATATATACTAAATGTGTCTAGGAATGAGCCTATTACTACGAACATGCTGGTAATGTGTCCTGCGGATAGTTTGGTTTTATCTAATATTAATTGTGCTATTAGAGATAGTATCCCTACGAATAGAAATGATGTTATATAACTCATTTTACCACCTCCATTGTTATTGCATGGGCAATTGATAGAATGTTTTGTTTTTGATATATGAATGTTGGTGAGAATAGTGCACCGGTTGCTACGAATAAAACTTTTTTTAGATTTTTATTTTTCATTTCGTTGTATATGTATCCATAGGTTACTAAGGCACTACAGACTGGTCCTGATCCCCCAGCGGTTATTTCTTTTTGGTTTTTTATGTCATATAGCATTGTTCCACAGTCATCATAGTTCTCCCCTAGTTTTATCTTGTATTTTTGGTCCATGTATTCTTTTAGTATCTTTTTTCCATATATTCCTAGGTCTCCGGTTAGGATTAGATCATAATCGCTTACTTTTTCATTGTTGTTTTTTAAATGATTATATATTGTATCTGCGGCAGCTGGTGCCATTACTGCTCCCATATGGTTTGGATCATTTTGGTTTAGATCTATTATTTTTCCTATTGTACCAGATGTTATTTTTATATTTGTTTTTTCATTTGTTAATAGTATTGATGCTCCTCCGGTTGATGTGAATGTTTTTGTTTTAGGACTTGGTGCACCATATTCTACTGGATTTCTAAATTGTTTTTCTGATACTAGGTTATTTGAACTTGTTGTACATATAATGTTTTTTGCTTTTTTGCTTTCTAGAATAGTTGATGCAAGTATTATTGACTGTGTTGATGTTGCACAGGCACTATAGACTCCGATGAATGGTATTTCATAGTCTTTTGCTGCATATGATGATGCTGTTATTTGATTTTGTAAGTCTCCGGATATTAATATATCTATTTGTTCTTTTGTAATATTTTCTTTATCTATTAGAGTTTCTATGCTTTCTTTTTGAAGGTTTACTTCTGATTTTTCTAATGATTTACTATTTATATAAAAGTCTTTATAAGTCTTATCAAAGTATTTATTTAGTGGTCCTTTTGCTTCGATTGGTCCTGATATTGTTGAGGTGTTTTTTATGTATACGTTATTAAATTCAAATGTCATAGGGCGACTCCTAGTAGGAATCTTATAAGAGCAAAGAAGTATGATGATACTACTCCATATAGAATTACTGAGCCCGCTAATTTAAAGATGTTTGAACCAAATCCATAGATTAAACCTTCGTTTTTATAGTCTAGTATTGCACTTTGCATAGAGTGTGCGAATCCTGTTATTGGTATTATAAGACCCATTCTTCCTGTTTTTACAAAGGTATCAAATACTCCGATGGCTGTTAAGAGGCATGCAATAAAGATGAGGGTTATAATCATAAATACTGCTGAGTCGTTTCTTGATATTTCAAATAGATATGAATATATTTCTATTAGGAAGTTCCCGAATGCTCCGATTAGTCCTCCAACTGAGAAAGCTATTAAGGCATTGGACAGTTTATTTTCATCTGGTAGATTTGTTTTTACTATTTTTTCATAGTTTTCTTGTTTCATTTTATCACCATTTTTATTATGGTTTTTTTATATTTTTTCATACAAAAAATAGGTTATGTCAACCTATCTCTTAATTTTTGTAATATTTTTGTTTCTTCTCTTGATACTTTAGTTTGATTTATTCCTAATAGTTTTGATACTTCTTGTTGAGTTAAACCTTCTTCATATCTTGATATTATTATTTGTTTTTCTAGTTCTTTCAGATTATTTATTTCTGTTTTTAGATCTAGTATTTCTCCTTCGTATTCTTTTTGGATGTATCCTATTTTGTTGTATAAATCATCATCAATGTCGTTATCTAGAGATTCTACTAATGATGTGGCTAGTTTAGCATTTGCTATTTGGCTTTCATCTATTTCTAAGAATAGTGATAATTCAAAATCAGTTGGTTCTCTATTTAGTTTTTGATATAGAATTTCTTTAGCTTTTGTTATACATGTGTTTAGTTTTATTAGTTCTTTACTTATTTTTAGTGTATTGCTTTCTCTTATATATTTTTTTACTTCTCCTTTCATGTAGAAATAGGCATATGATGAGAATTTGGTTTGTTTATCATTTTTATAGTTTTTATAGGCATTTATTAGTCCAATTGCGGCGGTTTGATACAGGTCTTCAATGTCAAAATATTCTTTGTATCTATTTATAACGGAATAAATTAGTGGTTCATTTTGTATTATTAATTCATTTAAATCTATCATAGTGTTACATAATCAAATACTTCTTGTTCTTCTTTTATTTGTAATAGATTGTTTGTTATTATGTTATTGTTTTCAAATAGATTATTTATTCCACATATTATTAGTTTTCCATTTCTTTTTATCAGTTTCATATAGTTATCAAAGATTATTTCTATTGCTTTTGCATCTATTTTTTTAATGCTTTCTAGGTTAATTAGTAAATATTTTATACCATTTTTTATTATTAATTGTTCTAGATCTTGTTCTAATTGGTTGCAAGCATTTTTGTTGAATATTCCACTTAGTCTTATGATGAATATGCCTTTTACAAATTCCATATCAATGTTATACATTTTATCTCTCCTTTAATAAGTTATATAGTAAATATCCTAATAGGAATATTATGCTTAAGATTATAACAGGGAGTATGTATAATATTTTGTTGGTTTTTGTTTTTTTCTTTGATTCTTTGTACGACAAATTATTTTCTTTTTTAGTATTTATTTGTTTTTTGTATACTAATAGATTACTAGTATTGGTTATTTCTTTTGTATTTGTATCTGTTTTTTCTTCTTTGGCGTCTACTTTGATACTTGCTTGCAACTTTTTTGTTACTGGTATTTTTTCAAATATATTATTTTTTTGTTCTGAGAACGAACTAATACATTTTGTTTCATCTTTTATGTATCCATCGAGTGTTTTATGGTATCCTTCTTGGTATTCTTTTTCTATTTTGTAGTATTTAAATAGTGTATCTTGATATTTATATTTTTTAGCACTTGGTAGTTTGTTATATAGTGGTGTTTCTAATTCTTCTTGTGTTGTTATTATTTCATCGCTATATTTATATGTTTTTATGTCTTCTTGTGTTATTTTTATCTCATATGGTCTTACTTCGTAATCATCTTCGAATGTTATCTTTTTACTATTATTTATGTAATCATATTCTTTTTTTATTTCTATAATGTTAAATTTTTTTGTGTATTCTTTTGGAAATAAGTATGTATAAATGTCTAAAGTATCAAAATATCTACGTAAGTATATTTTTATAGTTATATCTAATGGATCTACTTCGTGGGATAGATTGATATCTATAAAATTGAGATTTATTTTATCATATAGATTTAGTTGATTGTCATTTATATGTTTATATTGGTTATCATTGTTTGATGATAGTGTATAGTCTAGTTTTTGATCTTTTTCATAGATTTCTAATTCATAGACTAGTCCAACCATATCGTATCTTGTTACTATTCTATTTATTTTTTTTATTGGATTATAGTTATTATATGTTTCTTCTTGTATTATTCTATTTGGTTTTTCTTCTGGTTTTATTTCTGTTTCATATTTTTTTATAATTTGTTCATTGCTTTTGAATGGATATTCTTTGGGGTTTTCTCCTTCGATTGTGTAGTTTGTAAATACTTTGGTTTCTTTATAGTATTTGCATAGTTTTGTTTCACTAAATGTTGTTTGATTATTTATTGCTTGTACATTTAGTGGTATTAAAACAAGCAATATTGTTATGAAAATTTTTTTCATTTTATCACCTCTCGTATATATTGAACGCATATTATTATAGGATTCCTTAATAAAAATGAAAAAAATGTATATTTTACATGTGTTTTTTACGTTTGTTTACATTTTGTTTACAAAAAAAGAAAAGATTACATTGCATCTTTTCTTGAGAAGTTTAATCTTCCTTTATTGTCTGTTCCGATTGCTTTTACTACTATTTCGTCTCCAACTTTTACTACGTCTTCAACTTTTTCTACTCTTTCTTTTGATAGTTTAGAGATGTGTACTAGTCCTTCGCAACCTGGCCATATTTCAACGAAGCATCCGAATGGTTCAACTTTTACTACTTTAGCAGTGTATATTTGTCCTTCTTCGACTTCTCTTGTTATGTCTTCGATCATTTTTATTGCTTTGTCTATTACAGTGTAATCACTGTGGTATAGAATTATTCTTCCATCGTCTTCGATGTCTATTTTAATGGCATTTTTATCATTAACGCTTATTACGTTGCTTGAGTCTTGAATAATTTTTGTGATTACGTCACCACCACGTCCAATTACATCTTTTATTTGTGATTCTTTTATTTTCATTTGTTTTATTTTTGGTGCATATGGTGATAATTCTTTTCTTGGTTCACTTATTGCTGTTTTCATGTTTTCTAGGATTTCAAATCTTGCTTTTTTAGCTTGTTGTAATGCTTCTTGTAGTATTTGTTTTGTAATTCCTTGTATTTTGATATCCATTTGTAAAGCGCATATACCTTTTTTAGTCCCTGCGACTTTGAAGTCCATGTCTCCGAAGTGGTCTTCTGCTCCTTGAATATCGGTTAGTATTGTATACTTATCGTTATTTGTTATTAATCCCATGGCTATTCCTGCGACCATGTCTTTTATTGGTACACCTGCGGCCATTAGTGACATGCATCCTGCACATATTGAAGCTTGTGATGATGAACCGTTTGATTCTAATACTTCTGATACTACTCTTATTGTGTATGGGAATTCTTCTTCGGATGGAAGAACTTGTGATAGGGCTTTTTCTCCAAGGGCACCGTGTCCTATTTCTCTTCTTCCTGGAGCACCATATCTTCCTGTTTCTCCGACACTGAATTGTGGGAAGTTATAGTGATGCATGAATCTTTTTCCTTCT
Organism: uncultured Bacilli bacterium; assembly: GCA_934101185.1. Classification (GTDB taxonomy): domain Bacteria; phylum Bacillota_I; class Bacilli_A; order RF39; family UBA660; genus JAEDJI01. Next base: position 21,878 of record CAKOQD010000002.1, on the reverse strand, counting down.
TCGTCTGATAGTCCATCTAGTATTTGGTATTCACTTATTGAACCTAGTGTTGTAATACTAAGTACTTGTGTTTGTCCTCTTGTGAATAGTGCTGATCCGTGTGTACGCGGTAAGATATCTACCTCAGATGATAATGGTCTAATTTCATCTACTTTTCTTCCGTCTGGTCTAATTTTTTCTTCTGTTATTAGTCTTCTTATTTCTTCATATTCGATTGCTTCGAGTACTTCGTTTACTTGTTTTATAATATCATTTAAATTTTCATCATCTTTATATAGTTCTTTAAATTTTTCACGTACTTCTTCTTTTAGTTCATCTATTTTATCTTGACGTGCTAGTTTTTCTTCAATTTGAATGGCGTTTAGCATTTTAACAGTAATCATATCTCTTACTTTTGAGTTTATTTCATCGTCTATTTTAATGATTGGATAGTCTTTTTTAGGTTTTCCAATTTCTTCTTTTATTTGTTCTTCGAACGCTATTAATTCTTTGATTGCTTCATGTCCATACATTAATGCGTCAAGCATATCTTCTTCAGATACTTCTTTTGCTGATGATTCAACCATGTTGATTGCATCTTTTGTACCTGCGACTGTAAGATAGATATCGCTTAGTTCTTGTTGTTCTGGTGTTGGGTTTATTACAAAGTTTCCGTCTACTCTTCCCACCACTACTGAGGCGATTGGTCCTAGAAATGGTAAATCACTTATTGTTAGTGCTAGACTTGATCCAAATAATGCTGTCATTTCTGGTGAGTTTGCTGTGTCTACTGATAGTACTGTATTTATTACTTGTACTTCGTTTTTGAATCCTTCTTTAAATAGTGGCCTAATTGGTCTATCGATTAGACGAGCAGCAAGGGTTGCATTTTCTGTTGGTCTTCCTTCTCTTTTTATGAAACCACCTGGTATTTTACCTACTGAGTATTGTTTTTCTTGATATAATACCATAAGTGGAAAGAAGTCTCCAGTGGTTGGCTCTTTTCCATTTGTTACTGCAGTTAATACTACTGTATCTCCATATCTTACTAAGCAAGATGATGCTGCTTGTTTTGCTAATTGTCCTACTTCTACTATTATCTTACGACCGCGAAAGTCGTATTCGAATGTTTTTTTCATATATTCCTCCTAAAATAAAAGACACTAAAAAATAGTGCCTACTTTCTTAATCCTAATTTTTTAACAACTTCACGATATCTAGTAACGTCTTTATTTTTTAAGTAGTTAAGTAAACTTCTTCTTTGTCCTACTTTCTTTAAAAGACCTCTTCTAGAATGGTAATCGTGTTTGTGTTCTTTTAAGTGTTCTGTTAAGTTTTTGATTTCTTCAGTTAAGATTGCTATTTGTACTTCAGCAGAACCTGTATCTTTTTCACCTCTTGCGAAGTTTTTAATTATTTCTTGTTTTTTTTCTACACTTAAAGCCATTTTATTTACCTCCTTATATATTTTCACCAGAACCTAGATAAATAAGGATTTTCATTTATCCAAGAAATGGAACAACAATAATATACTATAAATATATGATTTTTGCAAGTGTTTTTGCAAATTTTATAATTGTATATGCCAAGTTGTATTTTGGATTTGGTTTGTTTTACTGGTTTTATGGTATTTATTATCCATATTCTCGATAGTCTCTAAGCGAGTGTTTATTTTATTAAATATATTTATTTAGAGTTTTTTCTAAGGCTTTTTTATCATCATTTAGAATAATACAATCTTTAAAACCATCTTTTATAAAATGATCTTTTATAAATTCTTTTTCTTTATCTATTGCAATTATTACTGGCGTTTTAAACTTAGGTATTTGTTTTAATTTATTTAATATTTCATAAGCTGTTTCTTCTTTTAACTCATCTTTTATTATTATTAAATCATATTCTTCATTATGTTCTATCTTATCTATGCAATCTTGTCCAAATAATGTTACTACTTTATCTATATCTCTTTCATCAAGAATCTTTTCTACTCTTTCTAATTCATCATTATTGTCCACGAGAAGGACTCTTAGTTTTCTTTTAGGATTACTATAGTTATTTATATCTTTTAATATTAAACCAGTACTATCATAGTTTATTTCTTGATTTATTACTAATGTTACTGTTGTACCTTTATTTTCTTTACTTGTTATATTTATATTTCCTCCGACTATTTTTAATAGTTTTTTTACTATAGGTATACTTAAATTAAGATTATTCTCTTCGATTATATTGTCTTTTAATTCTTCTTCTTTTGATAATAATTTATTTACCTTAATTATGTCCATTCCTATTCCTGTATCTGTTATTGTAAATATAAATCTACACATATCATATCTTACTATTGCATCTATTTCTAAATCTATGTGACCATTATCGGTGTATTTTATTGAATTATTTATTACAGACATTATTATTTGTTTTAACTTAATCTTATCTCCATATACAGTTTCTGGATAACTAGTATTTTCTTTTATAGTAAACTTTATCTTACTATCTTTATTATTATTTTTTAGATTATTATTAGTGCTTAACTCTATGTCTTTAAATAATCTTTTTATATTATAATTGTCTTCTTTTATATTACTATTTTTTATATCCATACTACTTATATCAGTAATATTATTTATTATAAAGTTTGCACATTTTGCATTATTATCTATTTGTTCAATTAATTCTTTTTCTATTTCTTTATTATTTTCATCCTTTAATAGATTTATATCTTTAGATATATCTTTGATAGGTTTTCTTAGTTCTTGTGATATTTTAAATAAGAAATTAGATTTTTCATTTACTGATTTTTCAGTAAGTTCTTTATTTCTTGTTAATAAATCTATTATTTGGGTATCAGGGTTTTCTATTGTATGATACATGAAGTTAACTAAAAACGCTGTTAATGATGTGACTACTAGTATTTGTGGGTTTGATAGTTGTAATAGTATTACTGGGACACAGAATGCTACGAATAGCATTATTGGTACTATTTTTTTTATTGATATATTTTTTCTGTTTTTTATTACAAAGTATATCCAACTTAGTATACCTAGTGCTGATATTCCATATACATAGATTGTATTGCTTCCAAATAGATATACTTGGTTTCCTTCTTTATAGTATGTAAATGTTAAAACGAAATTTAGTATTAATGATATTGCAAGTATTATATTTAAAGTGTTTAATATGTGTTTTACTTTTTTGCTTTGTTCTTTTTCTTTTGTTAGGGCCATTTCTTTATGATAGGATATTAATACAACATATGTGGTTATTAAATAGACAAATACAAGTAAGTAGGCTAAATATAGTTTTACTACAAACCATCTTATAAAGCTATTATCTGGTAGGTATAAATGACAATATATTCCGCATATGTCTAATATTATTCCTATTATTACTGTTATTAGTAATGAAAAGTATATTTTATTTTCTACTGTTTTTACTTTTTCTTTTTTACAAAATAGGACAAAAATTAAAATAGTATAAATTAAACTTGCTATTAGTAAAGGTATACTCGGATGCATATTGATCACTTCCTTTATTTTTTTATAAGTTAATTATACTATTTTTCTTTTGTTTTTTAAATATTTTTTGTTATTTTTTTGTCTTAGTTAGTTGTTTTCTTATTTTTTTATTTTCTTCTAGTTGTTCTTTTTGGATTTCAAGGTATTTATTGTAAGCTTCTTCTTTTGTCATATTTTCTAGTTTGAATGGGGTAGCAAAATTAATAATTACTTTGTGTTCTATGTCTAAGTCTTTTATCCATAGAACTGTTACTGGTTGAATGAATGCATCGCCATTTTTTGCTAATGAAATGAAGCTTGGTTCAAAGTATCCAAAGTCTTGTTCTTTTGATTTATTGGTTGTTCCTTCAGGAAATATACCAACGTATTGATTGTTTTTTAAGAATAGTGCCATGTCTTTTAAGGCTTTTAGATTGTTGGCTTTTGGATTGTCTTTTAGTCTTTCTATTGGAAAGTATTCGAATTTTTTAAATGAGTATGCTGTTAGTTTGCATAATAATGGATTTTTATTATTATTGAATATACTATCTTGGGCATCAAAGAATCTTTTTAATGCTGCCCAGTGAATGTTTTCATCAATTATACTTGTGATTATAAGTGGATCAACTGTACTTTGATGATTTGGTGCAATAATGATACTTTCATTTTCTTTTTTGTTTAGTAAATTGCTCTCGTTTATTACTATTGGATTAAACTCTTTTAAAATAACTGTTCTTATGACTCTTACTTTTTTATAGAAGTTATCTGACTCGTGTACTCTATTTTCCATAGTGTATTTATTATTACCTAGTAGTTTATCTATTACTTGCTCTACTTGATCAAAATCAGTTATTTTTTTTGTTAGTTTTGATTCTTTTACTTCTTCATTATGTACTCCACTTACGCATATTGTTTTTATACCATTTTTATTTAATTGTTCGATTATTTCAGGTTTGTCTTCGAATACTATGTCTGGTTTGCTTGCAATTATTGCTTTAGTTTTTTCTTCATCATTTTTATAGAAATGAAAAGCATTATATGGTATTTTTGCTCCATTTGCTTTGTATTGTAAGTAAGTGAATTTTCTTGATAGTTCTCCGATTGGAGTATCTTCAGTTGTTTTAGCTCTGCTGGTATGAACTTCGATTGTATGATTGTTTTTAATAGAGTTGTTTATGAAATCTGTTGCTCCTTTTCTAAATTTATCTAGTACTGAAAACTTTATGAATCTTGGTATGTTTATCCAAAATTTGTCTATGGCTTTTTTTGTATATAGTTTTGATTCTTCTTTTTCTATATGGTATTTTTTAGCAAAGAAGTTATCCATATCAAAAATGTCTTCGGGTTCTAAGGCTTTGGGATTAACTATTTCCATACCGTATTCTTGTTCAAAATATTTTAGTGCATTTAGATTTATAAATTTATTAAAATTTGTTAGTGTTCCATCTGTGTCAAATATAATTTTCATTTTTGATGCCCCCTTAATAAATAATGGCATAATTATACCATAATTTAACTTTTTTGTCCAGTTTTTCTTGTATTATGTATTATTTTTAGACAATATTTTTAGTTATTATTTCTTTTTTTATAACTTATTTTTGTCTTTGTACTACTTTTTATTTAGATGAAAATTGTAGAAAAAAAGAATTATTTTAAAACCTTCTTTAATTCTTTAATTACTTTCCTTTCTAATTTTTTATATGTTCTTTTTGGAATATCATCATTATATTCTATTTTACATTCTTCTTTGTTTTCCATATCATTAAATACGAATGGTTTTATTTCTTTTGATTTTTTTATTCTTTCTTGTTTTTCTAGTCCAACATAATCTATTTCATATGTTGCTACTGTTTTATCATCTAGAATATACATAACTTTATGTGATAATGTTTCTTGTTCTTGGTTTTCTTCAACTAAGTAGTATATTTTTAATTCATTGTCTATATATTGTTCAATTAGGGATGTTTCTTGGTTGTTTTCTAGTTTTTTATTTTCTATATAGACTATATTTTTATAAAAGTTTATTTTTATATCTTGTTTTAATTTTAAGTCTTCTTCGTTTATATCAATTTTTAAATTAAGTAGATATTTTTCATCTTGTTCTGTTACTGATAATTCTAGTACTTTTGTTTCTTCTTCATTTTTTAAAATGAAAAGATTATCTCCTGCTCCGAGTATAAAAGTACCATCTTTGGTAATTTTTTTTATTGTTTCGTGTAGTAGAGTATTATATTTTTCATTTGTAACTAGTTCATCATATTTTTTGATTAATTTTTTTGGTATCATATTTCCACCTCTTGTTAGTATATTATAAAACAAAAGGATAGAAAAATAAACCTTTTCTATCCTTTTTTGTAATTTATACTAACTATTTAGTGTAGTTTCCACCGCTTAATTGATTCATTCCTCTTTCAACTAAACGTTTAGTGATTTCTCCACCAACTGAACCATTAGCTCTTGAAGTAGCATCTGGACCTAAAGTAACACCAAATTCTCTAGCTATTTCATATTTCATAGATTCGATAGCTTGTTTAGCTCCTGGAACTACTAGCTTGCTATTTGCTTTGTTTTGATTCATTGTATTTTCACCTCCTATACATTTATAGAATGTGATTTTTTGACAATTTCATACGTTTTTTTTGTTGGTAATTTTTGGTTTAAAGAATATCACTAAATTGTTCTTCGTCTTTTATATTAATAATCATTGTGTTATCAATTGATTCTTTTATTAATTGTTCATAATTAATTTTTTGTTCTTCTTTTAAGCATTTTTCATGTTTAGGATTTATTACTGGATGACGTGGAACAAATATAGTACAACAGTCTTCATAAGGCAATATGCTTGTTTCATATGTATTTATTTTTTTTGCAATTTCTATTATTTCTAGTTTATCTAGGCAAGCTACTGGTCTAATAACAGGAATTTTTACTACTTCATTTATTACTCTCATGCTGTTTAGTGTTTGACTTGCAACTTGACCAATTGATTCACCATTTATTAGAACTAATTGTTCATTTTTATTTGCTAATTGTTCACTAATGCGATACATCATTCTTCTTAGTATTGTTATTATGTATGTAGAGTCACAGTTTTTATATATTTCTTCTTGTAGTTTTGTTATTGGTACAACGTATAGATTAATATCTGTTGTATATTTTAAAAGTTCTTTTGCTAATGTTTTTACTTTTTCTCTAGCATTTAGACTAGTGTGAGGTATTGCTTCAAAGTAGATTGCATCTATTTTTATTCCTCTTTTTAGTGCTAAGTATCCTGCGACTGGTGAGTCTATTCCTCCGGATAGCATTAATAATCCTTTTTGTTGAACTCCGACAGGATATCCTCCGAGTCCTTTAATGTCATTAAAGTAGATGTATGTATCTTCTTTATTTATTTCAATGTGTACTAGTATTTCTGGGTTTTGTACTTCTACTTTTATGTCATTTATGTTTTTTAGAATATGACTTCCTATCACATGATTAAAGTCCATGCTTTTTATAGGAAAATTTTTATCTCTTCTTTTTGTTTCTACTTTGAATGTTTTAAAGTTTTTTTGTTTTAAAAGTTCTAGTGTTAAAGACTTAATGTCTTCGGTATTAGTATGTGTCTTATAGCAGATATTAAACGCATGGATACCGAATGTATTTGATACTATATCTAATATTTCATTAGTATGTTCATTGCATATTATATACATTCTTGCATGTTCTTTTATTATTTTAGCATCATATTTTTTAATTTTTTCTTTTAAATTATTATATAGAATGTTTATAAATTGTTTTCTATTGTCTTTTTTGGTAGTTAGTTCACCATATTTTATTAGGATCATGTTTTCCATTTAGTTCACCTTCTTAAAAAAAATAAGCAATTGCTTATTTTTAGTTATTTTCTTTTAAGAAATCAATTACTTTTCTTACTTCAAGTTCATATTTTAATGTTTCTATTCCACCATACATTTCTAATAGTTGGTTTTTATCCATTTCATATTTTTTACTTAGTTCTTCAGCTTCTTTTTCTGCTTCTTCAGTTGATACTTCGATTTTTTCTTCATTTTTTATAGTATCAATGATGAATCTATACATAATGTGTTTTTCAGCTTCTGGTTTCATTTGATTTCTTAGATCTTCTTCAGTTGATTTAGTTATTTCATAGAATGTTTCAAGTGCTATTCCTTGCATTCTTACTTGTTCTTCGAATCTTTTAACCATGTGATTGATTTCATCGTTTAATAATTCTTCAGGAATGTCAGTAGTAGTTTGTTTTGCTACTGCATCAAGTAGGTCATCTATGTATTTTTCTTCTGTTTCGTGTTCTTTAGATGCTTCGATATTCTTTTTAATTTCTTCTTCAAGTGTTTCTTTAGAGTTTACTCCTTCAAGGCCTAAATCTTCGAAGAATTCTTCATCTAATTCTCTTTTTACTATTTCTTTTATTTCATTGACTTTTACTTTGAATGTTACTTCTTTTCCTTTTAAGTCTTCGACATGGTAGTCTTCTGGGAATGTTACATTGATTTCTTTTTCTTCATCTTTTTTCATTCCGATTAATTGTTCTTCAAATCCTGGGATGAATGTGTTTGAACCGATTTCTAGTGGATAGTTTTCTCCTTTTCCACCAGCGAATGCTACTCCATCTTTAAATCCTTCGAAGTCTATTACTGCAGTGTTTGTATTTTCTACTTCACCGAATTCTTTGACTACTATTTCGTTGTATTTAGATAGTAAGTGTTCTATTTCATGATCTATTTCTTCTTGTGTTACTTCTACTTTATCTTTTTTAACTTTTAGTCCTTTATATTTTTTAATTTTTACTTCGGGCATTGTTGTAATAACGAATTCTAGTTCTACTCCTTCATCACCAATTGATTTTATATCAACTTTTGGTTCAATAATTGGAGCATATTTTCCTTCGCTTAAGGCTTTATCATATGCAGTTGGTAATAGGATATCAAGTGCATCCATGTATAAAGATTCTTTTCCTGCTTTTTTTAGATAAACATCTTTTGGTACTTTTCCTTGTCTAAATCCATCCATTTTGATGTCTTTTTTCTTTTTATCGAATGCTTTGTCTATAGCATTATCAAATTCTTCTTTTGTAAATTTAACTGTTACGTTATGTATATTGTTATTTTTTTCCATATTATTCCTCTCCTTTTCGTTAATATTATATAATATTTATTTGTTAATATCAAGAAAAAAAGCAAATTGTTTTTTACAATTGTGCTTGCTTTATCATTTATTTACTGTTTCTTTTTTTTCTGCTTTTTGTTCTTCGACTAGTTCTTGTAGTTTTTTCTTTATTTTATCTACAACTTTCATGTTAGGGAATGCTTTTACAAGACGTCTAGAGAAGTATGATTTTTTTGTGAATAGGTCTTTGATGTATTGGTTGATGTCTTGAGTAGCGTCTTTGTTAACTGCTTTGATATTTTTTAATGTTTTAGAGTATCCTGATACTACGATGAATGAGAAGATGAAGTCGGTCATAAATATTATTGCTATTATTATGCATAGAATGTTTAGTCCTGTTGGGTTCATTGTTTCGTATAAGTCTATAAAGAATGGGTTTAAGAAATATATTACTATTAATGATACTAATCCAAATGGTACCATTGTTTCTAAGCATATTCTTCCATTTATATTGTATCTTCTTTTACTATAGTCCCACCATCTAGTTTTGAATAGTTTTTCCATTATGTAGCTTGTGAAATATTCTAGTAGTGAGCATATTACCATTGACATGCAAAATAATCCAAATACTGAATCTTGGTATCTACTTAATAGTATTGTTATTAGTAAACATCCTACTCCATATATTGGTATGTATGGTCCAACCATGAATCCCCTGTTGTATAGTTTTTTTGTTCCAATGAATACATAGGTTGTTTCGAGTATCCAACCGATGATGGCGTATGTTATAAATAGCATAAAATATATTTGTATTTTCATTTTGTATCACTCCCGATAATAAGAGTATATCAAATTAGTATAATAAAAGTAAAGAAAAAAGAGAATTTTAATCTATACTAATTCTCTTATTTGTATTGTTATCTTTTTGTTTTGGAATTGTTACATTTAATATTCCATCTTTGTAGGTTGCTTTTATTTTTGTTTCTTCAACATCTCCGACGTAAAAGCTTCGTTCTAGTTTTTTATAGTTTCGTTCTCTTCTGATGTATGTTTTATTTTCTTCTTGTACTTCGTCTTTTTGTGTTGTTTTAATATTTAGATAGCCTTTGCTATAAGAAATGTTTATGTTTTCTTTTTTTACTCCGGGTAAATCTACTTCGATAAAGTATTTGTCATCTTTTTCATAGATATCACATTTCATATTGATATTTTCGTTGAAAAAGTTTTCTAATGATACATTTTTTGGTATTAAATCCATGTTATCCTCCGTAAAATTAATTATGAATACAACTAATAAGGAAATAGACAATTTTAATCTCCAGATAATTGCTTCATTATTATTTATTATATCTATAATTATTTCAATTATTCTTACTTATAGTGAAAAACTTGAAATACTTAATGTAAATATGATAGATAAGGATAAGAGGAATAAGATAAATATCGGTAATAGATTGTTTGCTATATTTATAGTGTGTCTTTTCTTATATAGTAGTTTTGTTGCTTTAGATATTGTTAAAGAGAAAAATGGCAATTTGAATGAACAGTATATTAGAATATTTATTAATCTTATTACTTTAGGTCTTGCTTTGCTTACTTTGTATGTTTCTGTTAAGTATCAAAATAGTGATATTGATACTGGGCAAAATGTATTTTAAAAGACTTAATCTTTTGGATTTAAGTCTTTTTTTCTTAGTAATCACAGTTTCCTGGTGTCCTTGGGAATGGTATTACATCTCTTATGTTGTCTACTCCGGTTAAGTATATTAATAGTCTTTCAAATCCCATTCCAAATCCTGAGTGATAGCATCCTCCGAATTTACGTAGGTTGCAGAACCAATCTACTGCTTCTTCGTCAACATTCATTTCTTTTATTCTTGTCATTAGTTTGTCGTAGTCTTCTTCTCTTTGTGAGCCTCCCATTAGTTCTCCTGCTCCTGGAACTTCAAGGTCTACTGCTGCGACTGTTTTATTATCATCATTTAGTTTCATATACCAAGCTTTAATGTCTTTTGGCCAGTTAGTAATAAATACTGGTCCGTTAAAGTATTCTGTTATATATCTTTCGTGTTCTTTAGCTATGTCTTCTTCATAGTCTGGTTCAAATTCCCATTTTATGTTTGATTTTTTTAGTATGTCTATTACTTCATGATGAGTAATTCTTGTGAATTTTGAGCTAACTAATTTTTCTAGTTTTTCTTTTAAACCTTTTTGAACGTATTTATCAAAGAATTCTATTTCTAAAGGGCATTTTTCTAATACGTATGAAACTATGTATTTTAGCATTTCTTCTTCAATATCCATTAATCCCTCAAGATCACAGAATGCTATTTCTGGTTCAATCATCCAGAATTCATTGGCGTGTACTTTAGTATTTGAGTTTTCTGTTCTAAATGTTGGTCCAAATGTATAGATTTTTTTGTATGCCATAGCGAATGCTTCACCATGTAATTGTCCTGTTCCTGTTATGTAGGCTTGTTTTCCAAATAGATCTTTGGTCATGTCTACTTTTCCATCTTTTGTTTTTGGTAGATTGTTTAGATCTAGTGTTGTTACTTTAAACATTTGGTCACTACCTTCACAGTCTGCGGTAGTTATAAGTGGTGTATGTGCATATACGTATCCTCTTTCTTGAAAGTATTGATGTATTGCCATAGCGGTAATGCTTCTTACTCTAAATATTGCATTAAAAAGATTTGTTCTTGGTCTTAAGTATGCTTGTTCTCTTAAGAATTCGTTTGAGTGTCTTTTTGGTTGAATTGGATAGTCTTCAGGACATGTTCCTTCAAGTTTTATAGTTTTTACTTTTATTTCAAAGTCTTGTCCTTTTCCAATTGATGGAATAACTTGTCCAGTTACTGTTATAGCACTTCCTATGTGGTATTTTTGAATTTCTTCGAATGATTGTAATTCATCATCGTATACTAATTGTACATGTTTAAAGTATGTTCCATCTGAGAAGTCAATGAATCCATATTCTTTTTGTTTACGATGGTTTTTTATCCATCCTTGTAGTGTTACTTCTTCATTCATTAATTGATCTAGTTTTTGATATAATTCTTTTACGTCCATGTTTTATTCCTCCCTTATAGTAAAAAAATCAATATAAAAGGAGCGTTTTGTCGCGGTACCATCCTATATTGATTACTTAATTCATGTAACGGTTTTATCCGACTTATCCTACTTTATTCAAATAAGCATTCAGTAGTGTTATACTATTAATCTTTATTATTGGTTTCCACCTTCCCAACTCTCTTTGAATCAGTTTTTAATAGCACGTGTCTACGTCATCAATTTATGTATTTAATTCTATACCAATAATTTTTATTTGTCAATTGTTTTTTTGTGTAAAGTAAAGTGTAAAATGTGTAAAACTTGTTTACTTTTTTCTTGATATATTTTTTTATTTATATATAATATATGTACTTGGAGGGGATGAAAATGAATAATAATAATTTTAATGAAATAGATAATAATAAGAAAGGAAATGGGGTTATTAAGAATCTTAAAATATTTGGTCAAAGTATTAGAAGGTTTGCTCCTTATATTGTTGCGGGTGCTGTTTTGTTTGAGGCTTTTAGTTTTAAAGGTTCTACTCCTTTTATTAAGGATAGTTCTTTTAGTTATGCAAAATATATTAAAGAATGGGATAGTAATGGAAATGCTACAGTTGTTCAAGATGGGGATATATATAGTAAGGAACCGTTAACTGATTCGCTTGTTACCACTAACGTGTTGTATTATACTGAATGGAAAAAGAATGATGATGGTACTTATTATAGGACTAAGTATACATATGGTATTGATAATCTGGTTTTTAATGATGCTTTGCTTAAAGAAATTCTTGATTGTAAAGATTATATTGAACTTAGTGATTTTTTAGAGTATAAGTCAGATGTTCAAGAACATGCTGATAGTCTGTCTCGCGAAGTTCTTAATAATAATAAAGGATGTGTTGTGGTTCGTTCTACTGATACTGAATATTCTATGCCTGTTAGGTATATTCAAAGTAGTTATGATAATGCGATAGATACTGCAATTTATCTTACTACGCTTGCTGGTTTGTTTGCTGTTATTGCTTATATTAGAAAACGTAATGGTTATTCTTATAATGATATAGTTTTAAATATAAAAGAAAAGGAAAATGTTTATAGAAAGAGACCAAAGTTTAAGGTTGATTTATTGGACGAGGAAGAACAAGAAGAAGAGATAAAAAAAGAAAGGAAACTTATATAATTTTGTTTCCTTTTTTAGTTGAATGCTAGTTCTGCTTCGATGTCTTGATCGTTTATAGCGATGTATAGAAAGATTGCTCCCGCAATAAAGATTAGGATGCTTCCTATTAATGAGTACTTGGTAAAGTCTTTTTTCTTTTTGTTATCATATATAGAAAGATTTTTATAGTCTTTGTAGCTGTCGTATAAGAAGTATGTGTATACTAGTAATGCTACTGAAAATATAAATATTAAGATGTTTCTATATTTTTCTTTTGATATTTGATTGTTTGTTATAAAGTAATCTTTTTCATAGTAGTTTGATATAAAACATAGTATTATTAAAAATATATAGATTACCCATACATAGTTTTCTGCTTTTATTTGTTTTAATCTTTCTTCTGTTTCTTTACTCATATTAAAATATATTATTGTGTTTTATTTTTATTATTAAGTATTTGTTTAATATATTCTAATTCTTCAATATCTGTTACTTCTTCGATGCCTTTCATTGTGTTTTGTCCAAATGTGAAGTCTTTTTTAGATTTTGCAAGTAATAGATAGTCTCTATCTTCTGCTTCGATTATTTTTTCTAGGGTGTATTTTTTTCCGTTTGTTAGTGTAACTGTTTTTCCAATTTTTAATTTCATTAAAATCGCCTCTTTTTTAAAATATTCCTATTATTTCATCATTTTTTACATCTATATTTAAATAATTTGAATTTTTAGCAAGTCCTGGCATTGTTTGTATGTTACCTGTTAAAAGTGTTATTATTTTTGTACCATTGTTAATTTTATAATCGTTAATTGTTATGGTAAAGTCTTTGGGGTATCCTAGTAGTTTAGGATTGTCTGTGATGCTGTATTGTGTTTTTGATATACATATTTTATAGTCCTTAAAGTCTTTATTTAGATTTTCTAATTCTTTTTTCAGGCCTTTTTTATATTTTACTTCTTTAGCAGTAAGGAAGTTTTTGCATACGTTTTCTATTTTTGTTATTATGTCGTCGTCTTCTTTGTATAGTTCTAGGCGTTTTGTATTTTTATTATTTGCTAATGTCGTCACTTTTTTTACTAGGTTTTTTGTGTTTTTTGGTCCATCATTGTATATGTTGCTTATTTCAAATGGTGTATTTAGTTTTTCACAGAACTGTTTTACATAGCTTATTTCTTCATCTTTGTCGTCTTTGAATCTATTTAAGACTACCAACACATTGTCATTTGCTTGGTGCATTTTTTCTATGTGAAATCTTAGGTTTTCTATTCCTTTTGCTAGTGATCCTTCGCCATTGTGTTTTAGACTTCTTATAGTTGATGTTATTATTATTAGATCTGGATAGATATCGCTATTTCGACATTTGATATCTAAGAATTTTAAAGCTCCCATATCGCTTCCGAAACCTGCTTCTGTTATGGTGTAGTTGCTTAATGACATGGCTAGTTTTGTTGCAATAATGGTGTTACAACCATGGGCAATGTTGGCGAATGGTCCTCCATGTATGATTGCAGGATTATTATATAATGTTTGAACTAGATTAGGTTTTAATGCATCTTTTAAGAGTGCTAGGACTGCTCCTTCACATTTTAAGTCTTTTAGATAAACGTATTTTTTGTCCTTATTTATACCTATTATAATATTTTTTATTTTTTCTCTTAAGTCGTTTTCATCTTTTGCCAAACATAGTGTAATCATAAGTTCTGATGCTGCGGTTATGGTGAAGTGTTCTTTTCTATTTTCTAGTGTTATGTTTCTTAGTGCTCTGTCATTTAGATCTAGACATCTTTGGAACAGTACTTCTTGTATTTGTAGTTCGTTACCAAAGTAAATATGATTATCTATGATTGATGCAATTAAGTTATTAGCGCTTGTTATAGCATGAAAATCTCCATTAAAGTGTAGGTTTATATCATTTGATGGCATTACTTGTGATAGTCCACCCCCAGTTGCTCCCCCTTTTATGCCAAATACTGGTCCAAGTGATGGTTCTCTAAGTGCTAAGATTGCTTTTTCTTTATTGTAGTTCATTGCATCGCATAGTCCAATTGAAAATGTTGTTTTTCCTTCACCGAATGGGGTTGGATTTGTGGATGTCACTAATATCAGTTTTGATTTTTTATTACTTGGTGCTTTGTTTATTTTTGCTTTGTAGTTTCCATATAACTCTACTTCATTTTCTTTAAGACCTAATTTTTTTGCTATTTTGTCTATTTTTTCTAGTTTGAAGTTTTTTGATATTTCGTAATCTGTCATGATATTCCTCCTTTTCTATATTATATCATATTTAAACAATTTTTTTCTTATTTTGTTATTTTATGGTAGTTTTTGAGGTATAATAGTGTTAATTTTAGTTAATTGCTACCTATTTTATACAAAATGATAACGATTTTTGGTAGTGCAACTGATATTATTTATACTATAATTTTGGTGGAGGTGGAAAAAATGAGATTTTGTGATAAGTTATTAAATCTTAGAAAAAAGAATAATTTTTCTCAGGAGACTCTTGCTGAGAAGTTGAATGTTTCAAGACAAGCTGTATCTAAATGGGAAAGTGGTAGTACGTATCCTGATATGGAAAAAATGTTACTTCTTTGTAATATTTTGAATTGTACTTTAGAAGAGTTAATGGATGATGGAGTTATTAAGACTTCGGATAAGGGTAATAGTAAGTTTAATTTGAATAACTGGTTTAATGATTTTTTGAAGTATATTACTAATAGTTATAATATGTTTTGTAATATGACTTTTAAGGATAAGATTAAGTGTTTATTGGAAATGGCTTTTATATTTGTTGTTATTTATATTATATGTGAAATTATATATTCTCTAGTTAATACTTTCTTGATTGATTTATTTCTTAATATTCCAAAGATTGGTTATGTTATAGATTCTATTTTCGAGAGTATTACTACTTTAATATTGGCAGTGCTTGGTATTATTGTTTTCTTACATCTTTTTAAGATTAGGTATTTGGATTATTATGTGACTATTGAGGATAGAAATGCAAAGGAACAAGTTATAGAAAAGCCTATTGAAAAGGATAGTAAGTCTTCGGTTTTTTCGAAGAAGGAACAAGATAGAATAATTATTAGGGATCCAAAGCATTCTTCATTTAGTTTTTTTGAAGGACTTTCAAAGTTTATTGTTTTCTGGATAAAAGTTTTTGCTGTTTTCTTTGGGGTTTGTGTGTGTTTTGGATTTGTCTTATTTGTTATTTGTGATGTGATCCTTATTATGTACTTGAAATATGGTGTAATTTTCTTTGGACTTCTTCTTGCATTCTTGGGATGTTCATTTATATCATATTTGATAATTGAGTTTATTTATAATTTTGTGTTTAATCGAGTTCATCATTATAAAAGAGGATTTATTGTATTTGTGATTGGTCTTTTATTTGTTGGTATTGGTAGTGCAGTTGGTTTGGATAGTGTGTTTGACTTTAAGTATGTCACTGATAATAGTGATTTAAAGTATGTTACTGATTCTATGAATATTGAAATGACTAAGAATATGCTTATCTATAATGTAGATGATGTTGTTATTGATAATGACAGAAAAGATATTAAGGTTGAAATTACTCATTTAAAAAGTACTGGTTATGATTATGATGTTTATGGTGATGGATCTTATTATTTTTACAAGAATGTAAGTCCTGCTTCTTTTTTCGAGGTTGTTAGTAATGATATTAAGAATAAGAAGATTAGAAATTATAATGATGCTTTTGATATAAAGGTTAAAATGTATATATCTGATGATAATTATAAAAAGCTTACTACTCATGATAATACTTCTTATGAAGATGAATAATGCTTAATTGTATTATTCTTTTTCTTTGTTATTTAAATTTGTTGTGTTATAATTAGGGTGTGAGGTATTTACTATGGATTCAAATAATAAATTAAGTTTTTATCAGATTATGTGGCTTTACATAATTGGTGCTTTTTTAGGATTTATTGGTGAGACTTTGTTTCATATTTATAGTCATGGAGAGTTTTCAAATATGCAAGGAATGGTTTATGGTCCTTTTAAACCGCTATATGGTCTTGGTGCTGTTATTATGTATCTCATTTATAGAAATGTTAGTGGAAAAAGATATTTATTTGTTATTTTTTCTGGCATTTTTGTAGGAACTTTGTATGAATATGGTGTTAGTCTTTTTGAAGAGAATGTTTTTGGTTATAATTCTTGGCTTTATTCTGATGGACCTCTTGTGATTAATAGACGTGTTTATTTACCATATTGTTTTATTTGGGGATTTGTGATATTGCTTTATTATTTGGCGATTCCTTATATTAAAAGGGTTTATAATTATTTGTGTGGATTTGATTGGTTTAAAAGGTTGTCGTTTGTTGCTTGTTTTTTGATGTGTTTTAATATTTTGCTTACGATTGGTGTTTCTGCAAGATATGTTGATCGAAGTAATGGTGTTGATGCTAAGACTGTGATTGGTAATACTATTGATGTTTTTTATGATGATGAGTTTGTGAAGGAGCATTTGCCCCTTATTAAGATAAAAAAATAAGATATTAACGTTTTTGTTAATATCTTATTCATTTTCTTTATTTCTTAGTGGATATTCTTTCTTTTCTTCCATCATATATTTTGTAACACTTGTTTCGATTTCGTCTAATGCTGCTTTACTTAGGTTTGATATTGTAACAAGTTCTTTTATTGTGTCTATTTTTATTTTACCCCAGATTAGTCCTGATATTACTGTTAAGTCATTAAACATATCTGGTGTTATGGAATATAGAAAGTATCCGAATAGTAATCTATCTTGTGCAATTATTAGTCTTTTATCTGTTATTACAAATACTGATGTCGAGATAACATCATACCAGTTATCATTTCTTTGACCTGTAAAAACGTATAGGACTGTTTCATCGTCGTTTAAGTGTTTTTGTGCTATTTGACAATGATTTTTTAATCTCCATGCAACTGTTGATGGGTATCTTTTTTTAAATGATGTTGCCCATCTATAAATATTATTACTATTATTCATTATTCGATCACCTTATTTTTTTGTAAGAATGAAATAAGTTCGTTTTCATCAACGTATCCATTTAATACGTCTATTCTTTTGCCATCTTTGTAAAGAAAGTTAAGTGGGGTACCCCATTCTTCTTCAGTGAAGTATTTATCACTTGCGTATAGTTTTTCTCTTTGACTATCTGTTACATCTTCGCGGGCTAAGTCAACGTAGTAAGCGTTGAATTTTTTATCTTTTAAAGCTTTGTTTATTGATTCTTTGAACATTGTACAATAACTACATTTATTGCTTCCTACAAACATGAAGTTATATCCTTTTGTTTTTATGATGTCTAGGTATTCATCAATTGATACTTCGATATATTTTCTTTCAATAATATCATTGTTCATAAGTTCTTGTGTGAACTTGTAGCTTTTGTAATTGTCATCACTATAAGAATATGTTTTTTCTTTGTTAATATATTCTTGGAATGATGTTTTTTCTTTTCCTAATACTTTTGTTTTTTGTTCGTCTGTTAGGTTTTTTGTGTTTACAAAGTATGAAGTTGCATCGCTACTTGATATTGTTTCTTTAATGTTATTGTATGATTGATTTTCTTCTCCAAAGTATACTACAAAGTCTTTTCCTCCTTCGACTAATTTAGTGTATTCATCATATGTTATTTCTTGTAGTGGTTTTTTGGTTAGACATGTTGATAGAATAATTAGTCCTGCAAGTATAATTACGATGATTCCCACGAATATAACAGTGCTTTTATTTTTTTCTATAAACTTTTTCATATTGTTACCTCCTGATATAATTTTATCATTATTTGGTGGTTAAGTAAAGAAAAAGCATTGTTTTGTGATTTTTAAGTAAAAATGTTACATTAAGTAAAGAAAAAGCATTGTTTTGTTATAATAAATATGCATAAAATTAATATATAGTTTGCTTTTTTAAATATTTTAAAAGTGGCATTTGTCTATATTTGTTATAGAGCTATGCCACTTTTATATAAATTATTCTTCAGATAATGTTTTTGTTTGTTGTAGTTTGTCATAGTAGATTGCAAATGCTGTGTTGCAGTATGGAACTACCCATATACATAGAATACCTAGTGTTAATGCACAAAGAATGTACCATCCTAGGAAACTAAGATTGAATACAAAATAATCCCATTTGTATCCTTTCATTAGTTGCCAACTTTTCTTTAACCCATCCATCGCATCTTCTTCTTTGTTGTCTGCGATTAGGTAGTAAAACATTGAAAATCCTAGTGTTAAAATGATTCCTGGAATAATTAGTAGAACGTATCCAATTGAAACAAATATATTTATAAGAATGTATCCTAAGATTATTGTTGGCCATTTTTCTTTTAGGCTTGATAGTGTTTCTTTGAATGATTCGAACTTTCCTGTTCTTACAAAGTTAAGTATATACTTGTAATAGCATACTATAAATAGTGATTGAAGCATTGCGATTATTATTGAGTAGATGTTTCCTGCTACTGTGATATCACCGCTTGATGTTACTATTTCAACCCCTGCTGCTTTTACGATTAGTGATATTACACTTGTTATTACTCCCCATATTAATAGTGGTACCCAGATGTTTAGTTTATTGTTTTTATATTTTGCTTTTGCTTCTTCTTTAATTTCTTTTCTATTCATATTTTTTTACCTCCTATGGTTAAAGTATATACCAATTAAAGAAAAAAATAAAGCATTGCCTTATTTTTTCTTTGTTTTTTGTTTTAGTTGTGTTTGATTTTTTATTTTTTTGTTTTATCTAGTTTGTAGTTTGAACATATTGTTTCATCTTTGTCTGTTGCTTCTTTTTTTTGATTTTTAACTTCTATTTCTTCAAGATTACACATGTTACAATCGCAGTTGCAATGTTCGCATGTATGAACATCGCATTTTATTGTTTGTTTTTTCTTCATTAATATCACCCTTTTTATTATTGACAATATTTTATTTTTTATACTTTAATCGTATTAATTTAGAAAAACTTGCAATAAAAGGAAGTGCTGGTGTTCCACTTCTGTAGATTGTAGTGGATTTTCCTCCGTGGAATATTGGCTCTAAAACGATGTTTTTATTTTTTATTAAGCATCCAAAGCCTTCGAGTGAATTGTCTTCGATTGTCATTAGGTCAATGTTGTTATAATTAATTTTTTTGTAGTTGTTTGATAGGTCTGTGTGATAGTAGCATTTTTTATCTTTTAGGAAGTCGCTTATTTCATTTGTATTTTCAATATTTGAAATGCTTACTAGGATTGTGTTGTTGTCTATTAGATTGTTTAATTTATTTATGTCTACTTTGTTGTTTGTGATATCAATTGTTCTAATTTCAAATGATGAGTGTTTTAGTGGAAGTAAAATTGTGTCATCTTCATTTGCACTTATGATTACATTTTTGTTTTTATGAAGGGCGTCTAATCCAAAGATTGTTAAGTTGTTGGATTCGCATTCTCCACTTGTGTATATAACTTCTTTGTCTTTTAGGTTTAGTGTGTCTAATATTTGCTTAGTTGATGCGTTTTCAAGTTGTTTTGATTTTGTTCCTAGTTTATGGAGGGAATTGCTGTTTCCAATGAACTCTTTGGATACTTTTATAAATGTTTCTAATATTTCTTTATTCATTTGTAATCACCTCGATTGATGATATTAGTTTATCAATGTCTTGTTGTGTAGTTAAGTATGATAGACTTATTCTGACGCTTGTTTTTGCTCTTTCTAAATCACTTGTTAGTGCATAAACTGCTTTTGAATAGTCATTTGTACTAGAGCAGGCGCTTTTTGTAGATATTAAGATATCGTCCATTTCTAGTCTGTGTAAGAATGTTTCTGGTTTGTAGTTTTTGATGCTTATATTTAGAATATGTGGTATACAGTTGTCATTGCTATTTATCGTGATGTTTTCGTTTTTTAGATTTTTTATTTTTTCTTTTAAATATGTATTTATTTTTTTTACATATTCATATTGATTTTTATTTTCAAATTGTAGTTCTAATGCTTTGGTAAATGATTTTATAAGTGCGTAGTTATATGTTCTTGTTCCGTATAAAATTGGAATTAATTCTAAATCTTTTTTTGTTAAAAGAACTCCGATTCCTTTTAGCCCAAAGAATTTGTGTGATGTAAAGCTTACCATGTCGCATGTTGAAAAATCAATATTAACTTTTCCGATGCTTTGAGTCATGTCGCTATGAAAGACTATATTTTTTTCGTTTAGCACTTTGCCTATTTTCTGTATTGGTTGTAGAAGGCCTGTTTCGCTGTTTACTGAAGCGATTGTTACTAATATGGTTTTGTCTGTTATTAGTTCTTTTAAATGATTGGTGTCTACTACTCCGTCGATTAAGTCTACATAGTCTATGATGAATCCTTTTTTTTCATAGTATGATAAACATTCATTTATTGACGAGTGTTCTAGTTTAGTTGTAATAATGTGATATCCTTTTTCTTTATATTTATTTAGAATTCCACATATTGCAGTGTTGTTTGATTCTGTTGAACCTGATGTATAGTTTACTTCCATATTTGTTTTTAATAATGTTTTTAGTTTTTCTTTTTCTTGTGCACCTAGTAGATCGGTATATTTTGTTTCACCATATTTAGAAAATTCTTTTAGAATGGCTTCGTTTACCGGTGTTGTAGCACTGTAATCAAAATATAACATATAAATCACCATGTATTATGATAACATTTTTTTATTTTTTTTGCAAAAGTTATTGACAAATGGATTTGTTTTGGTATAATTATATATGCCTACATTTCTTGTAGTTGTTAGTGCAGATGTAGTTTAATGGTAGAACCTCAGCCTTCCAAGCTGACTACGTGGGTTCGATTCCCATCATCTGCTCCATTGACGAATCTGTTCGAACTATTTAGTTTGAACTTGATATATAGAATCAATCGAAAGATTGATTTTTTTGTGTCTTACAAAGAAATCATCCTAAAGAAAGGATGGTGTTTATGATTAATATTATCAAACAAGAAATACCTATTGATGAATCACTTAAAAAGAAGTTAGAGTTTATTTGTGATTTTTGTAATACTACTCCTACATTTATAAATGGAAGTATTAGAAAAA
>CAKOQD010000001.1 GCA_934101185.1 uncultured Bacilli bacterium | reverse complement strand
TAACAAAAAAACTAACTATTTCTAGTTAGCATTTATTACTTAAACTCGAAAAGTTCGAGTTTCCTATCAATCTGGTGCCGATTAACAGAATTGAACTGTTCTCTGATGCTTACCATGCATCTGTTTTACCACTAAACTAAATCGGCGAATATATAGTAAAACCCTTAATACATAAGGGTATAATTAACATAATGGTGGAGATGAGGAGAATCGAACTCCTGTCCAAAAGCAAACTAATTTAAACGTCTACAAGTTTAGTTGATTAAGATTTTTCATTACTTACAGAATAACCAACAATTAAATAAGTAACTATCTTACTAATATTCATTACTATTCGTAAGAAAAATAGTAATATAGTCTGCTAGGTATTACCCTTAAATATTCCCACAGACTAGGAATATAGAAGAGTTTTGCTTTTTTATACTAAGCAAATGCTAAATTTCTGTTTCCAGTTATATTTAATTGTGCATTTAAAGATTGCCATCTACTTGCAGTTTAAATCGTATTACTCCTGTCGAAACCATATCATCCCCGTTTAGCAAATTATATCATAAATATGCTATTTATTCAATAATTTTTTGGTATTGTTTATCTGTTTTTAGGATTTTGTCTTTTATTAATCTAAAATGTGCAAATTCTATTACAATATTATTTTTCTTACAGATTGCATCTATATTATATATGTTTTCTTTTATATTCTTATATATTTCATTGGGTACCATTTCATTTAGAGCAAATTGTTCTTGTTTTTCTAATGTTTCATTTTTTAAAGATAAAATAGTTGTTTTTTTAAGTTTATTAAAATAACTTTTTACTTTGCTTAATTCATAGTATAGTGAATAATAAAACTCTGCTTTATCTTTTATATTTTTATTTATGTATATTGTTGGATTTATTCCTTTTACTTGGGAACATGCTCTTATATTTTTATCTAGAGATTCTTCTAGTACTAAGTATATTCCATAATTGTTTAATAGTTTGGTTATTCCTCCTATTGTGTTTTTGTTTTCTTGTTCCTTTAAATCTTTTAAAAGTATTTTTAAGTTTTTAGAATTATATGTTTTTACTTCTTGTCTTTTTGAGAGTTTATCACATCTTTTTATCCACATAAATGCTGCTTTTTTATCTTTTATTTCTTCTTTTGATATTATTTTATTGTCAAAGTATTCTTCAAATTGATCAAATGTTCTTAAATTAATATATTCTAAAAGATTTATAGCGTTTGTTACATATGATGTTTTGTCTTCTAAATCAATCCATCCTAGTTTGTATATTTCTTTTAGTTTAAAAGTTTCTAAATAGTTATTTATTTCTTGTTCATTTTTAAACTTATTTTTTAAATAATTATACATTCTTTTTTTTGTTTCTACTTGCATTATATAGTTTGGTTCTATATCTGTTAGTAAGCTTATTGCAATCATTAAATCTACTGATATTTCTGTTACTTCATTTAGTATTTCATTCATATGTTTTTGAGTAATTCCTAATCTTTGTGCAAAGTCAACTTGTGATATTTTATAAAATTCTAAGTATTCTTTTAGTACTGTTCCAAATCCATGCATATTATCACTTCCTATATATATAATAACATATTAAGTTTATATATGTAAATAAAAGAATTGAAATTATTTTTCTTTCAATTCTTTATTTATTCTTCTTTGGATGTCTTTTTCTTTTAATGATTCTCTTTTATCGTAGTTTTTTTTACCTTTGCAGACTCCTAGAAGTACTTTTACTTTATTTTTATTAAAATATATTTTTAACGGTATAAGAGTATAGCCTTCTTTTTCTATTTTATCTCTTAGTTTTAATATTTCTTTTTTATGTAGTAATAATTTTCTAGTTCTTTTTTCATCTTTTATGAATGATCCGGTTTTGTCATAGGTTTTTATAAACATATTTATTACATAGACTTCATTTTTTCTAATGATTGCATAACTATCTTTGATATTGCATGTTCCTTGTCTTATGGATTTTACTTCGTTTCCTAGTAGTTCTATTCCACATTCGTATTCGTCTTCGATAAAGTAATCGTATTTTGCTTTTCTATTTAGTATTTCCATTTTGTTTTACCTTTTTTACTTTATTATTTGATTTTTTTATTGGTTCGAAGTCTATTTCATAGCTTTCAGGATCACTTCTTGTTAGTGTTACTTCGATTGTGTCTCCAAGACGATATACTTTATTGGTTCTTTCTCCGATTATTATTTGTAGCTCTTCGTCATAGTTATAATAATCATCCATTGTTTCAAAGCCTAATCTTCCTTCGACTAGATTGTCTAGTTCGATAAACATTCCATTTTTAGTGAAACCGTTTATTTTTCCTATAAATTGTTCTCCAACTTTATTTTGCATGAATTGTGCCATTCTATATTTATTTGCTTGTTTTTCGCATTTTTCTGCAGATATTTCTTGATGCGATGAGTGTATGGCGATTTCTTCTAATTTTGATTTATATAGATCTTGCATTAGTTTATCAAATTCACCATTTAGTATTAGATGTAGCACTCTATGAATTGTTGTATCTGGATATCTTCTTATTGGACTTGTAAAGTGTGTGTAGTATTCTCCTTTTCTTGAGTCTACTCCTATTCCAAAGTGTCCTTGTTTTTGTGTTGTGTATTTTGCTTTAGCCATGCATCTTAGAATCATTTGTGTAAATAAATCTTTATTTTCTTTTGTTTCTAGTTCTTTTAGAATGTTTTGTATTACTTTAGAATCTGACATATTGACTTTAGTGTTTATATCTACTCCATATGTTTTAAGTATAGTAAGGGTGTTTTTTAGTCTTTCTTCGTCTGGGTATTCATGAACACGATAGATTGATTCTACTCCCATGTTATAGATGTATGTTGCTACTGTTTCATTGGCCGCTAACATGAAGTCTTCGATTAGTGTTTCTCCAGTGTCTTGTATTCTTAGTTCGATGCTTTCTACTTCGTCATTTTCATTTATATTTATTTTCTTTTCAGGAAGGTCGAAGTTTAACATTCCTCTTTTTTCTCTTGATGTTCTTAGTATTTTTGCTAATTCTTCCATTTTATTTAGTGCTTCAACATATTTTTCATAATCTTCTTCTACTACGTTTTCATTTAGTATTTTATTTACTTTTTTATATGTCATTTGAATATTTGAATGAATTACGCTTTTGAATATATCGAATGTTATTAAGTTGCCTTGTTTATCAAATTCCATTTCGCATGACAGTGCTAGTCTATCAACATCTGGATTTAGGGAACATATTCCATTTGATAGTTGTGGTGGATACATTGGACTTACGACTCCTGGCATGTAGACACTTGTTGCTTTTTCTCTTGCTTCTAGATCTAGTTTTGAGTTTTCTTTTACATAGTTTGTTACGTCTGCTATATGGACTCCTAGTTTATAGTTACCATTTTCTAGTATATCAATTGAAATAGCATCGTCTATGTCTTTTGTATCGTCGCCATCAATTGTAAATATCATTTTGTCTCTTAGGTCTTTTCTTCCTTCAAGATCTTTTTCTAATACTGATGATGGTATGTAGTCTAGTTCTTTTAATGCTTCTTCAGTAAATCCTATTGTGAAGTTATTGGCATATAATATTTTGTTTTCTTCTAGTTTTGGAGCGTTTTTGTGACCAATTATGGTGTCTAGGGTAGCACGATAGTATTTTCCTTCTTTTGTTTTGTCTATTTTTATACCAATTAGCATACCATCTACTATTTTTTCGTCTAGGTTTATTTTATACATGTCTTTTCCTACAACTGCGTATCTTTCTTTATTAATGGTTTTTACTTCTGCAATTATTCCTTTTCTTTCGATTATCTTTTTAATGGTTCCTGTGTTATTATTGAAGTCTGTTATTCTTGCTAGTACTTTATCTCCTTCAAAGCACATTTTTTTGTAGTCTTTGTTTACATTTATTGTTTTATTATCGTATGATACATAGCAATCACCATTTCTTTTTATGTGAAATATTCCTTCGATGAATGGATTAAGGGTATAGTTGTCTCCGCCAACACAGTAGATTAATTGTTTTTCTTTTAGATCATCTATTACTTCTAAAAATTGTTCATATGTATAGTTTGTGTAACCACTTTTTTTATAAATATCTTTTAGGTTAATAGCGTTGTTTCTTGATATTTCTAATATATCTAGTATTTTTTCTTCCATTTTTATCACCTGTCTATATAATACCACAAAAAAAACAGAATTACATCTGTTTTATTAAATAAATGAAATTACAGTACATATTATTACGAATAGTAAGCCTAGTACTAGTGTAGTTCTACTTATTACTAATTCACTACCACGTTCTTTTCTATTTTTAAATAAATCGCTTGTTGAACCACTGAAGATTGCTCCAGCGTCATCTGATTTACCACTTTGTAATAATACTAATATAATTAATAAAACGCAAATTACTAATAATGCTATTTCTAATATTGTCATAGTACGCCTCCCTAAATAACTAAGAGTATTTTAACATATTTTTTTTTGTAAATCAATAGTTTTAGATAAAACCTATGAACCAAAAATAGATATAGATGCTTACTATTATTATGGAAGGAATTATATATGTTAGTTTTGATATTGATTTTGTTCTAATGTTTTGAAGAAAGCTTATTATTATAAATATTAGACCTAAGATGAGAATTGTTGTTGTGTGATTGTCTATTTCATTGTATATTGGCGATGTTTTGTAGATAATGTCTGCGAATGATAAAACTACTAGATTAAATAGGTTGCTTCCTATGATGTCTTGTAATGCTAAATCATAGTTATCTATTGATATAAGGGTATAGAATGTTATGACTTCTGGTAGGCTTGTTGTTATTCCCAGTAGTATTGCTCCAATTATTCCACTTGAAAATGATGGGTGTGTACTTGCTATGTTATTAACAAATGTTGTTAATAAAACACTTGATGCTATCATGAGAATTGAAGTTATTAACAATTTTTCTTTGATATTTTTTATTGGTCTTATTTCTGTTTTAGTTTGTTCTTCTTTATTTTTAGGTAATAGTTTTATGTATATGAAGTATAGTATGAGAATAACAATAGTAGGAAGACTTATATTTAGGATTGTTATATTTATTTTGCCTTTTATAAATAGATAGATTGTTAAATAGTTTATTATTAAAATTAGATAAGTTAAATAATTGGTTTTTGTTGTTTTTGTTGTATATATCTTTTTTATAAATATAATATCGAGGAGTGCTGTTATGAATATATTAAAGAGATTACTTCCTAGGATGTCTCCGATCGCTAATAAAGGGTTTTTTAATAATACTGCTGATGTACATGTTATTAGTTCTGGTAGTGATGTTACTCCCGCTAATAAGAGGCCTCCGATTACTGCTTTTGATATATTGCTTGTTTTGCTTAGATTGTCTGCGTATATTGATAGTTTAATGCTTAAGAATACTGTTAAGAATGCAAATATTAAAAAAAATATCTCGTTCACTATAATCACCTATTAATTTATATGTGTAACGAAATATTTTAAAACTATAAATTCTCTTCGATTCTTAGAAGTCTATTGTATTTACATATTCTTTCTCCACGAGATAGTGAACCACTTTTCATGTAAGGTATTCCTAAGCCTACTGCAAAGTCACTTATGAATGTGTCTTCTGTTTCTCCACTTCTGTGTGATATTATCATGTTTATATTGTTTTCTCTTGCTAGGTTTATTGTTTCTAACATTTCTGTTATTGTTCCTATTTGATTGGCTTTTAAAAGAATGAAGTTGGTTGATTTATTTTCTATTCCTTTTTGTAATAAGTTTTTGTTTGTGGTATAAAGATCATCTCCGACTATGTTTGTATTTAGTTCATTTGTTAATTTAGAAAACCCTATAAAATCTTGTTCTTCAAGTGGGTCTTCGATTGAGAAGATTGGGTATTTTTTTATTATTTTTTTATACATTTCAATCATTTGATCTGTTGTTTTATAGGTATTGTCTATCAAGTACATTTTTTTGTTGTTATCATAGAATGATGATGCTGCGATGTCTAGCGAAATTAGTACATCTTCTTTTGGTTTGTATCCTGATATTTCTATTGCTTTAATAATAGTATCTAGAGCCTCTTCATTGTTTTTTAGATTTGGGGCAAAGCCTCCTTCATCTCCGACGTTGGTGCTGTATCCTTGTTCTTTTAAAATGTTTTTTAGGTTGTGAAATATTTCACTTGCTATTTGTAGTTGTTCTTTTATTGTTTTTCTATTTACCATAATCATGAATTCTTGAAATTCAATCTTATTATCGGCATGCATTCCTCCGTTTAATATATTAAACATGCACTTAGGTATTTTTTTATTTTTTCCAATGTATTGATATAGTTCTTTATTTTCTTTTTGTGCACATGCTTTTATGTATGCAAGTGATACTGAAAGAATGGCATTTGCTCCAAGATTGGTTTTATTTTTAGTATTATCTAGTTTTATTAATAATTCATCTAATTTTTGAAAGTTTTTGAAGTCTTTATTTATAATATTTTCTTTTATTATAGTGTTAACATTGTTTACTGCTTTTAAGACTCCTTTTCCTAGGTATCTTTTTTCATTATCACGTAGTTCTAAGGCTTCATTTGAACCGGTTGAGGCACCACTTGGAACACTTGCTCTTCCTGTAATGTTTCCTTCGATTGTGATGTCTGTTTCTACTGTTGGCCATCCTCGTGAGTCTAATATTTCTCTTGATTTGACTTCTGTTATTTTCATATTTTTCACCTATCCTTGTGAATATTATATAATATTTTTTATATAAATAAAACTTTTTTATTGATTTTGGTTCGAAAAAAAGTTATTATAGTAGTATGAAAATACAATGAAGGAGGAGTGTTTATATGAAAATTGTTATTCTTACACCAGAACAGTTTGATAATTTTTCTGATAACCATCCTCTTCATACTTATTATCAGACTTCTATGTATGGAAATTTGATGAGAAAGAATGGGTTTAAGGTGGATTATTATGGATTTGTTGATAATTCTAATATGCTTATTGGCGCTACTTTAATGCTTACTAAAAAGTTGTTTTTTGGTCATAAGTATGCTTATGCTCCTCGTGGTTTTTTGATTGATTATGATAATAAACAACTTATTACTGAGCTTTCTAGAAAATTAAAGAGGTATTTAGCAAAGAGTAATTATGTGTTTTTAAAGATTGATCCTCCGGTTGTTGCTAATAAAAGGGATAAAGATGGTAATGTCATACCAAGTCCTTATCAAAATGATATAATAGTTTTTTTACAAAATAATGGATATAGTTATTTTGGTGATAATAAGTTTTTTGGTACTGAAAAGCCAAGATGGAATGCTATTTTAAAGGTAACTGGTTCTGCTGAGTCTTTGTATAAAAATTTTGATAGTAATATTAAAAATAAGATTAGAAAGGCTCAATCTAGGGGTGTTGAAATAGTACAGGGCAATCATAATGATATGGAAATTTTTTATAGTTTTGTTTATAAGAAGCATTATAGAAAGCTGAATTATTATAAAGATTTTGGAGAGTTTTTTGGTAATAAGTTTGAGCTTTATTTTGCTAAGCTTAATACTGAGAAGTATTTGACTAATATTAAAAAATTATATGAAGACGAAATTGCTAATAATGAGGATATTAATTCTAAGATACAGGAAGCTGGTAGAAATAATAAAATTGATAATAAGCTTACTAATTCTAAGATTACTTCAGATAAGTTACTTGCTACTTATAAAAAGGAATTGGAGTATGCTTCATCACTTTTTGAGAAGAATCCACAAGGTATTATTATTGGTGCAACAGGAGTCATTATCGAAAAGTATGGTGTTGAGCTTTTAATAGAGGGATATAATCCTAAATATGGGCTTTATTATCCTAATTTCTTACTTAAGTGGCATATTATTGAAAAATATGCAAAGCTTGGTGCTGTTTATTTCCATTTGAATGCTATTACTGGATACTTTGGAAATAATAATAAGTTTAAAGGTCTTAATGAAATGAAACTTGGTTATAATGCTGAGGTTACTGAGTATATTGGGGAGTTTGATTTAGTTATTTCCCCTGGACTTTATAAGTTTTATAAGACTTCGAAATTAGGAAAAAAGAAAAATAGAATGAGTTAAAAAAATAGACTTTGGTGTCTATTTTTTTCTTATTTTTCTATAGTTTTCTTCATATGCAATCGGTATATCAACATTTTCTACTCCGTATTTTTTATTTGCAAATTGTTCGAAACTCATTGCTGATGTTTTGTCATCTAAAAGTTCATAGTATTTTAAATATTCATCATATATAATATTAGCCATATTTTCTCTTGATTGTTCTATTTCTATTAGTTCTCTTGAATTTGGTCTTGTTACTTTTAGATATTCTGAAAATGGCATTTTTCCTAAATCGGTATTTTTTACTTTTTCTACCATATATTGTTGATATAATTGTGTTCTTTGGATTTGAAGATTTTCATCTAGCTCTATGTTTTTTATTTGTTGTTTGTCTTCTACTTGTATTTCTTTTTCTTGATGTTCTTCTTTTGGTTCATATTCGTTTTTAAGTTGTTCTCTTAATATCTCTGTTTTAATATTTATTCTATTTTTATTTAATTCAGGATATTTTTCTAATAATTGAACTAAAGTACTTTTTAATTCTAGATATTGACTTTGAAGTTGTTCATATTTTTGTTGATTTTCTCTACTTTCTAGCATTTCTTGGTTGATAAATTCTATTTGCTTTTGGAGTGCTACTATTCTAGCTGATGCTTCAATTTTACCTTTTAAACCTGAATTTTCATATTGTTGTTCACTTGTGCTTATTAAGGAACGTAATTCACTTATTTGTTGTTCTTTTACACTGCACATACTTTGATATAATTGTGATTTGGATATTGAGGTGTTTTTAAATATATCTATTAATTCATCCAAATACCATATTTCTCTTGATTGTTCCATTATTTCTTTATAGTTTGAATGAAGTTTTTCTACTAATGCGCTTTCTTTACTTTCGAGGTTATAGTGTTGATTTACAAAACTATTTAATTTATAGAAAATTGATAAAGATTCTCTTCCTCTAAAGTTTATATTATCTTGATTTATTTCACCATTCATTGCATCTATTGCTCTTCGAATTCTTGCATTATCTAATTCTAATGATTTACTACCTTTAATATAATCGTCTGTTATTTCAATTTGCATTTCTTCAAAAATTGTATTCATTTCATATTGACTGTGTGAAAATTTTGATGCGATTGTCCAGGAACTATTAATTCTTAAATGCTTATTATTTTTTAATAGCTTGTACATGTCTTTTGATATTTTTTGAGTTTGATCAGATATATTTTTTCTTGTATTTATTCTTGCTTTTCTTATTTCTTTTTGAGTTTGATTGTCATTTCTATATTCTAATAATGTTGCCAATTTATTTGTTAATTCTGATTCTTTTACCAAACCTTCCATTTTTCTTGTTTCATGTTGTAATGTTTGTTGTACGAATTTCATTTCCATTCTTTTTTGTTCTAAATCTTCTATTTCAGATTCTATCATTTTAATTTCTAATTCTGCTTGACGTCGTGAAATTGGTTTTGATGATTTTTTTATTCCAGTTCCTACATATCTATCTTTTCCCATTTTTAAATTTAGTTTTTGTTTTCGTAATGATTCGATTTTTTGAACATAGTATTCTCTATTAATACTGTTTATTAATTGTTCTGCATTTTGATTTTCCATTTTATTCACCTTCTTTTAATGATTTTATTATTAGGTCATATACATAGTTTAGTTCTTCTTGATCTTCAACTAAATTCATGTAAAATTCATTTTCTTTTTCTTCAAGAGTTGCTATAGCAATATTTACCTCATCATTTATTTCCTCGTCTGGTGTTAATAACACATATAATTTGTTATTTTTCTCTGATTTTACTTGTGCAAATATTTCTATTTTTTCTTTTTCATTATTTTGATTAATTACTTCAATAAATTCTCTATCCATATTTAACTCCTTATTCTACTTAAATTATATACTATTTGTTAGGTTCTTGTAAATAGTTGTTTATTTAAAAATAAAAAATGAGGGTTAAATCTCATTTTTACAAATTAAATCTAAAGTGACAGACATCTCCATCTTGCATCAAATATTCTTTACCTTCGATTCTGAATTTTCCATTTTCTTTTACTTTTGTTTCATCGCCATATTCTATTAAGTCTTTGTATGCGATTACTTCTGCTTTAATAAAGCCTTTCTCAAAGTCTGAGTGAATTATTCCAGCGCATTCTTTTGCATTCATTCCATCTTTGTATGTCCATGCTTTTACTTCTTGTGGACCGCATGTGAAGTAGGTTTTTAAGCCTAATAATGAATATGTTGCTTCGATTAATTTGTCTAGACCACTTTGATCTATTCCTAAGTCTTTTAACATTTCGTTTTTATCTTCATCATTTAATTCTGATAATTCTGATTCTATTTTAGCAGATACTGTTATTACTTTTGCCTGTTCTTTTTCTGCATATTCTTTTAATTTTTTTACATAATCATTTTCTATACCGATTTCGTTTTCATCGATATTTGCTAGATATATGTGTGGTTTTAATGTTATAAAATTAAATGACTTAATAGCAAATAGTTCTTCTTTTGTGTAGTCAATTAATCTTAAGGGAATGTTTTTTTCTAATGCTTCTTTTGATTTTTGAAGAGCAGATAATTCTATTAATGCTTCTTTATCTTTAGTTGTTTCTGCTTTTTTCTTAATTTTGTCTATTCTATTGGTAATTATTTCTAGGTCTGCAAGTGCTAGCTCTAAATTAATTATTTCAACGTCTCTTATTGGGTCAACGCTTCCTTCGACGTGGGTTATTTCTTTATCATTAAAGCATCTTACTACTTCACATATTGCATCTGTTTCTCTTATGTGTGATAGAAATTTGTTCCCTAATCCTTCGCCAAGTGATGCTCCTTTTACGATTCCTGCAATGTCTACAAATTCAAATGTAGCGGGCTTTATTTCTTGTGGTAGATAGATTTCTTCTAAGTGTTGTAATCTTTCATCTGGAACTGTTACTATTCCAACATTTGGGTCTATTGTTGCAAATGGATAGTTTGCTACTAATATACTTTTTTTTGTTATGGCATTAAATAATGTTGATTTTCCTACGTTTGGTAGTCCTACTATTCCTGCTTTTAAACTCATTTTATCACTCCTTGTATTATTATAATGTTGGGTATACTTTTGGTCCTAATGGTAAACCAATTAAATACCATGAAATTATTATTAATATCCAAATTAATGTCATCCATATAAAGTATGGCATCATTAATTTTATACCATCTCTTATTCCATATGTTTTTTCTTTATCTTTGTTATATATATTTAAATATCCCACGTATACAACAAAGTATGCTAATACTGGTGTTATTCCGTTTGTCATAGATTCTGCTGCTCTAAATATAAATTGTGAAAATTGTGGAGATATATTTAGTTGCATTAGCATAGGCACCATTACTGGTGATATTATTGTCCATTTTGCCATTGATGTTGGCATAAATATATTTGCTATTGCTATTATTATTATTGATATAATTACTAGTGCTAATCCTGATAGTGGTAACATTTTTAAAAAGTTTGTTAAGGCTACTACTATTATTGTTGGAATGTTTGTTTCTTTAAATATTGATATGAATTGTGCTGCAAAGAAAATCATTAATAAAAGCAGTCCAAGTGATGATAGTCCCTCACTAGTTTTTTCTATTAAGTCTTTATCATTTTTTATAGTTTTTGCTCCTATTCCATAGGCAATTCCTGTTATTATGAAGAATAGTGCTAGCATGTATGTAAATCCATCTTGAAAATATGAATTATTTCCGAATAATTGGTCTACATATGCTTTTTCATTTAAGTCTAGTAGCATTCCTGATAGAGGCAGTCCTGGTATTATCATATAAATAAATATTAGTATTACTATTAATGCTGATATTTTAGCATATTTACTACCTTTCTTTTCTCTTTCTTCTTCTTTTATTTTCTTTTGTTCTTCATATTGTAAATCTAAGTATTCAATTTCTTTTGTTTTTCCTAATTCATCATGTTTTTTAGATACGTATCTTCCTAATTTTTTTACTATAATTTTTTCTGTTACTATTGTTCCTGTTAGAGCAAGTAAAATACATGAAGGAATCATTATATAAAGATTTGATGTCATTCTAACGTAGAATGTTTCATCTATTAATCTTGCAGCTTTCATTGTGTATGGTATTAGATTAATATCTATTGAACCAACAAAGAAGCTTATACTATATCCAAATGCTACTCCGGCGAATGCTGATGCTACTCCTGCTAGAGGGTTACGTCCATTAAATAGGAACAATAATGCTCCAAGTGGTATTAAAAGTGCATAACCTACTTCATTTACTATACTTGAAAATATTGCTAGTATCATTATTAAGAATGTTATGAATTTTGGATTGAATTTACTTAATCTTCTTTTCATAAATGTTTGGATTAATCCAGTTGCATCTGCTACTTTTATTCCTATTAAAGTTATTATTAGTGTTGAAAGTGTTGTAAAACTTATGAAGTTAGTGGCGGCATTTGAAATCATTGTTTTTACACCTTCATAACTTAGCATATTGGTAACTGTTATTATTGTTTGTTCTAGTTTGTTAGTTTGTGTATTGATTGTGTTGTATGTGACTGAAATATTTAAAAGTGATAGTATTGCACTTAATACTATGACTACTGCGATTAAAACTATAAATCCTGTAACTGGGTGTAATACTAGTTTTTTTTGTTTCTTTTTTCTTGCCATTTTAGTCCTCCACTATCTTTTTTATTTTTTTATTAAATTCTACTCTTGGTATCATTACTTCTCTTTTGCAATTTAAACATTTTATTTTTATATCAGCACCAAGTCTTGTTATTTCCCAAAGATTTGTTCCACATGGATGTTGTTTTTTCATTACTACTTTTGTACCTATTGTGTAATTTTTATTTTCCATTCCTTACCTCTAATATGTTGTATGGAATAGATATTTTTGATTTATCATATTCTTCTTTTATTATCATATTAATTGCTCTTCTTGTGGAATATCTTTGGTCTTTTTTTGTTTCATACATGACTCTGTATTTTATACATGAATCTTCAAAATTTTGAAGTCCAAGTATTCTGAAGTTTTTTGAACTATTTTGTAATTCGTTTTCTACCCTTGTTTTTACATTTTCTAGCATTTCTAGAACTTTTTTATTTGGTGTTTCGTATGGAAATGGTAAATCTAATATGACAGTTGGTTTTTCTCTTGAACAATTTTTTACTACTGATATATTTCTATTTGCTATAGTAACGATATCTGAATCGAATGTTTTTATTCTAGTTGATCTTAATCCTAAGTCTATTATGTATCCTTGACATTTATTAATTTCTACTTCGTCTCCAACATCATATTGGTTTTCTATAATGATAAAAATACCAGAAAGAACATCTTTCATGATGTCTTGTAGTGCTAATCCTATAATTACTGATGCTATTCCTAATCCTGCGATTATTGAGCTAACATTTATTCCTATGATTGTTAATAGTTTTAGGATTAAGAATATTATTATTATGTATTTTAATATGTTTACTATTAGTTTTTTCATTGTTTGTTGTTTTCTATTTATTTTTTCATTGTTTGTTAATAGTAATTTTTTTAAAATTATATACATGGTTAATCCTATTAGTATGAATAGTATTAGCTCATGAATATTGTTTTTTATTAAAAAATCTATAAAGCTCATTTTTATCACCTACTTATATAGTTCATTATTTCTAATATTCTGTTTAGGTCATTATCATTTTCATATGATATTTCCATTTTTTTATTATTTAGTTTTACTCTTGTTCCAAAATATTCTGATAGTTGTTTTTCTAAATCAATGTACTCGCTTGATTTTTCTTTATGTTGTTTAGCAATTTTATTTTTTCTTTCGTATTCACTATTATTTGATGATAGTTGTTCTAGTTGTCTTACGCTTAAATTGTCTGTGATTGTTTTTGCCGCTAATGTTTCTATTTTTTCTTTATCTTCTAGTTTTGATAATACTCTGGCGTGTCCCATTGTTATTTTATTTGTAATAATTAAGTCTTTTATTGATTCTGGTAGGTTTAGTATTCCAAGGATGTTTGTTATGTGACTT
The DNA here is from genome assembly GCA_934101185.1 of uncultured Bacilli bacterium. Lineage (GTDB taxonomy): Bacteria > Bacillota_I > Bacilli_A > RF39 > UBA660 > JAEDJI01. The sequence goes on along the minus strand of CAKOQD010000001.1, from coordinate 270,045 downwards.
CTTGACTTACCAACTTTTTTTGCTAGTTGTTCTTGGTTTAAGTTTAGTGTTTGCATTAGATTTTTGTATGCTTCTGCTTCTTCGATTGGATTTAGGTTTTCTCTTTGAAGGTTTTCTAATACTGCGATTTCCATCATTTGTTCATCTGTAAAATCTCTAATTATTGCTGGTATTGTTTCTTTTCCTGCTAATTGTGAAGCACGATATCTTCTTTCTCCTGCTACTATTTCGTAACCTTTTATGCTTTTTTTGACTATTATTGGTTGAATAACTCCATGTTCTTTTATTGATTCTGCTAGTTCTTGAAGTGCTTCTTCGTCAAATATTTTTCTAGGTTGGTATGGATTTACTCTTAAATCAGATAGTTTTATTTCTTTTACTTCATCTAATTCTACTGTTTCCATTATTTTTTCTTCTACTTTGTCATAGTTAATGTCTTCAATGTTGAATAGTTCTTCTAGTCCTATTCCTAGGGCTCTTCTTGTTTTATTATTTGTTTCCATTTGCTTCAATCACCTCTTTGGCTAAATTTAGATAGGCTTCTGATCCTCTACTTTTTGGATCATATGCTATTATTGGTTTTCCATGTGATGGTGCTTCTGTTAATCTGATAAGTCTTGGAATTATTGTGTTGTATACTTTGTCTTTGAAATATTTTCTTATTTCTTCGACTACTTCTAATCCTAAGTTTGTTCTTACATCTAGCATTGTTAATAGTACACCTTCAATTGCTAAATTAGGATTTAGATTGGCTTGAGTATACATTATTGCTTTTAATAATTGAGTAATTCCCTCTAATGCAAAGAATTCGCATTGTACTGGAATTATTACTGAGTCTGATGCTGTTAGGGCATTTGTTGTTATTATGCCAAGTGATGGAGGACAATCTATTATTATGTAATCATATTGATCTTTTATTTTACTAATGTGATATTTTAATTGTTCTGCCTTTGATATATTTGATTCTTTGTGTTCTAATTCGATGTCTATTCCTGCTAGGTTTATGTTTGCTGGAAGTACGTATAGATTTTTGTATTTTGTTTTTATTATAGTTTCTTCAATTGTTGATGTGTCATTTAAAACGTTGTAAATACTCTTTTCTATTTCTCCTTTGTTTATACCTATTCCTGTTGTTGCATTGCATTGTGGATCTAGATCTATTAATAGAACTTTTTTATTTAATAATGCTAATGACGCAGAAAGATTAATACTTGTAGTAGTTTTACCTACTCCACCTTTTTGATTTATTAAAGATATTACTTTTCCCATTTTGTTACCACCTATTTCTTTCTTTATACTATATATATTCTATCAAAAATTTCTGTGTTTTTAAAGTTATTTTTCATGTTTTTATTTTTATATTAAAAAAATGCCTATATATAGGCATTAAAATTTGTTTTTGTCTATTTTTATTATGATTTGGTAAACATTGTCTAAGTCAAATTCTTGAACATCAACATTGAAACCAAACTTTTCTGTGTTTTGTACTGCTTGTCTGACGTTATTTATAGCGAATCTTAAGTCATATACTTGATTATAACTTGGTTGTTCTTCTTTTGACTCATTTGGTATAGTTACTATTTGTGGTTCTGATTGATTAGCATTTACACCTACTAATGTTTGTTCTTGTAATGGTTTTATTTCTTGTGGTTGTGTTTCAGTTATAGTAGGAATATTTATTGATTGTTCAGTTTTTATAGGTTGTTCGTTGGTGTTTAGTGATTGATTTTGTACATCAGTGTTAATATCTATTGTTGGAATTGATGGTTGCTCTATTGCTGTATCTTGTGTAGATTCTTGTCTTAACATATCAAAAATGTTAGGTTTTGATGTTGGTGGTTCAGCTTTGATTTCAGTTTGAACTTCAGGTTGTGTTTCTTTTATTTCGTTTGACATAGTTACTATTTGTGGTTCTTGTTGATTATTATTTACACTTACTGGTGTTTGTTCTTGTGGTTGTGGTGCATTTGCTACTATATCATTTTCAATTTTATTTATATGTTCTTCTAAAACACTTTTATTTTGATGTTCTATTTGTTGTTCTTCTTGTGGTTTTTTTCCAGTTAAGGCCATTATTTCATCATCTAATTGTCTTACTGTTAATCTATTCATTATTACTTGGTTTAATAGTTTCTTTTGATCTTCTAAATTTGGAACGTTTAATAGACTTCTAGCATGGCGTTCTGATATTTGTTTATTTAATAATGCTGTTTGAACTTCTTCTGCTAAGTTTAGAAGTCTTAATTTATTAGCCACTGTTGATTGTGATTTTCCTAAGTTTGCTGCTAATTCTTCTTGAGTTATATTATCTAATTTTAGAATTGTTTGATATGTTTTTGCTTCTTCGATTGGGGTTAAATCAGATCTTTGAAGATTTTCAAGTAAAGCAATTTTAGCTGTTTCTTTATCGTCTATGTCTCTTACTAATGCTGGTATTGTTGTTTTTCCTGCTAATTGTGAAGCGCGATATCTTCTTTCTCCTGCTATTATTTCGTATTTGTCACCAATTTTTCTTACTATTATTGGTTGAATTACTCCGTGTTCTTTTATAGACAAAGCTAACTCATTTAATGCTTGTTCATCAAATATTTCTCTTGGTTGAAATCTATTTGGCATTATATCATTTATATTAAGTTCGAATACTTCTTTTTCCAAGTTCATATTATCCCTCTTTTCATTCTTTTTAGTTCCCCTAATGTAAATTATACAATAAAAAAAGAGACTTTACAATGGTCTATGCTTAATTTTTGCAAAATCTCTTGGGTAAGTTTGTGATACTTTGTTTAATTTTCTTATTTTTAAGATTGTTCTTGTACTTTGTTCTACTGGTAATTCGAATTGATACATTTTCTCTAACCTAAAGTTTAGTGTCTTTAGAGCATTTTCGGATTTTAATAATTCTTCTTCGACTTTTGCTTTTAGGATTATAAAGTATCCTTTTACTTTTACTAATTGTGAAGCCATTTCTAGTATTACGGGAATGCTTGCTACTGCTCGTGATGTTACTATATCAAATTCTTCTTGATGTTTTTTTGAGTATTCTTCTATTCTTGCTGTTTCTACTTTTATGTTTTCTAGATTTAATTCTTTTATTAAGTAATTTAAGAATTTTGTTCTTTTTTCAAGTGAATCTACTAATGTTACATCTAGTTCTGGGTATGCTATTTTTAAGACTACTCCAGGAAAACCTGCTCCACTTCCTATATCACATAATTTTATGTTTTTGTTTTCAATTAAAGGTGCTGATGCTAATGAATCGTAAAAGTGTTTTAAGTATACTTCTTTTTTAGCAGTTATTCCTGTTAGATTTATTTTTTTGTTTTCTTCTACTAAGATTTTGTAGTATTTATTTAATTGTTCTAGTTGGTCTTCGTTTAGTATTATATTTATTTTTTTTAATTCTTTTATAAATTCTTCTTTAGTCATTATTTTTATTTCCCCTTTTTAAATAAATCATTAGTATTGATATATCAGATGGATTTACTCCGCTTATTCGCATTGCTTGTCCAATTGATGTTGGTTTTACTTTTTGCAATTTTTCTCTTGCTTCTAGCGCTAGATTACTAATTTTAGTGAAGTCTGTGTCTTCTGGTATTGTTATTTCATCATATTCGGACATTTTTTTTGCTTCTCTTTCTTGTTTTTTTATGTAACCTTCATATTTTACTATTATTTGAGTTTTATTTATTATTTCTTCTTCATAGTTGTTTTTTAAATATTTTGTTAAAACTGAAAGATTTATTTCTGGCCTTTTTAATAGTTCAAATAATGATATTCTATCTTTTAACTCAATATCTAGTTCATTATTTGTTGGTTTTATATAATTTGTTTTTAATTCTTCGATTAGTTCATTTATTTTTTGTTCTTTTTGCTTATATTTTTGATATTGTTCTTCTTTTAGAAGTCCTATTTCATGTCCTTTTTCTGATAGTCTTTGATCTGCATTATCATCTCTTAAAAGTAGTCTATATTCTGCTCGTGATGTTAATAGACGATATGGTTCTTTTGTTCCTTTTGTTACTAAATCATCTATTAGAACTCCGATGTAGGCTTCATTTCTTTTTAGGATTAATGGTTTTTTGTCTTCTAGTTTTAAAGATGCATTTATTCCTGCGATTAGACCTTGACATGCTGCTTCTTCATATCCTGATGTACCATTTATTTGACCTGCAGTAAACAAATTTTCTATTAATTTGGTTTCTAATGATTGTTTTAATTGAGTTGGGTCTATTGCATCGTATTCTATTGCATAAGCGTATTTCAATATTTTTGCATTTTCTAATCCTGGTAATGAATGAACCATTTGTTCTTGAATATCTTCTGGCATGCTTGTTGAAAATCCTTGAATGTATATATCATCATAATATAGGCTTTCTGGTTCTAGAAATAGTTGGTGCCTTTCTTTATCGTTGAATCTTACTATTTTGTCTTCGATTGATGGACAGTATCTTGGTCCTACTCCTTCGACGTATCCCCCATACATACTAGATTTTTGTAAGTTTTCATTTATTATCATATGTGTGTCTGGTGTTGTATAGATTAAATAGCATTTTTCTTGGTTTTTTATATCATATTTTACTTCATTCATATAGGAAAATGTTAATGGATATTTGTCTCCGGGTTGTTCTAATCCTTTGGTGAAGTCTATTGTGTCTTTTTTGATTCTTGGTGGTGTTCCTGTTTTTAGTCGTTGAATTGTAAATCCTAATTCTCTTAATTTATCGCTTAGATGAAGTGATGGCTCTTCTCCGTGTGGTCCTCCAGAGTGTTTTTTATCTCCACGCAGAATCATTCCTTTTAAATATGTTCCTGTTGTTAATATTACTGCGTCTGCATATATTCTTTCATTATTTTTTGTAAGGACTCCTTTTATAGTATTATTTTCTACGATTAGGTCTTCTACTATGTCTTCTTTTATTTCTAGATTTTTTTCATTTTGTAATGTTTTTAACATTTCTTGTGGATAAATTGTTTTGTCTATTTGAGCTCTTAGTGCTTGAACTGCTGGTCCTTTTTTTGTATTTAATTTTTTTATTTGAAGAATAGATTTGTCTGTGTTTTTACCCATTTCGCCACCAAGGGCGTCTATTTCTCTTACTACTACTCCTTTGGCTGGTCCTCCGATTGAAGGATTGCATGGGGCGTCTGCTATGTTTTTAATGTTTCCTGTTATTAAAAGTGTTTTATGACCTTTTCTGGATGCTGCTAATGCTGCTTCGCATCCGGCGTGTCCTCCTCCTACTACGATTATTTCATACTTCATATTATCCCTACTTTCCTACACAGAATTTGCTAAATAAATTATCTAGTAATTCTTCTTGATATGTTTCTCCTATTACTTCTCCTAGGACATCCCAAATATATTTTAAATCTATTTCTATAATATCTATTGGTAAATTATTTTCTATATTTTGTCTTATGTTTTTTATAGAGTTTTTAGCTTCTTCAACTTTTTTTAATTGATTTATATTTGATACATAGTTGTAATCTTTTGTTTCTATTTTATCTAGGTTAAACATTTCTTTTATTTTTTCTTTTAGTTCTTTTATACCATCATCATTTAATGTATTTGTTGTAACTATTTCTTCTTGTTTTAACTCATTTATATCTATTTTCTTTTCTAAATCATTTTTATTTATAATTATTATTCTTTTTTTATCCTTAGATAGTTCTAATAACTCTTTATCTTCTTTTTGAAGTTGTTCATTGTTATTTAGTACTAGTAAAACTAAATCTGCTTTCTCTATTGCTTGTTTTGATCTTTCTACCCCAATTTGTTCTACTATGTCTTTTGTTTGTCTTATTCCAGCAGTGTCTATTAGATTAAGCCCTATTCCATCTAATATTATTGATTCTTCTACTATGTCTCTTGTTGTTCCTGCTATGTCTGTTACTATTGCTTTGTTATATCCAGAGAACATATTTAAAATACTACTTTTTCCAACGTTTGGTCTTCCTATTATTGCAACGTTTATTCCATCTTTGATTATTTTACTATTTTTAGAGTTTTCTATTATTTTGTCTAGTTCGTCTTTAATATTATCTAATTCATCTTTTATTTTTTCTACTGTCATTTCTTCAATATCTTGGTATTCTGGATAGTCTATGTTAACTTCAATGTTTGCTAGTATATCAGATAGTTTTTCTCTTAGTGTTCTTATCTTTTTTGTTGTATTTCCTTTTAAATTATTTATTGCTATTTGTCTTGCTGTATCACTTTTTACATTTATTAAGTCCATTACTGCTTCTGCTTGAGTTAAGTCTATTCTTCCATTTAAGAATGCTCTTTTTGTGAATTCTCCTGGTTCTGCTAAACGAATATTTTGTTTTAATAGTAATTCTAATACTTTTTTAGTTGTCGCTATTCCACCATGACAGTTTATTTCTACTATGTCTTCTCTTGTGAATGTTTTGGGTGCTTTCATTATTGTTACTAGTACTTCATCTATTGTTTGGTTATTGTCTTCAATATATGTATAAGTTATTGTGTGACTTTCTTTTTCTAGAATGTTTGCTTTAGTAATTTTATTTACTTCTTTTATTGCCTCTAATCCTGAGACTCTTATTATTGAAATTGCTCCGACTCCTAATGTTGTTGATATTGCTGCGATTGTGTCATTCATTTGTACCACCTCTTTTTTACGCATTGTATTATATCATATTTTTTTTAATATATCACATTTTTCGTGCTTTTTTGCGCAATTTATTTGTTTTTATACTTTTTTTACATTTTTTTAGTTTGGGTATTTATTTTTTTATTTGATTTTTATGCATAAGATGGTATAATTGGTAAGTGAAATTGTTTTTTGGGTGATTTGATGAAGTATTTTAAATTTATTATTATATTAATTGTTTGTGTCATTTTTGGTACTTTGATCTATTTTTTTAATTTTTATCATAACTTGGATAAAGATTTAAAAAAGATTGATTTTAATAGATATGACAAATTGATGATTGTTGCACATCCTGATGATGAAACTTTATGGGGTGGAGGACATCTTATTGATGGAGATTATGTTGTTGTTTGTGTTACTTGTGGTAAGAATAAAGTTCGTTTGAATGAAATAAAGCGTGTTTTAAATAGAACTGATGATGAATTAATTGCGCTTTGGTATCCGGATAAGACAAAAGGAAAAAGAGATAATTGGAAATTTTGTTATAATGATATAAAAAATGATTTGGATAAAATTATTAATGCTTATAATTGGAAGATTATTGTTACTCATAATCCTAAAGGGGAGTATGGCCATATTCATCATAAAAAAATTAATAAAATGGTTACTGATATATATGATAATGAAGATATAGAAGGGGAGTTATTTTATTTTGGAAAGTATTATACTAAAAGTAAAGTTACTGATTTGAGGACTAATCAAACTAAGTATAATCCTAATTCAATTAATGAAAAGAAAAAACTTATTAAAATGTATCATTCACAAGGTTTTATTAAAAAGATGTTTAATCATATGACTGAGTATGAAGATTGGCAAAAGTATGAAAAAAAAGGAGACTAATTTTTTAGTCTTCTTTTGGTTTTATTACAACGTATCTATTTGGTTCTTCACCTTCGCTTTGTGTTATTACATCTTTTGAGTTTGTTAATACGTTGTGAATTATTCTTCTTTCATATGAATTCATTGGTTCTAAACTAACTGGTTGTTTAGATTTTGCAACGTCTTTTGCTGTGAATTTTGCTAGTTTTTCTAGTCTTGATTTTCTTTGATTTTTGTAATCATTTACGTCTACAGTAAATTTATAGAATGTGTTGTATTTTGTTGAAACCATTTGACTTGCTAGTGTTTGTAAAGAATCAATAGTTTTTCCATTTTTACCAATTAAAACTGAAGATGTTGACGAGATTATGTTATATATTAATTGTGTGTCTCTTGTTTTTGTTTCAATGTTACAATCAAATCCCATATCTTTTACTGTTTTGTATAAAAAGTCTTTTATTTCTTTATTTAATTCTGATTTTGTTATTGCAAGTATTTCTACTTTTTTATTAAATAATGTTTTTTTTGTTTCTTTTTCTATTATTATTACTTCATCTTGTTTAGCATTTAAATCTATTAAAGCATTAGATATTGCTTCTTCTTTTGTTTTTCCTGTATATATTTTATTCTCCATTTTTAAGACTCCTGTTAACTAATTTATTTTGAACTATTGTAAATAATGATGATGTAATCCAGTAAAATGCTATCGCTGTTGGTAGAGTAAATGCCATGAATCCTATGAATATAGTCATGAAGTTCATCATCATATTCATTTGATTTGCCATTGCGTTGTCTTTATTTTGCATTTGTTTATTATTTTTATATGAGAAATATGTTGTTACAACAATTAGTGCTGGTATTATTATGTAATACCAATTTCCATTTGTTATAGCAGTCCATGGTGTTATTCCCATATTTATTCCTATAAATGTTTCTTCATATATTGCAGGTACTCTTTGAATTGCTTCCCAGAATGCTAATAGAATAGGTAATTGTAAGAAAGCAAATATGCATCCTGACATTGGATTTATGTTGTATTTTTTATATATTGCTAACATTTCTTGACCTTTTTTATTCATTGATTCAGGATCTGTTTTATTTTCATATTTCTTTTCTAACTTAGTTAATTCTGGTTGAGCTTTTTTCATCATTTCAGATTGTATAGCAGTTTTTTTAGTTACTGGGTATAATATTCCTCTTAATATAAGAGTTATTATTACTAATGATATTGCTATGCTACCTACTATTTTACTTAGGTTAATTATTATGAATGCTAATGGTCTTACAAATAGAGTGTTCCATAGTCCTTCATATTCTCCAGATATTTTTAAGTTGTCACAATCTGGTAGTTTTGATATATCTTTTTTGTTGTCTTCATATAGTTTTATTAATTCTTTATCTGTTGGTTTACATACTATATTTTCTGTTACGTTTTGGCCAGTTTTTTCATATTTTACTGGTTTATTATCACTGTCTGTTAATGTTTTTGTACAACCAGATAGTGTTATTAGTAATAAAAAGACAGTTAATATTTTAGTTATTTTATTTTTCATATTGTTCTCCTTTTTTAAAAATAGAAATTAGTTGTTTTTCCATTTCTTGATAAGTAATGTCAACAGCATCTTTCTTTATGATAATTATATATTTTTTATTATCTTGGTAAATATTTTTATTATTATCTATTATTGATTTAGTTCTACGTTTTAATTTGTTTCTTGTTACAGCGTTTCCTATATGTTTTACAAATGTTATACCAAATTTTGGGATATTAGAATCGTTGTTTTCTATATTTAATATAAAGTATTTATTTGAAACACCATTTCTTTTTTTTATTATTGAACTAAATTCATCTGATTTTTTGATGATATTAATTTTTTTCATATTTACCCCCTTATAAGGAAAAAACCACTTTTTCTAGTGGATATTATTTTGATAATTTTTTTCTGCCTTTTCTTCTTCTGCTGTTAATTATTCCTGATTTCATACGTGAGAAAAAACCATGTTTCTTTTTCATTCTACGCTTATTAGGTTGATATGTTCCTTTTTTCACTTCTTGCACCTCCAAACTTATTCGCTATTATTATAAGAAAAAAATAGGGTAGTTGTCAATGTTTTTTTTGAAATTAACAGTTTCAACGTTAATTAACAGTTAATAATTGTTACATTGTTAATTTGTTAATAAAAAAATTGTTGAAATTTGTTGAAAATTAATTTATTATATATAAACAAAGGAAATCGTATGTTAATAAGTCTGTTAATAACTTGTTAATAACTTTTTTACTATTTTATTTTTTAACAATTTGTATTACAATGTAATTAGTTGCAAATACTTTATGATGGGGAGAGTGGTTTCAATGGACAATAATTCTTTATGGAAAAAAGTTTTAGATGAGATTAGTGTTAATTTAGATTCAATGTCTTTTGAAACCTGGTTTAATGGTATTGATTTTTTTGATATAAAGGATAACAGTATACGTTTAGTTGTTCCTATTATGTTTTATAAGAATCATATTGATGAACATTATAAACAATTAATATTAGATAGTTTTAATAAGTTATTAACAAATCCTGTTGATAGCATAGTTTATATTTTACAGAAAGATTTAAATAGCATTTTAGAAGTTGATAAAAAGGAAAATGAACCAGTTAAAGTTAATGACTTTAGTTCTTATAATAGTTTTAATTCTAATTTAAAAAGTAATTATACTTTTGAAAGTTTTGTAGTTGGGGAATCTAATAAGTTTGCACAAGCTGCTGCTTTAGCGGTTGCAGAAAATCCTGGTACTATGTACAATCCACTTTTTATTTATGGAAATAGTGGTCTTGGTAAAACCCATTTAATGCACGCCATTGGTAATTATATTGTTAACAAGCATAAACTTAGAGTTTTGTATGTAACGTGTGATAACTTTATGAATGATTTTGTGGGATTATCTAGAAATAATCAACAGAATATGAATAATTTAGATTATATTGAGTTCTTTAAAAATAAGTATAGAAATATAGATGTTTTAATTATTGATGATATTCAATTTTTAGGTGGAGCAGAAAAGTCTCAACAAGAGTTCTTTCATACTTTTAATAACTTGTATAATGATAGTAAACAGATTATTGTTTCTTCGGATAGGTCTCCTGAAGATTTGAAATTTCTAGAAGATCGTTTAAAAACTAGATTTTGCTGGGGATTACAAGTTGATATTGATCCTCCGGATACTTCTCTTAAAGTAGCAATTATAAAGAAGAAGATTCGTGGAGAAAATATAATACTTAATGATGATGTTGTTAATTATATTGCTTCAAATGTTGGTAATGATGTAAGACAGCTTGAGGGATCAATAAATAGATTGGTTGCTTACTCCGCTATTATGAATGAAAGTAATATTACAGTTGATTTTGCTATGGAAGCTTTAAAAGATTTTACAAAGAAACAAGTTACTGATAGTAATAATATTAGGAGAATTCAAAAAGAAGTAGCTAATTTTTATAAGATTTCTTATGAAGATATGAAGTCTAAAAAGAGAACTCCTAGTCTTGCTATTCCAAGGCAAGTTGCTATGTATTTATGTAGAAAACTAACGGATGAGTCGTATGAAAGAATTGGTATCGAGTTTTCTGGTAAGAATCATGCTACTGTAATACATGCATGTAATAAGATAGCTGGTGAGATGAAAACTAATAGTAGTTTAAAGAGTGCTATTGATAATATTGAGAAGCAATTAACATAATGATGTTAGTAGATGTTAATAAATTGACGACTTATTAACATAATAAAATTAGTTTAAACTGTTTATAGATAAGAAAAATAATGACTTATTAACAATATTAACAGTAATAATATAAATAATAAATATAATAAAAAGAAAGAAGGAATGAAATATGAAATTTAGAATTAAAAAAAATGTTTTACTTGAAGCACTTAATAATGTTTCAAAAGCTTTATCAAATAAGAATATTATACCAATACTTTCAGGAATAAAATTCGAACTTTTTGATGATAAATTAGTTCTTACTGCTTCTGATAATGATATAACTATTCAATCTATTATTGAGAAAAGTGATGATATTGAAATTGTTAACACTGGTAGTATTGTTATAAAAGGTAAATATATATTAGATATAATAAGAAAATTAGAAGATAAGTTTATTAATGTTGAGCTTTTTGATGATTATAAGGTAATGATTTATACTGAAAATAGTGAATTTAGTTTAAATGGTATTGATATTAAGGAATATCCCCAAATAGATTTAACACTTTCTTCAGATGTTATTAGTTTACCTGTTAATGAAGTTAAAAATATGATTGCTCAAACTAATTATGCTACTAGTATGGATGAGGCTAGAGTAGTGTTAACTGGTGTTAATATAAAAATTAGTGATAAATTATTAGAATGTAGTGCAACTGATTCTTATAGATTGGCACTTAAGAAGATTAATTTATCTGATAGTTTTCAAAAATTAGTAGATATTATTATACCAAGTAAAAATTTAGGTGAATTATTTAAGATTTTACCTAGTGATTTTGATGGTAACGTTAACATGTATATATATAATAGTAAGATTATATTTGGTTTTGAAAACATTATATTTCAATCTAGACTAATTAGTGGTAATTATCCAAATACAAAGAATTTGATTCCAAATGATAGTTTATTTGATTTAAAAGTTAACAGAAGTGAGTTTTTTAATATGGTTGATCGTGCTAGTATACTAAATAATGATAAAGATAATAATATTATTACTTTAGAAATTAACGATAATTTGTTAAAAATTACTTCAATGTCTTTAGAAATAGGAAAAGTTGAAGAAAAAATGAATGTTAATTGTTCTGAAAACATAAGAATTTCATTTAGTAGTAAATATATGATGGAGGCTTTATCTAAAATTAAGGGTGATGAAGTTGTACTTACTTTTGTTGGTGAAGTAAAACCGATTTTATTAAAAGAAGCAAATGATGATAGTTTAATTTCTTTAATTTTACCTATTAGAACTTATTAAAAATTAAAAATTGACCAAGAATTTGGTCTTTTTTTATTTTTCTGATAGTTTTCGACATTTTTCGATAAATTTCGACATCTCTGTATGATAGGGTATTGGTCAATATATTTTTATATATTAATTTTTGTGTGTGGGGGTGATGTTATGGATTATGATATTAATAGGGATACAGTAATGATTATTCCAATAAATGATAAGAAATCTAGAGTTATTGAAACTAATGGTGATTACATAGTTGATGATAATGCTTATTCTATTATGGAACGTAGTTGTTTGTATTTTGGAAGTTCATATGAAGGAAGACTCTTGAGTTCAAAGAGCATTCTTGGTAGTGTTTATAAAGCTCCAATAGTGGTTGAAGAAAGTCGAAGTATTATATTTTTTCCTGTAAAATCTTCAGTTGTAAAGCAAAATGTTTGGATTTCTTTGAATAATTTAGTTAGTTATAATAAGCATGAGAAAAAGACTATTATAACTTTTAAAAGAGACAAACAAGTTTTATTGGATATTCCTTATTTTTCTATTGATAATCAGGTTCTTAGATCTACTTTGTTAGAATCTGTTATTCGTAGAAGAAAAAATGAAGAAAAAAACGATTAAAAGTATTAAAATCGTTTTTTTTTAGGGTGTTTTATGGTATAATATATGTGCAAGTATGAGTATACTGGTTTAGGAGTTGATGCAAATTTGAGATATTTTTATCTTATTTTGAAATATGTATGTTAAAAACTTAAAAATTATTAATTTTAGAAAAATTGAAAATATTGATATAGAACTTAATAAAAATATTAATGTTTTTATTGGAAATAATGCTCAAGGAAAAACTAGTATACTTAATGCAATTTATATGTTAGCTCTTACTAAGTTTGACAAAAATGTGACAGATGAAGAAATTATAAAAAGAGGTTTTTTATTTGGAAAAGTTAGAGGTACTGTTAAAGTAGGAAAGATTAGTAAAAAATTGGAAGTTATCTTGGAAAAAAATATTAAATTATTGCGAATTGATGGTAATATTTGTAATAGAGTTACTGATTATTTATCTAATTTGAATGTTATTATGTTTTCTCCAGATGATTTAGATATTGTTAAAAAGTCTCCTTCTATAAGAAGAAATCTTATGAATGTGGAATTGTGTCAATTGTATCCTTCATATGTTAAGGTTTTGAATGAATATAATAAGATACTAAAGATTAGAAATGAGTATATAAGAAAGAGTTTTAACAATATTAATGTTGATTACTTTGATGTTATTACTAACAATTTAATTGACCGTGCAATTACTATAATGAATTATAGAAAGATATTTATTTCAAAGTTAAATGAAAATGTTTCTAGTGTTTATTATAAAATTATGAAACAAGATGGTCTTAGAATTAATTATTTATGTAATTTACCATGTTGTGACAAGGATGAATTAATTAATTTTTATAGGGAAAATTTTGTTAATGAAATTAGTCAAAAAATTACTTTATATGGTCCACATCGAGATGATTTTGATTTTTATCTTAATGATGAAAATTTAAAATTGTATGGTTCTCAGGGACAACAGAGAGTGGCAATTTTATCGTTAAAACTTAGTGAGATTAGTATATTTAAAGAAATAAAAGGTTATTATCCTATTGTGTTATTGGATGATATATTTAGTGAATTGGATATAGAAAAAAGAAGTAATTTATTAAAATTTATCAAGTCTAATATACAGTTTATAATAACTACTACTGATGTTAAAAATATTAGTTCAAAGATATTGAACAAAGCTAGTATTTTTAATTTGAAAGATGGAAAAATTGTAAAATAGGAAGTGAAATTATGGATGAAAATCAAAAAAAATATGATTCTTCTGCTATTCAAGTTCTTGAGGGGTTAGAGGCAGTAAGAAAAAGACCTGGTATGTACATAGGTACTACTGATGTTAAAGGATTACATCATTTAGTTTGGGAAATTGTTGATAACTCTATTGATGAGGCTTTAGCTGGATATTGTAAGAATATTGATATTATTATTAATAAAGATAATTCAATTACTGTAAAGGATGATGGACGTGGTATTCCTACTGATATCCATCCAAAAACTGGTATTAGTACTGTTGAAACTGTTTATACTGTTCTTCATGCTGGTGGTAAGTTTGGAGGAGGCGGTTATAAGGTTTCTGGAGGACTACATGGAGTAGGTGCGTCTGTTGTAAATGCTTTATCTAAATGGGTAGAAGTTAAAGTTTATAAGAATGGTGAAGTTAATTATATAAGATTTGAAAATGGTGGACATACTGTTGAACCACTTCATGTAATTGATAAATGTAGTGAAAATAGAACTGGTACTACTGTTACTTTTAAGCCTGATGCTGATATATTTGACAGTGATGTTTTTGATTATGATACTTTAAAAGTTAGAGTTCGTGAATTGGCATTTTTGAATAAAGGTCTTTGTATTACATTAAGAGATGATAGAGATTACGAAGATACTACTGGCGAAAAATTTATTTATGAAGGTGGTATTAGTGAGTATGTAAGATTTATAAATCAAGGTAAAACTCCGATTCATGATGATATTATTCATTTAGAAGGAGAAGAACAAGGTGTGTTCTTTGAAGTTGCTATGCAGTATAATACTAGTTATAATGATAATATTTATTCATTTGTTAATAATATAAATACGCATGATGGAGGAACACATGAAGAGGGTGTTAGACGTGCATTAACTAGAGTTATTAATAGTTATGCTAAAAAGAATAATATGTTAAAGGATAAAGATGATTCTTTGACTGGTGATGATGTTAAAGAAGGGCTTACAATGATAATTTCTTGTAAACATCCAAATCCTCAATTTGAGGGGCAAACTAAAGGCAGACTTGGTAATAGTGAAGTTAGAAAACTTGCTGATAGTGTTTTTTCATCTGGTTTTGAAAGGTTCTTGTTAGAAAATCCAGAGGATGCAAAAATAATTATTAATAAGGCGATTCTTGCTAGTAGAGCTCGTAATGCTGCTAGAAAGGCAAGAGAGATTACTAGAAAATCTGATTTATCTACTACTAACTTTTTTGGAAAGTTATCTGATTGTAAGAGTAAAGATCCAAAGGTTTCTGAAATATTTATAGTCGAAGGGGATAGTGCAGGTGGTTCTGCTAAAAAAGGTAGAGATTCAATGACACAAGCAATTCTTCCTTTAAGGGGAAAGATACTTAATGTTGAAAAAGCAAGACTTGATAGAGCACTTTCTAATGAAGAGATAAGAACTATTATTACTGCTTTTGGTACCGGAATTGGAAATGAATTTGATTTATCTAAACTTAGATATGATAAAATTATTATAATGACCGATGCGGATGTTGATGGTTCTCATATTAGAGTTTTATTATTGACTTTATTTTATAGATTTTTCAAACCAATAATTGAAGGTGGCCATGTATATGCTGCACAACCTCCTTTGTTTAGAATTACTCATGGTAAGTCGCGTAAATATGTTTTGAATGAAGAAGAAAAGGAAGCATATTTATCAACTTTACCTGATAATGTTCGTGCTCGTGCTGAAATTGCTCGTATGAAAGGACTTGGTGAAATGGATGCTGAAGAGTTGAATGAAACTACAATGGATATAGAAAAAAGAGTTTTGAGAAAGATTACTGTTGATGATTGTATGGCTGCTGATCAAATTTTCTCTAAGTTGATGGGTGATGAAGTAGAACCTAGAAGAGCTTTTATTGAGGAAAACGCTAAGTACGTACAAAATCTTGATATTTAGGAGGTGCTTTTATGGATAATAAAGATAATATAGAAAATATTGAAGAATCTACTTTAAATAGTTCTGATACTTTTGATGAAGAACTTGAAAAAGTAGAAGTTGATGTTGATAAGTTTAGTGGATATTTTCATGAAAGAGATAGTTTGGCTGAAAATAATATAGTTGATGAAGTTAAAACTTCTTTCTTGGAATATTCAATGAGTGTAATTACGTCTCGTGCTTTACCTGATTTAAGGGATGGTCTTAAGCCTGTTCATAGACGTATTTTATGGAGTATGTTTAATTCTGGTTATACTCCAGATAAACCACATAGAAAAAGTGCTAAAACAGTTGGTGAAGTAATGGGTAATTATCATCCACATGGTGATAGTTCTATTTATGAGGCTATGGTAAGAATGGCTCAAGATTTCAATCAACGTTATTTATTAATTGATGGTCATGGTAATTTTGGTAATATTGAAGGAGATGGCGCTGCTGCAATGCGTTATACTGAATCTCGTTTATCTAAGTTATCGCTTGAACTTCTTAGTGATATTAGAAAAAATACTGTTGATATGACTAAAAACTTTGATGAAACTCTTGATGAACCAGTTGTTTTACCTAGTAGATTTCCTAATATTTTAGTTAATGGTACTATGGGTATTGCTGTTGGTATGGCCACTAATATACCACCACATAATTTAGGTGAGGTTATTGATGGTTGTGTTGCTTATATTGATAATCCTGATATTGATACTTTAGGTTTAATGCAATATATAAAGGGTCCAGATTTTCCAACTGGAGGAATTATTCTTGGTAATTCAGGTATTATGAGGGCTTATCAAACTGGTAAAGGTACAATTACTATTAGAAGTAAGGCTGAAATAGTAGAGAATGGAAATCATTCTAGTATAGTTGTTACTGAAGTTCCATATGGTGTTAATACTATGGATTTAAAAAATAGAGTTGCTGAACTTGTTAGGGATAAGGTTATTGAAGGTATTTCTGATTATCATACTGATTTAAAGAATGGTGTTAAGATTACTATTACCTTAAAGAGAGATGCTAATCCTCAAGTTGTACTTAATAATTTATATAAACATACTAATTTTCAGATTAGTTATGGTATAACTTTATTGATGATTGATGGAAAGACTCCTAGAACATTAGGATTAAAGGATATTATATCTAAATATATAGATCATCAAATGGAAGTTATTATAAGAAGAACTAAGTTTGATTTAGAAAAAGATGAAAAACGTGTTCATATTTTAGAAGGTTATAAAATTGCACAAGATAATATTGATGAAGTTATTAAGATTATTAAAGCTGCTAAGAGTGATGTTGAGGCAAAAGAAAAATTAATGGCTAGATTTGGTCTTACTGATGTACAAACTGATGCTATTTTAGAATTAAAATTACGTCGTTTAACTGGATTGGAACGTGAAAAGATTGAAGCTGAGTTGCAAGCATTATTACTTGAAATTGAAGAATTAAAATCTATTTTGGCTAGTAATGAAAAGGTTCTTGCAATTATTAAGAAGGAAATGTTAGAAATTAAGGCTAGATTTGCAGATGAAAGAAGAACTTCAATTGATATGAGTGCTATTGATTATATTGAGGATGAATCGTTAATACCTGTTGAAAACATTATGATTTCTCTTACTGAAAAGGGTTATATTAAGAGATTGCTAACAAGTACATATAGATCACAAAATCGTGGTGGTGTTGGTGTTAAGGGTATGTCTACTAATGAAGAAGATTTTGTTAATAAGTTAGTTACTTGTTCTACTCATGATCATATATTATTCTTTACTAATTTCGGTAAGGTATATAGAATAAAGGGTTATGAAATACCTGAATCTAGCAGACAATCTAAAGGATTACCTATTGTTAATTTATTGCCTTTGGAAAAAGGTGAAGTTGTTAATTCAATTATTCCGATTAATCCTAATGAAGTTGATGATAGTAAAAGTTTGATATTCTTTACTATGGATGGTCTTGTTAAGAGAACTCCAATAAGTAAATTTGAATCTATTAGAAAGAATGGTAAAATTGCTATTACTCTAAAGGAAGATGATGAGTTGATTAGTGTTAAAATGACATCTGGTAGTGATGAAGTTATTATGGCTTCTAATAGTGGAAGAATGGTACGTTTTATGGAAACTGAAGTTCGTATGATGGGGCGTAGTGCTTCTGGTGTTAAGGGTATTGATTTAACTGATTCTAAGGTAATTGGAGCTGAAATTGTAAACCCTAATGAGTATATTTTAGTTGTAACTGAAAAAGGTTATGGTAAAAAAACTGATGTTAGTGAATATAGACTTACTCATCGTGGTAGTAAGGGTGTTAAGGCATTAAATATTACTGATAAAAATGGTTTAATTATTGCGTTTAAATCTGTTGTTGGGGATGAGGATTTGATTATTACAACTAATAATGGTATTGTTATTAGACTTGATGTTTCTAAGATTTCTACCTTAAAAAGAAATACTCAAGGTGTTAGATTAATGAGTCTTAAAGATGGTCAATTTGTTACATCAGTTACTGTAACAGAAAAAGTTGAAGAAGATTTGGAGAATAATGAATCTAATGAAAATGATGCTTAGGCATCTTTTTTTTATATAAAAAAAATAAACAAATGTTTGTTATTTATTTTTTGTATATTTTTTGCAAATTGTTAATAAGTGTTGTTTTTAATGTTTCACGTGAAACTATGTATAAGGTTTATATTATAATAATGAGGTTTTGTTAGTATCAATTGTTTAGAATGAATGTTAATTGATTTAAAATTTTAATATTTTTTTTGTATTATTTTATTTCAGTATTTAGGATGTTATTTATTTTAAAACATTAAAATTGTTAATAACTAATTTTTTCAATGTTTCACGTGAAACATTGATTGACTATTTTTCTGTTTTATTATAATATATATTTGTGCAACGCATATGGTTGAATTAGGTCAGGATCGGAAGATAGCAGCCTTAAGATCCTCTATGTGTGTGCACTTTTTTTTGGAGGTTTTTATGTTGTTAAATGACGATAAATATTATTTTGATTTAGCCATAAGAGAAGCAAGAAAAGCATCAAAAACAAATAATGTTCCAGTTGGTTGTATTATTGTTTTTAAAAATAAAGTAATTGCTAAAGCATATAATAAAAAAAATAATAAAAATATCTCAATATATCATGCTGAAATTTTAGCTATTATTAAAGCTTGCAAGTATTTAAAAACATTTATTTTAGAAGAATGTACCATGTATGTTACTTTAGAACCTTGTGAAATGTGTATGAATGCTATTGCTGAATCTCGTATTAGAAATATTAGATATTTGATTTCTTCTAAGTATGAAAATAATTTAAAGAGTAATTATGATCGTATTAATTGCAAAAAATATGACGATAATGAATTTGTAGATAAATATAAAAATATATTGTCAAAATTTTTTAGCAATATAAGAAGTTAACAATGTTTCACGTGAAACATTGTTAACTGTTTTTATTTAATTAAATTTAAGCAGTAGTATCTCTTTATGTTTCACGTGAAACATAAAGAAATATAAACATTTTTTTGTTAATATTGTGCTATTTATGCTTTATATTGCAAAATATATTTGTATAATAATGTAATTATAAATTTAGTTATTAATTTTATTTTTATTACTTAATTTATTATTGAGTTAATGTTTCACGTGAAACATTAACTCAATAAATATTTAATATCCAAAAAATAAGTGCTTAATTGTTATAATTATTTCGTATTTTACTTCTATATTCTAAAAAATAATTTGCAATACAAAAAAATGTTTGTAAATTATTTCCCGGGAAATAATTTTGAATCATGTATATCAAATTGTTAATAAATGTTTTTTTCTATGTTTCACGTGAAACATAGAAAAAATATTGATCCTTGTTTATGTTGTTTTATTTATTTTTAATAAATGATTTATTTATTCTTTATTTTTTTTTGGTTTACTTATTGTTTTTGATTTTATTTAATCTAATCTTATGTTTCACGTGAAACATTGATATTTTTTTATAATGGTAATAATTTGTATGTTTGAATTTTGTTTTTTAATATATTATGTTCTTAAAAATGTGTTGTGAATACAAAAACTAGCTTGCAAATTATTTCCCGGGAAATAATTTTGAGTTATGTTATATCAAATTGTTAATAAGTATTTTTTTAAATGTTTCACGTGAAACATTTAAAAAAGTTATTTTATACAATTGTCATATCATAGACTTTATTAATCTAATTTGGTACAATATTTATAGTACTTTTTTGGGGGTGATATTATTGCTTATTTAGCTTTGTATAGAAAATATAGACCAACTTGTTTTGATGAGGTTGCTGGTCAAGACTCTATTGTAAAGATACTTAAAAATTCTATTGCTAATGATTGTGTTTCTCATGCTTATTTGTTTGCTGGTCCGAGGGGAACTGGTAAAACAAGTTTGGCAAAAATTATTGCAAAAACTATTAATTGTTTTAATTTGAATGGATCTACATTTTGTAATGAATGTGATAGTTGTGTTTCTTTTAATAACAAAAATAATCCTGATATTATTGAAATTGATGCTGCTTCGAATAATGGTGTTGAGGAAATTAGAAAAATTAGAGATAGTGTTAATTTAATGCCAAGTATTTCAAAGTATAAAGTTTATATTATTGATGAAGTGCATATGTTATCGAGTGGAGCTTTTAATGCATTGTTGAAAACTCTTGAGGAACCACCAACTCATGTTATTTTTATATTAGCAACTACAGAATTTTATAAAATTCCAGAAACTATTATTTCTAGATGTCAATGTTTTAGTTTTGAACGTATTTCAAATAATGATATTGTTAATAAATTGAAGTCTATTGTGAATTGTGAAAATATTAATATTGATGATGAAGTTTTGAAGTTGATTGCAAAATATAGTGATGGTGGTTTAAGAGATTCGATTAGCATGTTGGATAAATTGATTTCTTATTCTGACAAAATTACTGTTGATGATTATTACACTTTAAAAGGTATTGTTAATGAGGAATATTTAAAATCTTTAACAAATTATATTTTTGATGGTGATGTCTCTAATATTTTGAATCTCTTAACTGAATTGGAAAATTCGGGTAAAGATGTTGTTATTTTATTAGATAGTTTTATGGAATATCTTAAGTCTTGCTTAATCTTACATAATAGTAGTGATTTTGATTCTATTTATAGTTTAATACTTGAGCTGAATGAGTTAGATATATTACTGAAAAGAAGTAGTAACAAAAAAATTATTTTTGAGGTTGGAATTATTAAAATTGTCAATAAATTATTTAATAGCAAAACAAATGTTTGTAATTTTCGAGATGTTGATAATTTGTCTACTTTAGAAAAGAAAGTTGTTTCTAGTAGTAAGAATGATGATGTTCCTAAAAATGTAGTTGAAACTTATAAAGTGTGTTATAATAAAGATATCAGGATTAATAATGCTTTTGCTTTAGCTGATAAAAGTATTTTGAATGATTTAAAAATTAAATGGGTTTTATTTTCTGAAGTTGTTTCTAATCCTGAAGATTCTTTGTTTATTTCTTATTTACTTGATAGTAATTTACGAGTTGCTGGTAAACATGAATTGATTTTATCAGTTAAATATGATTCTGTTCTTAAAAATGTTGATAACAATATTTCTGGTATTGAATTAGTGTTTAATAGTGTCATGAATACTAACTATAAACTTGTTTTTATTAATGATTCTGATTGGGATAAACTGAAAAATGAGTATATAAAAAATATTCAAAATGGAATTGTTTATAGTTATATTACCGAAGAAAACGTTGATAATGATATTAATCTTTCTTCAAATGAGAATGTTTCTTTTAATAATAATGATAGTGATGTTTTGGCCACTTCATTATTTGGTAAAGATATTGTTGAATTAAAATAGGAGGGATAATTATGAATATGCAAGCTTTAATGAAACAAGCACAAGCTATGCAAAAAGAAATTACAAATATTAAAAATGAAATCGATAACTCTACTTTTGAGGGAAGTAGTTCGTTAGTTAAGGTTGTAGTTAATGGAAAAAAAGAAGTTTTAAGTGTTAAGATTTCTTCTGATGCTAATGATTTAAGTGATGACATTTCTATGCTAGAAGATATGATAGTTTTAGCTATGAATGATGCATTTTTTAAGGTAGATAAAACTACTAATGAAAAGATGGGAAAATATTCTAATATGATGTCAGGATTGATGTGATAGTATGTATCCAAAGAGTTTAGTATATTTAATTGAATATTTTAAAAAGTTTCCAGGAATTGGGGAAAAAACTGCTGAAAGATTAGCTTTTTCTGTACTTGATTTCGATGTTGAAGAAGTAACTGAATTTAGTAATGCATTACGTAATGCTAAAACTGATATAAAACCTTGTACGGTTTGTGGTACTTTAACAGAAAATGATTTGTGTTTTATTTGTAGTGATAATTCACGTAACAGTGATAGTATTTTAGTTGTTGAAAATTCTAAGGATGTATTTTTATTTGAAAAACTTGGCAATTATAATGGATATTATCATGTTCTTGGTGGTTTGATTTCTCCACTTGATGAAATTGGTCCAGATGATTTATCTATTGATTTATTGGTAAAAAGGGTAAAGGAAAATAATATAAAGGAAGTTGTTCTTGCTATTAAAACTGGTATAGAAGCTGATACAACTGCTTTATACATAAAAAGATTATTAGAAAAGGATGAAATTGTAGTAACTAGAATAGCTAATGGTATTCCTATTGGAGCAGATATGGAATATATTGATGTTCTTACGTTAGAAACTGCTTTAAATAATAGAAAGGAAGTATTTTAATAAATTGTAATCATATATTTTTTTGAGGTGTTGTTCTTGAAAAAAAGATTATATTTTATTGGGAGAAAACTTCTTTTAGCCCCATTTATAATTTATATATATGACTTAATAATGGGTTCTTCAGTTTATTTTGTTCCAATTAATATTATTACAATTTTGATAGTGGGTTTGTTTGATATTTTTGGATTGATTTTGTTGATAGTTTTATTGTTAATTTTGTGATGAGGTGATTTGCCTCATACCAATCCATAATATCTGTAAATACATAGAAATAAATTCACAATGCGAAATTTATTATACAGTAGTTGTATAATAAATCAAAAATATAAATAGAAAGGGATCAATCAATAAGAAATTAATTAATATTTCTATAAGATTGATTATACGTGATAGGCATGTTAGATAAATATGAAAAAATACAAAATATTTTTTATAAGTATATTATAAATTCTGTTAATAATGGTCATATTTCTCATGCTTATTTAATTGAAACTAATGGTGTTTCTTATGGATATGATTTAGCTATTTCACTTGCTAAGTTTTTTCTTTGTATTGATAAAGATTCTATACAACAAAAGGTAATACTTGATGAGATAGATAAAAATATATATTCTGATTTATATATTATTAATAGTGATGCTAATGAAATTAAAAAGAACGATGTTGCTTTTTTAAAACATATTTTTTCTTTTAAATCTCAAAATAATAATAAAAGAATTTACATAATCAATAATGCTAATTTACTTAATGTGTCTTCGTCAAATACATTACTTAAGTTTTTAGAAGAACCAGATGATGATATAGTTGCAATTTTAGTAGCTGATAGTAGATACGATTTATTGAATACTATTGTTTCGCGTTGCCAGGTTTTGTCATTAATAAATAATGAGTCTTTTATTAATAAATTAATTTGGAGCGGTTATGATGATACTTTGAATTACACTGATTTTGTTAATGATAAGATTTCTAGTATGGTTAAATTGTATTGTTTGTTAGAATTAAATGATGTTTTTTTACTTACTAATGAATATATGTATAGCATTAAAAATGAACTCAATAATTTTTTTCTAGTTGGTCTTGCTTTTTATTATGATATTTTTAATTTATATTATGATAGAGATTTACATTTTCTTGATGGATATGATGAAGAAAAGGCAAAAGTTATGAAAAATACTACAATTAGTGATATAATAAAGAAGATTGATGTAATTAATTCATTTCTTAATAAATCTAAATCTAATACTAATAAAGATTTGTTGATTGATGATTTTACAATTAAGATGTTGGGAGATGATTAGATGATTGAAGTATTTGGTGTACGTTTTAATGATTCTACTAAAATATATTACTTTTTACCTAATGGGAATGAACCTGAAAAAAATGACTATGTTATAGTTGAAACTGAACGTGGACAACAATTTGGGATAATTTGTACTGATAGAATCGCTGTTGACAAAAATCGAATTTCATTTGAGCTTAAAAATATTTTAAAAATTGCTGATTCTGATGATATTAACATGAATGAAAAGAATATTAAAGATTCAGAGCTTGCAATCGAACATGCTAATAAGTTTGTTGCTGAGTTGAATTTGAATATGAAAATATTAGATGCTTCTTTTACTTTTGATCGTTCACAACTTTTATTTAATTTTTTAGCAGATGCAAGGGTTGATTTTAGAGAACTTGCTAAAAAATTGGCTTATATATATAAAACTAGAATTGAACTTAGACAAATTGGAGTTCGTGATAAAGCAAAATGTGTTGGAGGTTATGGAGCTTGCGGTAGAAAATTGTGTTGTTCTTCATTCTTGACTGATTTAAATAGTGTTTCTATTAATATGGCTAAAAATCAAAATCTTGCTTTAAATCCTCAGAAAATTAATGGTGTATGTGGTAGATTAATGTGTTGTTTGGAGTATGAAAACGAATTGTATAATGAATATAAAAAAGATTTACCTAAAGTTGGTGAAGTGATATCTAATGATTCTAATAAGGGCAAAGTAGTGTATGTAGATTTGTTTAAAAGAATGTATAAATTAGAATTAGAAGATGGTAAAATTGTGGATGTGATGTTATGAAATTAATTGTTGGTATAGGTAATCCTGGTAAGGAGTATAAAAATACTAGGCATAATATTGGTTTTAATATATTGGATAATTATGCTTCTTTCCATTCAATTGAAATTACTAAAGAAAAATTTAATGGATTATATGTAGATTTTGTTTTGAATGGTGAAAAAATTATTTTATTGAAACCTTTATCATATGTTAATTTATCAGGTATTGTTGTAAAAAAATATATAGATTATTTTAATATTTCAGTGGATGATATTTTAATTATAAGTGATGATTTAGATTTGGAATTTGGAAAAATTAGGCTTCGTTTATCTGGTTCATCTGGAGGGCATAATGGTCTTAAGAGTATTGAGGCAAATTTAGGTACTAAAAATTATAAACGCATGAAGTTTGGTATTTCTAATAATAAAAGTATTGATACTAAAGATTATGTTTTAGGTAATTTGTCTTCTGAAGAAAGTAAAAAGTTAAATGAAATATTACCTATTACTACTGATATTTTGGATGATTTCATGGTTGTGTCTTTTACTAATTTAATGAATAAATATAATTAGGGTGATACTATGAATGTTTTAGATAAAGTAAGTACTTTTTCTTATAAAAATGACATTAGTTTATTTGGATTGACTAATGAATTTTTTGGTGTTGTTATTAATAACTTTTTTAATAATATTAAAGATGGTATTTTGATTGTTACTCCAAGTATGTTTGAAGCAAAAAAAACGTATGAGGCTATAAATAGATATAATGATAATTGCTTTTTGTTTGAGACTGATAGTTTATCTTTTATTAATGTACTTGCTACTAGTCCTATTCTTAAAACTGAGAGACTTTCTGTTTTGAACGAACTTTTAGATAATAAAAAAAGAATTGTTGTTACAGATTTAGTTGGCTATTTGAAGCATTTACCTTCAGTTGATGAATATACTGATAAAATTATTGAATTATCTGTTGGTAATAATATTTCTATAGAAACTATTATTTCAAAGCTTGATGATTTGGGATATAAGCGAGAAGATTTGGTTGTAAAAATGGGTGATTTTGCTGTTAGGGGATATATTTTGGATATTTTTTTGATTGATAATGATAATCCGATAAGAATCGAATTTTTTGGTGATGATATTGAATCTATTCGTTTTTTTAATTCAGATGATCAAAGATCTATTTCAAGTGTTGATTCTATTAAAATATATCCTAATGATGAATTTGATAGTAGTCAATATGTAAATATTTCATCTTATTTGGGCGATTGTTATACTGTTTTTAAGGATTATAATCAAATTGGTGTTTCATATAAAAATATGATTCAGGAACTTTTTGATTATGGTACTGGGCAATCATTGTTTTTTAAATTAGAGGATATTCCATTAAATAAGGTTATATATTATAATGATTTTGATAATTATAAACAAAGTAATAACTTTATTGATTTTGGTGTTTCTAATTTAGATTATAGTGGTAGTGATATTACTTATTTTAATAATTATATTAAAAAGTATTTATCTTTGAAAAAGACAATTGTTATTTGCTTGTCTGATAAAAAGAACATTGATAACTTATTTGATTTTTCATATGTTTTGACTGATTTAAATAAAATATTTGATGAAAAAGTAAATGTAGTTGATTTTCCTTTGGGAGAAGGTTTTTCTATTGATAATTATATTTTTGTTAGTGAAAAGGAATTATTTAATAAGGTTTTTGCTAAGAAAAAGGCTGTTAAGTTTAAGTATTCTAAGAGAATAAATGATATAACAAAACTTGATATTGGTGATTATGTTGTTCATGAAGCTTGTGGTATTGGTATTTATAATGGTATTAAAACTCTTACTAAAAATGGAGTTTTGAACGATTATATAGAGATTCTTTATGCAAATGGGGATAAATTATTTATTCCTGCTTCTAAAATAGAGTTGATTAGTAAGTTTTCTGGAAAGGAAGGGTATGTTCCAAAAGTTAATTCTTTGAATAGTAATGCATGGGAAAAAGCTAAAAGAAGAGTTAGTCAAAAAATCAAGTATGAGGCTGAGAGACTTCTTAAAGTACAAGCTGAAAGGAAATTAAAAAAAGGTTTTGCTTTTAGTAAGGATAATGAACTTCAAATTATGTTTGATAATGAGTTTTTGTATGATGCTACTGATGATCAAATTAAGGCTACTATGGAAATAAAAAAAGATATGGAAAGTGATATTCCAATGGATAGATTGCTTTGTGGTGATGTTGGTTATGGAAAGACTGAGGTTGCTTTTAGAGCTATGTTTAAAGCTGTATTGAACAATAAACAAGTTATGTATCTTTGTCCTACTACACTTTTATCTAGGCAACAGTATATGAGTGCTCTTGATAGATTTAAAAGTTTTCCTGTTAGAATAGAATTATTAAATAGATTTGTATCTTCCAAAAATGCTAAAAGAATAATAGATGATTTTAATAAGGGAAATGTTGATATTTTATTTGGAACTCATAGAATACTTAGTGATGATATTAAACCTAAAGATTTAGGACTTTTAGTTATTGATGAGGAACAACGTTTTGGAGTTGCACATAAGGAAAAAATTAAAGAGTATAAGAGTAATATTGATGTGCTTACTCTTACTGCAACTCCTATACCTAGAACTTTACAAATGACTATTTTTGGTCTTAAAGATTTGTCTTTGATTGAGACTCCTCCGAAGGATAGGCATGCTGTACAGACTTATGTACTTGCATTTGATAAAAATATTATTAGAGATATTATCTATAGAGAATTATCACGTGATGGACAAGTTTTTATATTATATAATAGAGTCGAAGATATTGAATCAAAAGTTAGAGAAATACAGATGATTGTTTCTGAAGCTAGAGTTGCTTTTGCGCATGGAAAGATGAATAAAAATGATCTTGAAAATATAATGAATGATTTTGTTCTTCATAAATATGATGTTTTAGTATGTACTACTATTATAGAAACTGGTGTTGATATACCTAATGTTAATACTCTTATTGTTTATAATTCTGATTGGTTTGGTCTTAGCCAGTTGTATCAAATAAGAGGTAGGGTTGGTCGTAGTGATAGAATTGCATATGCTTATTTGACATATGAGAATAATAAAGTTTTAACTGAAAATTCTATAAAAAGACTTCAGGTACTTAAGGATTTTACTGAACTTGGAAGTGGTTTTACTATCGCTGCACGCGATTTATCAATCAGAGGTTCTGGTGATATTTTGGGAAGTGAGCAAGCTGGTTATATTGATTGTGTTGGTATTGATTTATATATGAAGATGTTAAATGATGAAATCTTAAAATTGAAAGGAATTGAAGTTTTAGATAAGAATGATGATGTTATTAGTAATGTAGAGGTTACTAGCCATATTTCTGATATTTATACGAACAGTGATGAACTGAAGATTGAAATTCATAAACTTATAAACAGTATTGATTCCTATGAAAAGTATAACTCAGTTTATAACGAACTTACAGATAGATTTGGTAGGCTTAATGATGATATTATAATATATATGAATAAAGAATTGTTTGAAAATTATAGTAAGAAAATTGGAATATCTAAAATAGTAGAAGATAGTTTTAGTGTATCTGTAGTGTTTAATAGTGTTAAGTCAAATTCAATTGATTATGAGGATTTAATTATGAAATCACTTAAAATTAGTAACAGATTTATATTTTCTTATAAAAATAATTGTTTATTTATTAAAATCTTGAAGAATAGTGGTGAAGATAGCCCAATAGTTTTATTCAATAAACTTTTTAAAGAAATATAGTTTTAGAACTATGTTTTTTTGTGAATATTTTTGCTTTTTTATGGAAAAATAATTATGAAAGTGAGGAAAGTAAATGAAGACTACTGGTGTTGTTAGAAGAATAGATGAACTAGGGAGAATTGTTATTCCTAAAGAAATTAGAAAAACATTAAAAATTAAAGATGGAGAGTCTTTAGAAATATTTTTAGAAGATGGGAATATAATTTTAAAGAAGTATTCTCATTTTGATGATTTAAAGGATTTTTATGATAAATTTGTTGATAGCATTTCAAGTTCAATTGATAAGACTGTTTTAATTACTGATAGATGTAGTGTTATTGCGGGAGCGGGTGCTTTAAAAAATGATTATTTCACTTTTGATATTTCTTCTGATGTTGATAGAATTATTGAGGAAAGAACTAATACTTTTTCATATGTTAAAACTAATTTTAATATAATTAAGGATAGAATTGATGTTATTGGATATGTTATTTGTCCGATTATTGTTGATGGTGATGCTATTGGAAGTGTAATAATAGTTTCTAATTCTTGTGATTTAGATTCTTTTGATGAGCGTACTGCAATTACGTATTCTAAATTTTTAAGCAAATATATTGAATTATAATTTTAATTATGATATAATTTTATTTAAATGTGATGAAGAAAAGTTAGGACAATTTTGAAATTGTAGAGAGTTTGTGTTTGGTGAAAACAAATATTTTAAATTGTTTGGTATGATTTTCGGAACAGGTTTTGCCCGCAGGGATGCGTTAAAAAAATAAGTTTGTAATTTTGCAAAATTAAGGTGGTACCACGGAATATTTCGTCCTTAGAGATATTTCGTTTTTTATTTATTGGAGGGATGATTATGAAAGAAAAATTTTATATTAGTACTGCGATTGCTTATACTTCTGCTAAACCGCATATTGGAAATACATATGAAATTGTTTTGACAGATGCTATTGCTAGGTATAAGAGGCTTAACGGATATGATGTTTATTTTCAAACTGGTACAGATGAACATGGTCAAAAAATAGAACAAAAAGCTATGGAAGCAGGTGTTTCTTGTAAGGAATATGTTGATAGTGTTGCTGATGAAATTAAAAACATTTGGGATGTTATGAATACTAGTTATGATAAGTTTATTAGAACTACTGATCCTTTACATGTTGAAAAAGTTCAAAAGATATTTAAAAAGTTATATGATCAAGGTGATATTTATAAAGGTGAGTACAAAGGACTTTATTGTACACCATGTGAATCTTTTTGGACTGAAACTCAGTTAGTTGATGGTAAATGCCCTGATTGTGGTAGAGAAGTGCATGAAACTAGTGAAGAGGCTTATTTCTTTAGAATGAGCGATTATGCTTCATGGCTTGAAGATTATATTGAAAGTCATCCACATTTTATACAACCTGAATCTAGAAAAAACGAAATGATAAATAATTTTATTAAACCAGGTCTTGAAGATTTATGTGTTTCGCGTTCGTCTTTTAAATGGGGAATACCTGTCTCATTTGATGAAAATCATGTTGTTTATGTATGGCTTGATGCTTTAACCAATTATATTACTTTTCTTGGATATGATCCAGATGGTGATTCAGATGAGATGTTTAATAGATATTGGCCTTGTGATGTACATGTAATTGGCAAGGACATTTTAAGGTTTCATACTATTTATTGGCCAATTATATTGAAAGCTCTCGATTTAGATCTTCCTAAGAAAATATTTGGTCATCCTTGGATGCTTTTTGGAAATGATAAAATGAGTAAGAGTAAAGGTAACATAGTTTATGCTGATGATTTAGTAAATGAATTTGGAGTTGATGCTGTTAGATATTATATGCTTCATGAGATGCCATTTTCATCAGATGGAACTTTTACTAGAGAACTTCTTGTAGATAGTATTAATTCTAATTTAGCTAATGTACTCGGTAATTTAGTTAATAGAACTATTGGAATGATTAATAAATATTTTGATGGTATTGTTGAAAATAAAAATATAACTGAAGAGGTTGATAATGATTTAATTAATTTAGTTTTATCTAGCAGAGATATTGTCGATGACAAAATGAATAATTTACGTGTTGCTGATTCTTTAGATGCTATTTTTGATATTTTTAGAAAATGTAACAAATATATCGATGAAACTATGCCATGGGTTCTTGCTAAAGATGAAAAGTGTTTGAATAGACTATCTACAGTTTTATATAATTTAGTGGAATCAATTAGATTTGGTGCTGTTTTACTTCAAGCATATATGCCAGATACTAGTGAAAAAATATTTAATCAGTTAAATACAAATATTAAAAGTTTTGATAGTTTAGATAAATTTGGGTATTATAAGTCTGGTACAAAATTAAATGAGGCGTTTGTTTTATTTCAACGAATTGATTAAAAATGTGTAAAAAAGGGTGTAAAGTTGATATTTCTGCTCTTTTTTTGTTTGAGATTGTCTAATAATGTTTTATAATTAGAGTGCAGTAGAAAAATAACAAAAAGGAGATAATTATGGTTGCAGAAAGATTAAAGAGGTATGCAGTAATTATGAGTGTTGTTTTTGTACTAGTTATGATTTATTTAACTAGTGTGCATTCTTTTATAGATGCATTTTATTTTCTGATTATGCTATATGGTGTATATGTATTTATAGAAACAGTAGATGAATAATAATAGGTGGATGAATAATCATCCACTTTTGTGTTATAATGTTTTTGGAGGTATAGTTATGTTTGATACACATTTACATCTAGTTAATGAGGAATATGATGATATTGGTAGAGTTATAGATGATGCGGCAGAGTCAGGTGTTTTATATTTGATTATTGGTGGTTGCAGTAAAGAAGATAATGCTTCTAACATTGATCTTTGCAAAGAATACAATAATTTATTTGTGACTGTTGGCTATCATCCTAGTGAAATTGATAATTTAAATGATTCTGATTTTTTATTACTTGAAAAACAGATTTTAAATAATAAAGACAAGATTTTAGGTATTGGTGAAATTGGATTAGATTATCATTATGGTAAAGAGGATAGAATATTACAAATTGAAGTATTTAAAAAACAACTTTCTATTGCTAAAAAATATGAATTACCTGTTGTTATTCATACTAGAGATGCTATGCAAGAAACATATGATATTTTGAAGAATAGTGGTGTTAAGGGTATTATTCATTGTTTTTCTGGAAGTAAGGAAATGGCTGATAAATTCATTGAACTTGGTTTTTACTTAGGAATTGGAGGGGTAGTTACCTTTTCTAATAGCAAACTTGGTGATGTTGTAAGAGAAATAGATTTATCTCATATTGTTTTAGAAACTGATTCTCCCTATTTGTCTCCTTTTAGAAGTGAAAAAAATGAACCTAAAAATATTAAAATTATAGCAGAGAAAATAGCCTCTATTAAGAATGTGAGTTTAGATGATGTAGCAAAAATTACCAGTAACAATGTTATCGGATTATTTGACTTGAATGATAAAATATGATACTATTTTAGTAGTTGAGGTGATTTGTTTTGGATCATATAAAAAGAAATAGTTTTAAAATACTAATGAGTATTTTAAGTATATTTGGATTTATGTTCATATCTGTTGGTATTGGTATAATGTATGCATTAGAAACTGATGAAACAAATATTAATGTAATTAATGATAGTAAAAATTTACTTACTTATTCTGATTTAAAAAGTGGACAATCTGAGTTGTTGGAAAAACAATTGAAACCAGTATTTTATAATAGTATGGCGGATGCAGTTTTTTATTCAAAAAGTTATCCTACTAGTTTTAAAGCAAAATTAGTTCATTATGGTCCTGATTGTGCTTCTTGTGGGGGCCGTCTTGGTTGCAATGGACAAAATGCGAAAAATGGTAATATATATTATAATGACAAAGAGTTTGGTAAAATAAGAATTGTTGCTGCTTCAACATTATTACCATGCGGTAGTATTTTAAAAATTAATTTGGATGCTTATGATAATATGTATGTTATAGTTCTTGATAGAGGTGTTGATTCTTCAATGATTGATTTATTAAAGGAAAGTCAAAGATCTAAATCTCCGGTTAGAACTGTGAATAATGTCGTTTTTGATATAGTTAGATATGGATATTAGTTAATGGTTATTTTATAGCCGTTAATTTTTTTACATTTTTGAAAAAAAACTGAAAAATATATTGCAATATTTTTAAAAATATATTATCATGGTTATAGTAAAGGAGGTTAAACATAATGGAAGATAATAGTTCTAAGAAAATTTTGTTGACTGTTTTAGGAGTTGCAATTTTGGTTGTTGCTGTTGTTGGTATTTCATTTGCGTTGTTTACTTCAAATGATAACGTAACTGGCGAAAATACTATTAAATCTGGAACAGTTACTATGAGTTTCTCAGAAAAAACAAATGGTATTACGTTATCTAATGCTTTACCAATGAGTGAAGCTGACGCATTACAACAATTAACTAAGGACGGAGATTATTTCGACTTTGATGTTGTTACTAAAACTTCTAAAGAAGGAACAGTTATTCCTTATAAAGTTTCTGTTGCGAAAATTAGTGGTGATTTAACAGATGATCAAATAGCAATTAATCTTCAAAAATTAGGTACAGATGGCAATTATACTTCTATAGTATCTGGTAAAAAAGTCAGTGAAATGGCAAATGGTGTAATTGTTGATGCTGCTGATAATGCTGGTACTGCTGCTGGTAAAACAGATTCTTATAGATTGAGAATTTGGATTGCTGGTGATCAAAATGCTTCTGCTATTGCTTCTGACTCTAAATATTCTTTAAGAGTTAATGTAAATGGTGGAGTTTAAAATTTTATGAAAGGAGTTTAATATAATGGAAAACAATAAAACTATGATTTTATCAATTCTAGGTGTACTAGTTTTGGTTATTGCTGTTGTTGGTGTGTCATTCGCTATGTATAGTTTTTCTGCTCAAGGTACTAAAGAAAATGTAATCACAACAGGTTCTGTTTCTTTAGCAATTGATAAGAAAGGAAAATCTTTATTTACAGTTGAAAATACATATGGTGTTAGCGATGAAACTGGTCTAGCAGGTGGTGAAGGTGTTGGTACAGGTAACTTTACTTTATCAGCTAATTTATCTGGTACAATGAACATTCACTATGAAGTTGGATTTGTTGATTTAACTGAAGGTAATACTAATTTAACAGATAGTATGATTATGGTTGCTATTAAAGATAATAGTGATAATTATTATACTAGTACTGGTACAACTAAAACTGCTACTGCTGTTACTTTAAATAGTTTTGCTAATAATAAAGGATTTGCTGCTGATGATACAGGAATGACTGGTATTGCTGCTGATACTTATTTATTGAATAATTATGTATTTGATAAGGGTGTTATTACTACAAATGGTAATCAAAAGACATATACTATTAATGCATGGATTAGTGATAAATATGTATTAAAAGGTGGAGAAGCAGGAACAGCTAATACAACTTCTGGATCTTGTTCAGTTGCTGGTAATGAGACAGAAGCTGCTTGTAAAGCTGCAAATGGTGTTTGGACTAATACACAAACTAAAGAAACTACTCAAGAAACATTCAGTTTTAAAGTTAAAGTTTCAGCTGCTCAATTCTAGTATGACAAAATGCAAGTGTAATGCTTGCTTTTTTTTGTAAATGTTTAAGAAAACACTTTTATTTTTTTAATATTTGTGATATTCTATTGTTATAGTAGAATTGGTGGTGAGGCTATGAAGGATGATAATGAAAAGTATTTTGATGTTTCCTCGGATAAAGAATTGGTTAAGGTTGCTGATAAGGTAGCATTTGAAATTTTACATCCTAAAAATAAAAGTGAAAATGGTCGTTTTGTTTTCTTATTACTATTGTTTATTGTATTTTTAACTTTATTTGTATCATTTATATGTTTTTCTGTAGCTGATCATTTTAGTTCGGTTAAAAATAATACAATAACTACTGGTTCAGTTTTGTTTTCTTTTTCTGATGATAGTAATTATATAAACATGGTAGATATGTATCCTGTTTCAGATGAGGTTGGAATGAAATTGAATGGTAAAAATGAAATGTATGAATTTAATGTTTCTGAAAAGTATTATGGTGATATTACAAAAAAGAAAAATTCTGATTATTCTAATTATGAGGTTTCGTTAGTATTGAATGATGAAAATACTATTTCACCTGAATATATCAAAATTTATTTAGTAAAGAATCAAAAAGATGTAAAAATTAATGATAAAATTGTCAATAAGGTATCAGAACTTCCTAAGAGTAAAATACAAAATAATGGGTATACTTTAATTAGAAATGAAATTAGTAATGATAATTTTGATACTTATACTTTTAGGATGTGGTTGTCAACTGATTATTCTGTTGATAATGTTTCTAGGATATTTAAGTGTAAAGTTGCCGTTAATAGTTATTAAAGAAAGGGTTGGTAGTAGTGAAAAAAACTTTAAAATTGATTTCTAAAATTATTTCATCGACTTTATTTATTTTGCTTTTATGTATAATGATATTTTTGCTTGTTTATGTTGTTAGGGTAAAAGTTCTTGCTAATAATAATGATTTGGGTGAAGTAAAACTTAATTTTTATACAATACTTTCTCCAAGTATGTATCCGACAATAAAACCAGGGGATATTATTGTTACTTATAGAGAAAATGCTTATTACAAAGGCGATATTATTACTTTTGTTTCTACTTCGAATATTAGTAGTGGTAAAACTATTACTCATAGAATTTATTCTGAACCCATAGAAATGAATGGTAAAATGCAATATACTACTAAGGGTGATAATAATCCTACTCCAGATAGTTCTCCTGCTAATGAGGATAATGTTTTAGGTAAGGTTTTATTTAAAATACCTAAAGCTGGTTATATTCAACAATTTTTATTATCAAAAATTGGTTGGGTTTCTGTCATTCTTCTTCCTTGTATGGGAGTTGTTATTTATGATATTTTAAAAATATTTAAGATTGCTGGTAGCAAGACTAAATCTGTTGTTAAAAGGAATGCAAGATCTGATATTGCTAGAAAAGAGCTTATTAAGACTTTAAATGAAGATGAATATGAAAAAGATAATGATAAAAAGTTAAATAAGGAGGAATAATTATGATTAAAGATTTTTTTAAACTTTTTGGAAATATAGTTATGATGTTAGGAATTATAATGGCTTCATTTTTGTTACTAATTAATCTTTACCATTATAGAGAAATTTCTCATACTTATAGTGTTGATACTAATGAAAACATTTCTTATAAAAGTATTAGAGATAATATTAGTAAATCAGAAAAATTGGTTTCTATTGATATATCTAAAGTTGATGCTAGTAAAACTGATTCTGCAAAAGCAATTCAAGGTACAATTAATAAATGTATAATATCTTTTAAGGATTCTGAATTATATAAAAATTCTGGAATGCATACTTTTAAATACTATGATACTTACACAAATATGAATTATTTATATACTAAAATTAATGCTGAATGTAATAGTTTATTAAAGTATAGCATAAAGCCTTATATTGGATCTAATTCTAGTGTTAAATCTAGCTATAATAATATGATTAATAATTATGAAAAAATGTTTGATGTTGTTGCTAGTAATGCAAATTATATGGAAAAGAAGTCATTAAATACTAATTCTTATTCATTTACTAGTGAAATGAATAGATTTTCAATTTTTGATGATTTGAGAAGTGATACTGAGTTTGCTTTGAGGAATTATGATATAGTTTCTTCACTCATTTTAGACATATCGACTTGGTATCATGATACATTCGGAGGTGATTCTAATGAGTAATATACTTTCTAAAATGTTCTTTTATTTGAGATATGTTTTGATTATTGGTGCATTTTTCTTAGTGTTTTGGGGACTTACTTTTACTTATCAACGTTTGGAAAAATCTATGTCTGAAGCAGTTAATGTTTTAATTCCTTTTGCTTTAGTGTTTCTTGTTTTTATTGTTAATTTGTTTATTGGTAAAAAGGAATGTAGTGAGAATTTATTGTTTAATTTTGGTACTTTCTTAATATTATCAGTTACAATATTAATTGGATTAAGAGCAAAATTTGATACTAATATGTTAATATATTATAAGTATAACATATCGTATAATTCGGCTTATTTAGCTGATAATCTTGCGATGATTGAATCAATGTTTTATGTTATTTTTGGTTCTAATATTTTACTTATTGTGAGTGCTTTACTTGATAAAAAAAAGGCTGATAAAAAGAAAAGTAGTGTTAGTAAGAATGCTGAATAATCAGTTTCTTACTTTTTTTATTTTAAAAAAAGTGTTATTATTTATATGGAGGTATCTATTATGTTAAAGGATTTTAATTTTAAGAAAAAGTATGGGCAAAATTTTTTGATTGATAAAAATATTGTTACAAAAATAATAAATAGTATTGATATATTACCTAATAGTTTAGTTATAGAAATTGGATGTGGGGATGGCAGGCTTACTAGTGAATTGTGCAAAAATTTTGATTATGTTCTAGGATATGAAATAGATTTAGATGTGAAAGATAGACTTATTGGTAATCTTAGTGATTTTAATAATTACAAAATTATATTTGATGATTTCTTAAATAGAGATTTAATTTATGACTTAAGAGATTTATCTTATTCTAATATTTGTGTAATAGCTAATTTACCTTATTATGTTACTACTGCGATTATTGAAAAATTGATTTCTTCTGGTATTGATTTTGATTTCATGAATTTTATGGTTCAAAATGAGGTAGCTGATAGATTTACTGCTAAAGTTGGAACTAAAGAATATAATTCTTTAACTGTTTTTTTGAATTATAAATATGATGTCAAAAAGTTGTTTGTTGTAAATAGAAAATGTTTTTATCCTGTTCCTAATGTTGATAGTGCTATAGTTTGCTTTAAGAAAAAAACTACTGGTTTAGATGTTTTGGATGAAAATTTGTTTTTTAAGTTAATTAGAGATTCATTTAAATTTAAAAGAAAAAATTTGAAAAATAATCTTTCAATGTATAATCTTGAAATTGTTTCTGATATTTTAAAAAAATATAATTTAGATTTAAGTGCTAGGGCTGAACAACTTGATATAGATATTTTTTGTGAAATTTCAAATGCTTTAAGTGAGGGTGGTATTGATGAAAAATAATATTAATAGAAATAAAATAATAAAAGTCAAAAAAGTAAAAACAGTATTATTTAGTGTTCTTTTTATTGTTTTTGCTATTGGTCTTATTATAAGTTTGCTTCAAATATTTTTTTGGAGTAATGATAATAATGATATTTTAAAACTTTCTGAAGATATAAGTAAAAATACTGAAGTTAAAATGATTGATGATGATAAAAATACTGAAGTTGTTGAAGACAAATCTTTAAAAAATGATAAGGATAATAGTTATTGGCAATTTATCAAAATGCCTTTGATTGATGTTGATATTGATAAACTTATTAAGCAAAATAAAGATACTGTTGGTTGGATTAATGTTAATAATACTAATATTAATTATCCATTCATGCAAACAAAGGATAATAAATATTATTTGACACACGCTTTTGACAAAAGTTGGAACGATGCTGGGTGGCTATTTTTAGATTATAGAAACAATAAAGATTTTTCTAGTAAAAATAATATTATTTATGGGCATTCTAGATTAGATAAAACCATGTTTGGTTCTTTGCATAATGTTCTTAGTAGCAATTGGTATAATAATAAGAATAATCATATTATTAGATTATCGACTCAGACCGAAAATACAATGTGGCAAATTTTTTCTGTTTATAAAGTTCCAGTAGAAACTTATTATTTGACTATTGATTTTCCTAGTTCTTCTGATTATTCTGATTTTTTAAAAACTATTAAGGGTAGAAGTATTCATAGTTTTAAAGTTAATGTAAGTTCTAGTGATAAAATTCTTACACTTAGTACTTGTTCTAATAATAATAAGCGTGTTGTTGTACATGCAAAACTAATCAAGAGAGGTTATAAATAATTTTTAAGTTATTTTATTTGGTATTTAGCATATAATTTTTTGGAGATGATTATATGCTTTTTAATGTTGGTGATTTAGTTACTAGAAAATCACATAATAATGATACTGTATTTAAAATTGTTAGTATTTCTAATGATGTAGTTATTTTAAAGGGTCTTAATGTGAGATTAATGGCTGATGCTAATGTTTCAGATTTAGTTCATTGTAATAATTGTGAGAACGATCTGATTTTAGATGATGATAAATTGACTGATCGAATGATTTCTTTTTCTGAGTTGGATAGGGATGAGTACTTTTATTTACCAGGTAAAATTCTGCATATTGATGCCGATGATGATTATTTAAAACGATGTATGAATTTATATAAAAAACTTAATATATTGTCATATGGAGTAGTAGTAAATGAAAGAGACATGCCTAACCAAATTCTTGAGCATTTGAATGAAACCAATCCTGATATACTTGTTATTACTGGTCATGATGCTTATTATGATAAAAATGATATTGATATTTTAAGTAATTCTAATTATAAAAATAGTATTAATTTTATTAAAACTGTTATTAATGCTAGAAAGTATGAAAACGATCATGAGAAACTTATTATAATAGCTGGTGCTTGTCAATCAAATTATGAAGAATTAATTAGAGTGGGAGCTAATTTTGCTAGTAGTCCAAAGAGAATAAATATACATGCTCTTGATCCTGCAATTATTGCAAGCAGTGTAAGTTTGTCAAATAAAAATAAACCTATAGATTTACTCGAAATTTTACAAAAAACTAAATATGGTACAGATGGCATAGGTGGTATTATAACTAATGGTACTATGTATGTGGGGTATCCTAGATGACAATAGAAAAGATTAGAAATAATATTACTTCTTGTATTGGTAAGGAATATTTGTTTAAAGTTAATGGTGCTAGAAATCAGACTGAAAAATTTTATGGTGTTATAACTAGTACTTATAAATTTGTTTTTTTGATAAAATGTTCTAATGGCATAGTTAAATCCTTTTCTTATTCTGATGTTTTAATTGGTAACATTGAACTCATTTCAATTTCTTAAGTATTTAATTTTTATTACATTTGTTGTTTACAATATTTGGTAAAATGTTGTAAATAATATTGATTTTTTATTTTCTATAATATACAATAATATTAGGAGCGGTTGGCTTCATAAAAGGAGGAACTAAAAGATGAAAATTACATCAGTAAATGTACGTAAAGTTGAAAAAGAAGGATCTCGTATGAAAGGAATTGCATCAGTTTTAATTGATGATTGTTTTGCAATTCATGATATCCGTATAATTGAAGGAGATAATGGTTTATTTATAGCAATGCCTAGTAGAAAAACTTCAACTGGTGGATATCGTGATATAGCACATCCAATTAATCCTGAAACTCGTGCATTATTTGAAGAAGCTATTTTAGAAGCATATAAAACTGCTGAATAATATAGTATCTTACACACCTTTTGGTGTGTTTTTTTCATATTTTTTAGTTTTTTTCATATTATTGATTAGGAGGAATAGTATGAAAGATAATATAAGTTATAGTCATAGTATTAGTATTAATGAGAGAAATGGTATTTATATTACTGGAGTTTTAAAGATTGATAGTTTTGATGATGAGGAATTTTTACTTGAAACTAATATGGGATATTTAGCTATTAAGGGAGAAAATCTTGAACTTATAAGGTTAGATACTAAGGATGGTATAGTATCTATAAAAGGTTTGGTAATTAGTATGAGTTATATAGAAGATTTAAAAAAGTCAAATAAGCAATCTTCATTTTTTGAAAAAGTTTTTAAATGAGTCTAAAAGTTCAGGTTTATACTTTTCTTTTTATTTTATTTTATAGTTTTTTCTTTTGCTTGATATTTTTACTTTTAAAAAAAAGATTGCTTCATTATAAGATTTTTTTTAGATTTTTATATAATTTAGTTTTTATGTTATTTTATACTTTTATATTTATATTAATTGTTATTAATATAAATAGTGGTATTTTAAATCTTTATTATGCTTTTTTCTTTTTATTTGGAATAATTATTTCATATTTTATTATTAAATTTATTATTAGACATTTAAAGTGTAAACTTTAGTGTTTTTTTGTCTAATTTATTGAATATTTTCTTGTCTTTTGCTATTATTTATGGTAGAAGGTAGGTGACTATAATAATGGCGAAAAAAAGAAGAAAAGTTAAAACTAATTTTAAACGTGCTTTTTTAATTACTGTTTTTTGCTTAGTCACTAATTTCTTTGTTATTACTTATATTGGTGGAACATTTAAGAATGTTGTTGAACTTAAGAAAGAACAAAAAGAACTTTCTGGAACTTTAGTTAGTCTTAAAGAAGAAGAAGAAACATTAAAATCTGAAGTTAATAAATTACAAGATCCTGATTATATTGCTAAATATGCTAGGGAAAAGTTTATGTATTCAGGTGAAGGAGAATATATTATTAGAATTAAATAATAACTTTGTTATTATTTTTTCGTTGAAATTTTTTATAAATAAATATATTATATATGTGGTGATTTTTATGAATGAAGTTTTTTTATATTTAGATAATCTTTTAAAAAATGACGATATTGTAGTTGTTGGTTGCTCTGGAGGGCCTGATTCTATGGCTCTTCTTAATATGTTAATGAAGTACAGAGATAATATTGGTATTTCTATTATTTGTTGTCATGTTAATCATAATGTTAGGAATGAAAGTTATGATGAAATGAAATGGTTAGAAAGTTATTGTGCTTCTAAAAATATAGTTTTTGAAGGAATGACTATTGAAAATTATGGAGAGGATAATTTTGAAAATGAGGCTAGAAATATTAGGTATAATTTTTTTGAAGAGATAGTAAAAAAATATAGTGCTAATTATTTAATGACTGCTCATCATGGAGATGATTTGATAGAAACTGTTTTGATGAAGATTGTTAGAGGTTCTAATTTATCTGGTTATAGTGGATTTAAAATGGATGTTGATAAGGGATTCTATCGAATTATTCGTCCGCTTATTTTTGCGACTAAAGATGAACTTATTTCTTATGATAATAAAAATAACATAGATTATGTGATTGATAAAACTAATTTTATGGATATTCATACTCGAAATAGGTATAGAAGAGTAGTATTGCCATTTCTTAAGAATGAAGATAAAAATGTTCATAAGAAGTTTTTGAAGTATAGTAATACTTTAATAATGTATGATAACTATATTAACGAACAAATTAAGAGTATGATTGATAGTGTTTATAATGATCATATTTTGGATATTATTGAATTTAAAAAGGCTGAAGATATTTTTAAAACTAAAATTATTTATTTAATGCTTGAAGATTTTTATCAAGATGATATGATTCTTATAAATGATGTCCATGTTGATTTGGTTATAAATCTTATTAACTCAAATAAATCTAATGGTTTTGTTAACCTTCCTAATAATGTTAAGGTTGTTAAGAAATATGATAAATTATATATTGATTTTGAAACTAAACAAATAGATAATTATGAAATTGAGCTTGGAAATAGTGTTTTATTACCCAACAATAAAACTATAGAAAGAGTTTCATTTTTAGATAAAAATGATAATTGTTGTTGCAGATTAAGTAGCGAGGATATAGTTTTACCCATTATTGTTAGAACCAGAAGATCTGGTGATAAGATGTGTGTTAAGAATATGAATGGAACAAAAAAAGTAAAAGATATTTTTATTGATTCTAAGATTCCAATTGCTGAACGAGATAGTTGGCCTATTGTGGTTGATTCTAATGATAATGTGTTATGGATACCTGGTATTAAAAAATCTAAGTTTGATATTCCAAAAAATAAAAAGTGTGATATAATATTATGGTATAAATGAAAAGGAGGAATTTTTTATGAAAAATAATGCTAAAAGAAATGTATTTCAATACATATCTATATTTATGTTTTTTGCATTAATTTTTGTTTTATTTAACGTTTTTTCTGCTAAAGAACATAAATTTACATATGATGAATTTATTGATAACTTGAATAAGGGAA
The DNA here is from genome assembly GCA_934101185.1 of uncultured Bacilli bacterium. Taxonomy (GTDB): domain Bacteria; phylum Bacillota_I; class Bacilli_A; order RF39; family UBA660; genus JAEDJI01. The sequence goes on along the minus strand of CAKOQD010000001.1, from coordinate 227,199 downwards.
GTATAACAGAACTTACTGTCGTTCCACGTTCTAATTCTTCTGTTTATGAAATAAAAGGTAAATTGTCTGATTATCAAGATAAAGAAACTTTTGTTGTTGATGTTCCTTATTCTGATAGCATAATATCAAATATAGTTGATATTGCTGAGAAAAATAGTTTAAAGGTTACTACTGATAAGAATCCAGAAAATAGTTCTTTGCTTATGATTGTTGTTAATGTGTTACCTTTTATAATATTGGTTGGACTTGCGTTTTATTTCTTATCAAAACAAGTAGGGAATGGTTCTAAATCTTTTGATTTTGGAAAGAGTAAAGCAAAACTTCATACTGATAAAAATAAAGTGACTTTTGATGACGTTGCAGGTTTAAAAGAAGAAAAGGTTGAAGTTAAAGAACTTATTGATTTTTTGAAGAATCCAAAGAAATTTCAAAAACTTGGTGCTAGAATACCAAAGGGTATTTTATTAGTTGGCCCTCCAGGGACTGGTAAAACTTTACTTGCACGTGCAGTTGCAGGAGAGGCTAATGTACCATTTTACTATATAAGTGGTTCTGATTTTGTGGAACTTTTTGTAGGTGTTGGTGCTAGTCGTGTGAGAGATATGTTTAAACAGGCTAAACAAACTGCTCCATGTTTAATATTTATTGATGAAATAGATGCTGTTGGTAGACAAAGAGGTACTGGTTTAGGTGGAGGACATGATGAAAGGGAACAAACCTTAAATCAATTGCTTACAGAAATGGATGGATTTGGTGCTAATGAAGGAATAATAATTATTGCCGCTACTAATAGACCTGATGTTTTGGATCCTGCTCTTCTTAGACCAGGAAGGTTTGATAGACAAGTTACTGTTTCTTTACCTGATTTTAATGAAAGAAAAGAAATACTTAGTGTACATGCTAAGAATAAAGTTTTAGCTAAGGATGTTACATTGGATAATCTAGCTAAGAGAACTTCTGGTTTTTCTGGTGCTGATTTGGAGAACTTACTTAACGAAGCTGCACTTCTTGCGGTTAGACGTGATAAAAATGAAGTTACTATGACTGAAATTGATGAGGCGCATGACAGAGTATTAATGGGGCCTGCTAAAACTTCAAGAAATATTACTAAAGAGGATAAAAAGATTACTGCTTATCATGAAGCTGGTCATGTTGTTGCGGGATTGAAGCTTGAACAATCTAATATTGTTCAAAAAGTTACTATTATTCCACGCGGTATGGCTGGTGGGTATACTAATATCCAAAGCGAAGATGAAAGAATGCATACTACTAAGAGAGAACTTTTAGAAACTATTTCTACTTTACTTGCTGGTCGTGTTACTGAAAGTTTGGTATTTGATGATATTACAACTGGTGCTTCAAATGATATTGAACGTGCTACTAAGATAGCTAGAGCTATGGTTTGTGAATATGGCATGAGTGAACTTGGACCAATGCAATTGGAACAAAATGAATCTAGTGTTTTCTTAGGCAGAGATTATAATAAATCTAGAAACTTCTCAGATCAAGTTGCTTTTGAAATTGATAAGGAAATTAGAAAGATAATAGATGAATGTTATAAGAAAACTGAAGACATTATTAAGAATAATATGAAGCTTGTTGATTTAATTGCAGAAAATCTTGTTAAATATGAAACTCTTACTAAAGAACAAATTGATTATTTAGTAGAAAATGGTAAAATGAAAGATGAAGAAGTAAAAAAAGAGGAAAAAGATGATAATGCTTTAGATGAACTTAAATCTCTTGCCAAGGAAAAGGGAATTAAAGGATATACTAAAATGAGTAAAGATGAGTTGAAGAAAGAATTAGAAAAGTAAAATTTTCTAATTTTTTTCATTTTAATAAAAATAGATATTTTGTTACTTTGAAGTTTGTTAAAAATGTATTGGGAATACATTTTTTGTAACTTAAATGTCTTTTTTTTGTTCAAATTTTAATTTTGGTATTATTTTTAGTGGTGAAATTTTAAAAAGTGCCATTTTACAAGTCAGTTTTAATAGTATATAGTGTTTTTGTAAAGACATTATTCTTTGAATAGTTAGGAGGTGTTTTATGAAGAGAATGTTTTTAGTTTTATTATTTTTTATTATTTTTTTAGAGGTTGATGCTGCTTCTTATAATGGAAAGCTATATGAGGTGCATCATCCTAATTCTGGCTTTACTATTTTTGCGGATGAAGGTTTAAATCTCATGGATTATAATAGTTGGATGATAAAGTCTAGTGTTGATAATAGAGTTTATTATTGTATTGAACCAGAAACTAAATTAGATGGTTCTTCAAAAGGGAGTCATTCAATGATAACTGGTGATAAGAATATAATTAACAACTCTAAGCTTACTACTAGTAAGTTTGAAAAAATTAAACTTATTGCATATTATGGATATGGCTATAAGGATAATAATGTTGATCATACTGCTAAAAAATGGTATGGTATTACGCAAGTTATGATATGGAGAATTATGAGGCCTGATCTTACTTGGACTTTTAAATCTAGTAGAAATGCTAGTCCTAATAAAAGTCTTTATAGTAAGGAAGTTGCTGAGATTAATAAGTTAGTTAAAGAACATTTAGCAAAACCTAGTTTTGCTTCAAAAAAGTATAGAATTAAATTGGGTGAATCTATAGATATTAATGATACTAATAAGGTTTTATCTAATTTTAATTTAGTTAGTTCTTTGAAAAATATTAAAGTTACAAGAAATGGTAATAAGCTCAAGATTACTGCGATTAAAATAGGTAGTGATAAATTAACTTATAAAAAGTCTTCAAGAACTAGTGAATCTTTTGCTCTTTTTGCTAGTTCTAATTATCAGGATATTATTTCTGTTGGTAATCCTAGTATTCCTAGTTTTAGTTTTGATGTTGAAGTAACGGGTGGTACAGTCAGATTGAATAAAATTGATTCCTTAAATAATTCTTTTGAAGCCCAAGGAGATGCTAAGTTAGCTGGCGCTATTTATGAAGTTTTTGATTTAAATGGTAAATCGGTTGGTAAGATTACAATTAATGATAAAGGATTTGGGGAGTTGTTTTTAGATTATGGAAGTTACAAGATTAAAGAGGTTAAAGCTCCAGTTGGGTATAAAAAAAATGATAAGGTTTATGATGTTGTTATTGATAAAGATCATTTGAATGTTGATATTGATGTTTCTGATGAGGTTATAAATGGCAAGATTATAATTAAGAAAAAGAAGGGTGGTACTGGTGAGGAGTTAGTTTCAGAAAGTAATGCATGTTTTGAAATTAAAGATTCTAGTTCTAATTTTGTTTCAAAGATATGTACAAATACAGATGGAGTTGCTTTTGCTACTTTACCATATGGAAAATATAGTATTTCTCAGATTAGTGGTGCTGATGGTTATAATTTTGTTAAAGATTTTAATGTTAATGTTGCTCTGGAAAAAGAATATGTTTATGAACTTGAAAACTTACGTCCTTCCAAAGTTATATTTACTAAAGTTGATAAGAGTTTAGATTTGAAACTTTCTGATGCTTTTATCGAAGTATATGATTATAATGATAAGATGGTTTTTAGTGGTAAAACTGATGATGATGGGATGCTGATCTTTGATAATGTTAAGATTGGAAAATATTATTTGATAGAAAAGGTTGCTCCAAAGTATTATAAATTGTCTTTAGATAAGGTTTATTTTGATGTTGATTCGGATGGAAAAGTAATTGATGTTGAAATATCTAACGAGAGAAAAAAAGGCAAATTACTATTTATAAAAACTGATGGTAGTGGTCTTAAGAGATTGTCTAATGCTTATTTTAAGATATATTTTAAAGATTTTGATAAATTAGTTTATGATGGTAAGACTGATAATGATGGTATGATTCGATTAGATAATTTGGATGCTGGTACTTATTGTATTTATGAGTCTCTTGCTCCTTCTGGATATAAACTTGATGATAAACCTAATTGTTTTGAAATAAAGGATGAAAATGAAGTTATTAAGATTAATATGACTAATAATATGCTTGTAAAAGTTCCTGATACAGGAGAAGTTTCTTTTTCATTTATAGTTAAAGTGTGTTTGATATTTTTTGCTGTTAGTCTTTGTGTGGTGATTTACTATGTTAAAAAATATTAGAGGAAGTTTTGTATCATTAATACTTTTATTTCTTTTTCTTACTTATTCTAATATTTTTGTTGATGTGAAATTTATTTATTATGATGAGTCTATTCCTTTGTTTTCTGTTATGGAAGTTGATGGTGTTGATAATCCTGTTTCTTCTTTGGATGAGGCTATTGGGAAAATTGTAATTGATAAAATTGATTTAGATAGAAAGTTTTATTCTTTTGATTCTGATTTAAATGATGTGAATAAAAATGTTGCTATAATTTCTCCTTCTGATATGCCTGATGTTATTGGAGGTACTCTTATCCTTGCTGCTCATAGTGGTAATGTTAATACTGCGTATTTTAAAAGACTTAATGAGCTTGTGATTGGTGATGTTGTAAATGTTTATTATTCTGATAACAAATATGTTTATAAAGTTTCTTCTTTTTATGAGGAAAGTAGGAATAGTTCTATAGTTATAAAAAGAGAAAAAATGAAAAATGTTTTGGTACTTACTACTTGTAAAATAGGTACAAAGAAGCAACTTGTTTATATCGCTAATCTTATTAATAAGTGTAATATTGAAGACAATTGCTAATTTTTCTATAAAAACACTTGCAAAAACATATAATTTATTGGTATAATATGTGCGAGTATTAAGTTACTCCTTGCCTTTATTAAAGGCCAGAGTCCAAAAGGAGGTGCAAAAAATGAGAAAGTATGAAATAATGTTTATTGTTAAGCCTACTCTTGATGAAGCTGCTATTAAAAAGGTTGCTGATGATGTAAAGGAAACATTTGAAAAGTTTAATAGTAATGTTTTAGAAGTTAAAGACATGGGTCAAAGAGATTTAGCTTATGAAATTAAAAAACATAAAAAAGGTTACTATTTCCTTTTCACAGTTGAAGCTACAGTAGATGCAATAGATGAGTTTAATCATATCGTTAATATTAGCGAAAATATTATTCGTGCATTAGTAGTAAAATTAGAAGATTAATGAGGTAAATTATGAATAAAGTATGTTTAATTGGTAGATTAACTAGAGACCCTGAATTAAGATATACTTCAAGTAATAGAGCGGTTGCATCTTTTACTCTTGCTGTAAATAGACAATTTACTAATCAAAATGGTGAAAGAGAAGCTGACTTTATACCTGTTGTTGTTTGGGGTAAACAAGCAGAAAACGTTAAAAATTATATTAATCAAGGAAGTCAAATCGCAGTTGAAGGTAGAATTCAAACAAGATCTTATGATGATCAAAATGGTCAAAAAAGATATGTTACTGAAGTTGTAGCAGATGCTGTTCATTTTATTGAATCTAGAGCTAGTCGTGAACAAAGAGGTAATGCTCCTACTCAAAATAATTATCAATCTGCTCCAGTAAATAATGAGGCAACACCATATGATTTTGGTAATAATCAAACTACAAATGTAGTGGATGATCCATTCAAAGATTTTGGTGATGAAATTAAAATTGGAGACAATGAATTGCCTTTCTAAGAAGGAGGAAAATTATGGCAGAATTTTATAGAAAAAGAAAAAAAGTTTGTTACATGTGTGCTGGTAAACAAATTAATTATAAAGATGTAGAAATACTTAAAAAATATGTTAATGAAAAAGGTAAGATTTTACCTAGACGTGTAACTGGAGCTTGTGCTAAACATCAAAGATATATTGCTGAACAAATTAAAAGAGCTCGTATGATTGCTTTATTACCATTTACAAAATAAACAAGAAATTGTTTATTTTTTTTCTTTGTAAATGACATATGATAAAAAATATAGTATAATAGAGTGGACAAGGAGGAGTTATGGATTTTAAAAGTTTAAAAAAAATTCTAGCTAAAGAATTGTTTTTATCAAAAAAGATTTTTATTCTTGGACATAACAATATGGATATGGATGCTTTTGCATCAGTTCTTGGTTTTTCTTTAATATGTAAAAAGTATAAGAAAAAGTTTTATTTAGTTAGTGATGATAAGGAATTTGATTATGGAATAAATAAGGCTCTTGAAAAGATGAAGGGTATTAATTTTATTGATAGTAAGGCCGCTGATGATTTAATTGATGATAAGAGTTTAATTGTTATACTTGATGTTAACAAGAAAAAACTTATTTGTTTAGATAAAATATCTTCTTATTCTAAAGTTATTATAATAGATCATCATGATACTAATAGTGATACTATTGATACTGATTATTTATATATTGATAGGACTGTTAGTAGTGTTTCTGAAATTGTTTCTATGTTGCTTAGAAAGTTTAGGGTAAAGATACCAAAGATGTATGCAACATTGCTTTTGTCTGGAATTATATTGGATACTAATGGACTTAGTTATAAGCTTAATCGTAGGACTTTCTTTTACTGTTATTATTTACTTAGTAATAATGCTGATATGAATCAATCTCAAGAGTTATTAAAAGATGATTTTAATAGTTATTTGAGAAAGGTTAAGTTGATTGAAAAGACTACTATGTATAATGACTTTGCAGTTGTTGTTGATAAGTCTAATGACATATATTCTAGAAAGGATATAGCGATGGTAGCAGACTCTTTACTTACTTTTCAAGATATTAAGAGTTGTGTAGTTACTGCTAAGATAGATGATGATGTTATTGGAATAAGTGCTAGATCTATTGATAAGATTGATGTTAACAAATTTATGGCTAATTTTGGTGGTGGTGGCAACAAGAATGAAGGTGCTGCTGTTATTGAAAATGCTGAAATAGATGATGTTGAAAATAAAATTCTTAAACTTATAAAGAGGTGAGATTATGCAAGTTATATTTATAAAAGATTTAAAGAATCAAGGTAAAAAGGGAGAAATTAAGGAAGTAAAAGATGGTTATGCTCAAAACTTTTTAATTAAGAATGGTTATGCTGTTAAAAAGAATGATGTTAATATGAGTATTTTAAATAAACAAAAGAAAGAGAAAAAAGAACTTGATGATTATAATAGAAAAATGGCTCTTGATATGAAAAATAAAATTGAAGGTGAAAAAATTTCTTTTGTTGTTAAAACAGGAGAGGGAGATAAGGTTTTTGGAAGTGTTTCTGCTAAACAAATTAAAGATAAACTTGATAAGTATAGTATTTCTAAGAATCAAATTGTTATAGATAGTCCACTTAGTAGTTTGGGTTATCATGAAGTTAGAATAGATTTGTATAAAGATATTTTTGCTATTGTAAGAGTTGAATTGAAGAAGTAGGTGATATGGTGAATAGAGAAATACCACAAAATATAGAAGCTGAACAATCTGTTATTGGAGCAATGTTACTTTCTAAGAGTGCAATTGTTGAAGCGATAGAGAGCTTGGCTCCTGAAAGTTTTTATTTAGATAAACATGGCAAGCTTTTTAATGCTATTAAGAAATTATATGATAATGGCATTCCGGTTGATTTTACAACACTTACTAATGAATTAAAAGATCAAGGTTTACTTAGTGCGGTTGGTGGAGTTGAGTATATAACTGAGATTATGGAACAAACTCCGATTGCTTCGAATGTTTCTTATTATATTAATATTGTTGAGGAAAAAAGTGTTTTAAGAAGACTTATTGATAGCGCTACTGATATTGCTTCTTTGGGATATAGTAATGAATATAATTTGGAAGAAACTTTGGATAAAGCTGAAAGTAAGATTTTGGAAGTTGTAAAAGATAGAAAGGCTACTGATTTTAAGCATATGCCTGAGGTTCTTACTAATGTTCAAACTAATTTGGAAAAGCTTGCTGCTAATAAAGGAAAGATTAGTGGACTTTCTTCTGGTTATATTGATATTGATAAGTTGACTGATGGTTTTCATCCAGGAGAGCTTATTATTTTAGCAGCTCGTCCATCTGTAGGTAAGACTGCTCTTGCTCTTAATATTGCACAAAATGTTGCTATTAATGATAAGAAGTCTGTTATTATCTTTACTCTTGAAATGTTGGCTGAGCAAGTTGTTCCACGTATGATTGCATCAGTTGGGCAAATTGAAGCTTTTAAATTAAAGAATGGTAATTTAGAAAATAAGGATTGGTCTAGAGTAACTAGTGCTATGGCTACTCTTGCTGATACGAATATCTATATAGCGGATACTACTAATATTACAGTGGGTGACATAAAGGCAAAGTCAAGAAGGGTTAAAGCACAAGATCCTAATTTAGCACTTATTGTTATTGATTATCTTACATTAATTAATGGAATGAGTAGATATTCTGGTCAAAGGCAACAAGAAGTTTCTGAAATATCACGTGCTCTTAAGGCTCTTGCTTTGGAACTTCAAATACCTATTCTTGCTTTGGCTCAGTTGTCTCGTGCGCTTGAGGCTCGTGAGGATAAAAGACCTATACTTAGTGATTTAAGGGAATCTGGTCAAATTGAACAAGATGCTGATATAGTTGCATTTTTGTATCGTGATGATTATCATAATAAAGAGGTTAGTACTCCGGATAATATTAGTAAAATAGAAGTTATTTTGCGTAAGAATAGGAATGGTAGTACTGGTACTGCTGAGTTACTTTTTAAAAAGAATACTCAATCTTTTATGAATTATACTAATGATATTAAAGAGGTTGGTGATAAGAGTGAATAAGACTAGTGCAATTTTTACAGTTTTTTTAGCTTTTGTTCTTGCAATTGGACTTGTTTTTGTTGATAATACTAAAAATGTTTATTATGAAGCACAAGATGTTTATCGTGTTTATTTAGAGGGTAAGTCTATTGGACTTATTAAGTCTAAGAGTGAGTTTGAATCTTATATAAATGAAAAGCAAAATGCTATAAAGGAACAGTATAATGTTTCTAGAGTATATGAACCTAATAATTTAAAGATTGAAAAAGAAATTACTTATAATGAGAAGATTTCTTCGGTTGCTGAGGTTTATAATAAGATTTCTAATGAAAAGGCTTTTACTATTGATGGTTATATTATCACTATAAAGAAGAAAGACAATGATTTGAAGCTTTATGTACTTAATAAAAAGGTTTTTACTGATTCAATAAATGAGACTGTTAGATCGTTTGTTGATAAGGATAAGTATGATGCTTATCTTAGGGAACAACAACAAGATATAGTGGATGAAGGAACTATTATTGAAAATGTTTATATTGAGGATGAGATTACTATAAAAAAGGGAAGAGTTCCTGTTAATGAGAAGATATTTTATGATCATGATAGTGTTTCTGCGACAAAGGAACTTACTAAGTATTTAATATTTGGTAATTTAGATAAGCAAAAGACTTATAAATGTAAGGCTAGTGATACATTGGTATCTATTGCAGAGGCTAATAAACTTAATATAAAAGAATTATTGGTTGCTAATAATGATTTATCTGGTGAGGATGCTCTTTTATATGAGGGACAAGAACTAGTTGTTAATTTGATTGAGCCTCAAATTACTGTTACTGAAGTTACACATGAAGTTGCTAAACAAACTATTAAGTATGATACTATTGAACAAAAGGATAGTTCTATGTATGTAGGACAATCTAAAACTGTTAAGAAGGGTGAAAATGGTGTAGAAAAGGTTACTAAAAAAGTACAAAGAAAGAATGGTTTTATAGTTAGTGCTGTTGGGGTTTCTTCTGAAGTATTAAAGGAACCTGTTGATAAAATTGTTAAGGTTGGTACTAAACGTACTACTTGGAGTGGAAGTTATATTGGTTCAATTAATTATAGTGCTCCGGATGGTTACTGGGCATGGCCTACTAAAAGTGGTTATTGTTTGACTTCTAGTTATGGTGAGTATCGTTCTTATGAAAGACATTATGCGCTTGATATTTCGTGTACTGGTCTTGGTTCTCCAATATATGCTGCTCAAGGTGGTACTGTTACTGAAATTGCTACTGGTTATGGTAATAATACGAGTGTTGTAAATTATGGTAATTATGTTGAAATTAATCATGGAAATGGTGTGGTAACTTTGTATGCCCATTTAAATAGTGTTAATGTTAGTGTTGGTCAAGTTGTATCTAAAAAACAAGTTATAGGAACTATGGGAAATTCAGGTTTTTCATTTGGAACGCATCTTCATTATGCTGTGTATAGAAATGGTTCTGTTGTCAACCCATTCTCACTTTATTAATGAAGGTTAGAGTAATTGGAAGTGGTTCTCGTGGTAATGCTACTATTGTTGAGACTGCTTCTTGTAATATTTTAATAGATGCAGGACTAACATATAAAAATATTTCTGAAAGATTAGGTGGAGATACTCCTAATATTGATATTGTTGTTATTACTCATACTCATAAAGATCATATCGGAGGGCTTAAATCTGTATTGAAAAAGAATCCTATTGTTTATACTATGGCTGATCTTGGAAATTTAGTGTCTTATGATAAAATTAATAATGAAAGACAGTTTAGTATTGGAGATACTTCTTTGAAATTGTTTGATTTGTCTCATGATAGTTATTGCTGTGGAATGATTATTAGTGATGGTGATAAAGAGCTTGTTTATATTACTGATACTGGTTATATTAATAAGAATGTTTTAGAAGAAATTGGTAATAAGGATATATATATTATGGAAAGTAATCATGATGTTGATATGTTAAGGCATAGTTCTAAACCATTTTATTTACAAATGAGAATACTTAGTGATGAAGGGCATTTATCTAATGAACAAGCTCTTACTTATTTGAAAGGTCTTGTTGGTTCTAGAACTAAGTGTGTTATACTTGCTCATTTGTCTTTGGAAAATAATGATAGTAAGCTTGTATATGATATTATGCGTAATGGTTTGAATGATGATATAGAAATTCTTGTTGCTAAACAGTTTGAAGCATTGGAAGAGGTAGTTATTTAATGATAAAGATTATTTGTATTGGAAAGTTAAAGGAAAAGTACTTTAGGGATGCTGTTTCTGAGTATCTTAAAAGACTTAGTAAGTATACTAAGATTTCTTTGATTGAAATTCCTGATTGTAGTGATGTTGATGTTAAGAGTTGTTTAGCTAAAGAGAAGGATGTTATACTAAGAAATATTAAAGAAAAAGATAATGTTGTTTTGCTTGATGTTAATGGCATTGAGTATTCAAGTGTTTCGTTTTCTGATTTTATTAATGATGAGCTTTCTTATAATAGTAATATTACTTTTATAATTGGGTCTTCAAATGGCTTTGATGATGAAATATATAGTTTGTTTAAGAAAAGAATATCTTTTTCTAAGATGACTTTTCCTCATCAGTTGTTTAGAGTTTTATTACTTGAACAAATTTATCGTAGTTTTAAGATAATTAATAATGAAAAATATCATAAGTAGGTTAATTCCTACTTTTTTTCATATAATTAATTGGTGATGTTATGGAACTTATTAATAAACTTATTTGGGCTGTTGCAGTTTCTTTTCTTTTTTTATCTAGTATTTATTTTACTTTTAAACTTAAGTTTGTTCAGCTCAAATTATTTAAAGTGTTGTCTTGTCTTAAAACAGAGAAGAGTCATAATGATATTAGCGCAAAGGATAGTTTAATTATGTCTTTGTCTTCGAAAATAGGAGTTGGTTCTTTAGCGGGTATTGCTTTTACTATTTATTATGGGGGATTAGGATCAGTTTTTTGGATATGGGTTATTACATTTTTAACTTCTATTAATTGTTTTGTGGAGAACATTTTGTCAACTATATATAAAAAAGTTGACAATAATGGGTGTCAAGGAGGACCTTTTTATTATATTAAATATGGTCTTAAAAAGAAGAAGCTTGCCTTTTTATATGCTATTTGGGCTATTGTTTCTTATTCTACTGGTTTTATTGCGATACAAAATAATACTATGGTTTCTTTGATTGAAGATATGTATAATATAAATATTGTAGTAGTTTCTTTTATTATAACAATATTGTCTTGTTTTGTTTTTTTAAAGGGAATTAAGACTGTTTCTAATCTTTGTAATAAGATTTTTCCAATTATGATGTTTATGTATTTATTTATTGGTTTGATAGTGTTTGTGAAAAATATTTCTTTTATTCCGGAGTTGTTTTTTAATATTTTTTATAGTGCATTTGATGTTAAATCAATGTCTGGTGGTTTTTTGTATGTAATGCTTATTGGTATTCAAAAAGGTATTTTTCAGACTGAGGCTGGTGTTGGTACTAGTGCAATGATAAGTGGAACTAGTAGTAATACTGATTTTATTAAACAAGGAAATACTGGTATTGTTTCTACTTATTTTATTGGTTTTATTGTTTCTTTTGTTACGATTTTAATTATTGCCACTAGCGACTATGGAGTGTTTTCTTCGATGAATGGAATTGAACTTACTAAGTATGCTTTTAATTATCATTTTGGTTATATTGGAGAGGTTTTATTGCTTATTATTTTAGTTTTATTTGCCTTTTCTACGATTATAACTGTATATTATTATGCTCTTAGTAATTTAAAAGGACTTACTAACAAAAAATTGTTAATAAATATTCTTAAGATTGTTACAGTTTTGTCTTTGTTTGTAGGAGGCATTGTTTCATCTTATATTGTTTGGAGAACTATTGATATTTTTGTGGGATTGCTTACTATTATAAATACTTATTCTATATTTATGCTTAGGGATGTTGTGGTTAAGAAGGTTAGGTCTAGTAATTAGTTGTTTTTTGTTGTAAAATATTTTTGGAGGTAGTATTATGCTTAATAAAAAGTGGGATGTTGTTCTTTGTGATGAGTTTTCTAAACCGTATTTTAAAAAGTTAGTTAGTGATATACGCAATGAATATAGAATACATACTGTTTATCCAAAAGCTGATGATGTTTTTAATGCTTTTAAATATACTGATTATGATCAAGTAAAGGTTGTTATTTTAGGGCAAGATCCTTATCATGGAGAGGGTGAGGCTATGGGACTTTCTTTTTCTGTTAATGATGGAATTAGAAAGCCACCTTCACTTTTAAATATTTATAAGGAGTTGCATGATGATTTAGGTTATGAAGTTGCAGAGAGTGGTAATTTGTCTAAATGGGCGAAGCAAGGTGTTTTTCTTTTAAATAGTATCCTTACTGTTGAAAAGGATAGTCCTTTGTCTCATAAAAAGTATAATTGGGAATTATTTACTGATGCAGTTATACAAAAGATTAATGAACGTGATGTACCTGTTGTATTTATTTTATGGGGTAGTTATGCAAGAAGTAAGAAGAAGTTTATTACTAATCCTAATCATTTGATACTTGAATCTGTACATCCTTCGCCATTTTCTTGTTATAATGGTTTTTTTGGAAGTAGACCGTTTTCTAAAGCTAATGAGTTTTTGATATCAAAAAAAATTAGTCCAATAGATTTTTCTATAGACTAATTTTTTAATATTTCATAATCATCTATTTTTCTAAGTTTAAATGATTTGTATTGAGTGAATTTTAGTAGTTTATATATTAAGTTCATAGGTTTTTTTAAGAATATTTCATTGTAATTTATTACGTTTGCGTTATAGTAATCTTTTAATCCTTCGATGTCATCATCAATTTCATTTAGTTTTATTATTTCTTTTTTAAATTTTTTATTTTTTTTAGGATTTTCTAACAAGTATTTGTTAATATCCCATCTTATGTTAAATAGGTTGTCCTCTTTTTCATGAATTGTTTCTTCTTCATTATATGTGAATTTGTTTAATTCTTCATCATTTATATCTTTTATTACTTCTTTTATTATTTCGTTTTTTTCTTTTAAATGGTTTTCTAGGTTGTCTTCGCAAGTTATTATTGCATTTTCAAGGTCTTCTAATTTTTTATATTTTATAAATACTATTGCTAGTAATGCTAGTATAATTGTTATTATAATAATTATATATATCATTTTATCACCAATCCTATAAAAAGATTATATCATATTTTTTAGTATTATTTACATTAATTTTAAAAAGAAACTACAAAAATAGTTTCTTTTTGATTAAATTACTTTATAGTTTATTTCTTCATCAAATACAATGAAATCAACGTATATTGATAGAAGTAAATACCATTTGCCAGTTTTTGGATCACTTATTACAACATGATCTCTTGCTGCTTGTTCTACGACTCCGGTGAATATTCTATCTCTATATTCGTTTGAATCTGGAAAAGTCATATATATACTTGCAACTTTTCCTTTGTTTAATCTTAAGATGTTTTCTACATATGATTGTTCCATTGGAAGATCTTCACTTATTCCTGTTGGAATTGTGTTTAGATTTTGATTTGGGTTGGTATTAAAACCAGGATTATAATAACTATTATTCATTTTATCACCACTTAATTGTATGTTTTATTTTTTTATATAGTACTTTATTTTTGTTTATGTTATACTTATTATAGAGGTGTTATGTATGGCTTACAGTATAAGTGAAATTCAAAAAAAACTATCTTATTTTAAGGAATTGTTTGATCCTGAAAAGAGTACATATCCTATCATTAGAGATATTGCAGACAATAAGTATACACCGGAGGAAGCATTGGATAAGTTGCTTACTATTGATAATATGTATGAAATGCCTAAAAATGTTCAGGATTATTATGATACTATTTTGAATGATTTAAAAAATTTAGTTGATGATAGAAAAAAAGTGAGATTACGTGAAGAGTTATTAAAACAGGCTTCTATGAATATTGAAAGTAATTTACATGATAGAAAAATTGATTTGAATGCTAATACTTTAGAACAACATGAAGAAAATGATACACAGGCAAAGCGACAGACTTATATAAACAATTTGAGTAGTGAAAATAATAAACTTGATAATGTTAATCAATCTTTGAAAAAAGAAAAGGAAGTTGGTCAAGAATTCGGTGATAAATTTGTTCAATCTACTCTTACTTATGAAAATCAATTAGAGAAAATTAATGAAGAAGCTTTGAATAATGTTAAAAGAATTGTAAATCCTTCAGTTGCAGACCTTAGAAATTATGTTAATTTTTATAAAAGTAATCAAAGAGATGATCAAACTTTTAATATTAGAATAAATGGTAATCCTTCACAACGTTCTATTGAATTATTTTATAAGGGATATAATGTTAGTGAAAAGATTCCTAAGGTTGTTTTTGAATACACTAGTGAAGAAGCTTTTGATAGCAAGGCTATTTATGAAATTGTTATGCTTTATGCAAATGATGCTGAAACATTGTCTTCTACTAATGAGAATAATAAGTATGTAAATGTGTCTTCTAACGGTGATACTTTAGAAATTAACGATATGCCGGTTGAATTTACTGATAATGTTGATAAAAATATAAATGAGATGCAAAAGGATGATCAACTTTTATATGATAAAAAAAATGTAAAGAAGTTGGTTAGAAAATTGGATGATGTTGCTTCTGCAGAAATGTTAAAAATATTTGTTTTGATTGTTATTATATTTGTTATTTTGATAGTGTTTTTATTAATTAGGAGATGATATTTTGAAAGTTAAAGTAGGTGTTTCGAATAGACATGTTCATTTGTCAAGGTTTGATTATGAGTTGTTATTTGATACAGAAATGGAATGTGAAAAAGAACTTTCTCAAGTTGGTGAGTATAAGTCTAATAAAAGGGTTTGTTTGAAGACTGATAAAGGTGTTATTTGTGATGTTGCTGTTCTTGGACCTTGTAGAGATTATACTCAGGTTGAAATTAGTAAAACTGATGCTTACTTTTTTGGGATTTCTCCAGAGGTAAGAAGTTCTGGGAATGTTTCTTGTGGTGAATATATTACAATAGTGGGAGAAAAAGGAGAAATAATTCGAGATTGTTGTATTATTGCCACACGTCATATTCATATTTCTCATGAGGACAGAGTTAAGTTTGGGTTACTTGATGATTTATATAGTGTTAAGGTTGATGGGGTAAAACCTGGTATTCTTGGTGATGTTCATATTAAAGAGATTGATAATGGATATTTTGAACTTCATTTGGATAGGGATGATGCTAATGCATTTATGCTTAAGAATGGAGATCTTGTTGAAATAATTGATAATATAAAAAAATAATCGGTTTGATTATTTTTTTCTTTTTTGTCTATAGATTTCAAGGCGATCTAGGGTTTGTTCAGTTGGATTTTCCCATTCTTCGCTAGTTATGTTTGCATCATATAGTTCGCTTTCGTTTAATAGTCCTAAATCATTCATTAAATAATATAAATATTCTTGATTGATATCAATCGCGTTTTTCTTCATTTTCTTTCTTATCATAGGTTTCTCCTTTTGGTTCTGTACCATTTATATAGTACAATATTTTTTTGTGTTTGCTGTTTTGATCTGCAGGTTCTCCAGTTATGGGGTCTACTAGAACTCCGATTACTGTTTTTGGTATTTTATACCATGTGCTTTCTTTGTCTTTTAAGTATGTTTCCATGGCATATGACCATGATTTTTTATTGTCTGCTACTATTTTGTTTTCTATGTTTTTGTTGTCGTCATATCCAGTCCAAGATACTAGTACGTAGTCTTTTGTGTATCCTATTATCCACGAATCTGTATCAGTACTTCCACTTTTTAAAGCGTATTTTTTTGTTAGATCTGGTATCATACTATAACAAGTTGGATAAGTGTAGTCTATTAATTCTTTGTCGTATGATCCTGTTAATAGTTCACTTATTATGAATGTGATTGCAGAATCTAGAATTTGTTCTTCTTTGTATTTTTTTTCATATAAAACATTGCCATTTATATCTTCGATTTTTTCTATGAAGTGTGCTGTTATTTTTTTGCCTTCATTTGCAAGGGTTGAGTATGCTGTTGCTAGACTTAGGGGACTGGTTTCGAATGTTCCTAATGGAATGGATGGTAGTTCTTTTATTTGTTCTTCTATTCCTACTTTTTTGAGTGTTTCTACTAATTCGTCTTGTCCTAGGAAAAGGTGTGTTTTTACTGCGAATATGTTGTCAGAATATGCTAGTGCCGCTGCTAGAGTTATTTCTTTTCCTGCATATATATTACCATAGTTTTTTGGAGAATAAGTTTTGTTATTGTCGAAGTTGAATGTTGTTTCATTACTTAAGAATTTTGTTGTTGAAGTAAATCCTTTTTCTATTGCTCTATAGTATAAGAATGGTTTTACTGTTGAACCTGGTTGTCTTTTTGCTTGTGTTGCACGATTGTATTGTGAGTAGCCATAGTCAATTCCTCCGATTAATCCTAGTACTCCGCCGGTTTTTGAGTCCATCATGACTTTTGCTGTTTGAGAGTTTTTTTCGGTTATTTTTGTATTTGATTCTTCGAGTGCTTTTTGGGCATTTGTATCTAGTGATGTGTATATTTTTATTCCTTTTGTTTCCAAGTAGCTTTTTGGTATTTCTTTTAGATTATATAGTTCTTCCATGGTTGCATCATAGTAATATAGTAGGGATGTTAAATTGTCTTTATTGTTGTTTTTGGATATTTCTATTTTTTCATTTTTGGCTCTTTGATATTCTTCTTTTGATATGTATTTATTTTTATACATTCTTTCTAATACTAGTTCTTGTCTTGTTTTTGATTTTTCAAAGTTGTCTTTTGGTGAGTAGTTTGCTGGTGAGTTTGGTATTCCTGCCAGCATTGCTGCTTGTGCTAATGTTAAGTCTTTTACGTCTTTATCAAAGTAGTATTTGCTAGCGTTTGCTACTCCATACATTCCGTGTCCATAGTTAATAGTGTTTAAGTAGCCTTCGAGTATTTCATCTTTTGTATAATGGGTTTCTAGTTCGAATGTTATCCACATTTCTTTCCATTTTCTTTTCCAACTTTTTGAGAAGTCTAGAAATAGATTTTTTGCATATTGTTGTGTTATAGTGGATGCTCCTTGAACTATTTGTTTTTGTTTTATGTTTTCTAACATGGCTTTTGTTATTCTTAGATAGTCAAATCCTTTATGTTTATAAAAGTTTTTATCTTCGACTGATATTGTTGCTTCTTTTATATATGTTCCCATTTCATTTAAGTTTATCCATTCTTCATTACCATTTCCTTGGAATACTAGTTGTTGTTTATTATCATATAGGTAGAATTTGTTTGCACTTTTTATGTCTAGTTTTGGTGTTATAAGGGCGTATATGTATCCGAATATGTTACATATTACAAAGAATAGAATAATATATATAAATATTTTTAATGTTATTTTAGCTATTTTTTTCATTTTTTCACCTATTTTCTCTTTAATAGTTTGAAAAAATCTATGAAAAATATGTACTTTTTAACAAATTAATATTATAATCTTATCGAAAAGAGGTTTTTATGGATAAAATTAATGTATATATATGTGTAAATGATTATAAAATAAGTACTGTTGGTATAATTTCTGATGGTGTTATTAGTTGTTTTAAGGATTCTTTGAAAATTGATTATGATATTAACAAGAAATTATTAATAAAGGAAGATATTTCTTCTGTTATAACTATTGATTTTGAAAAGTGTGAGATGAATGTTAGTTTAAAAGAGTTTGATGGATGTTTTATTAACAATATAGTGTTGAAAAGTTATTCTTGTGATAATAATAGAATAGAAATTGAGTATTTGATTGATGAAAAATTGTATAATTTATTAATTATGTATAAAACTTGTAAAAAATGCTTGCAAAATAATTAATTTTAATGTATAAATATGTAGTGGATGCACATGAGTGTTAAATACATATAATATTTTGAATAATAATTTGAAAGGATGTATCGATATGAAAGTGAATAAACTAAGTAAAGAAGAATTAGAGGTTATGTCTTATAATGATATTGCTGATTTGTTACTTAATGAAGAGAGTAATTTGAATACTGCAGTTTTATTTAAGAAAATTGTTGATTTATTAGAGTTGTCTTCTTCGACTTATGAAAGTAAAATTGGAGATTTTTATACTTCGATGTCTAATGATAAAAGGTTTATTTTATTAGAGGATGGTACTTGGGATCTTAGAAAGAATCATAAATCTAATGTTTTATTGGATGAAGATTTTGATTTATATGATGATGAGGATTCTGATGATTTATATGATGATTATGAATCTTATGAAGAAGATGATGTGTTTGATGAAGAAACAGATGATGATATATCTGATATTACTGAGGATTATAAGAATCTTGTAATTGTTGATGAAGAAGATTTGGATAATGAACAATAATTAGTGGTGATATAATGATAGATAGATTGGAAAATATATTAAAAAAGTATGAGGAACTTGATTTAGAGCTTGTTAAGCCTGAGGTTATATCTGATATTAATATGCTTACTAAGTTATCTAAGGAACATAGTTCTTTAGAGGAAGTTGTTACTTTTTATCGTAGATATAAGGATGTTCTTACTGGTATTAGTGATGATGAAGAATTGCTTAAAGATAGTGAGCTTAAAGATATGGCAAAAGAAGAACTTGAAGGTTTATATAAAGAAAAGGAAGAACTTGAAGGTAAACTTGAGATACTTCTTTTACCAAAGGATGAAAATGACAGTAAGAATGTTATAATGGAAATACGTGGTGCTGCTGGTGGAGATGAAGCAAATATTTTTGCGGGTGATCTTTTCCGTATGTATCAAAAGTATGCTGATTCGCTTGGTTATAAAATAGAGGTTTTAAATGCAGAAGATGGTACGAATGGAGGTTTTTCTCAAATTGAGTTTATGATTAAGGGCGATGGTGCTTATTCAAAGCTTAAGTATGAGAGTGGTGCTCATAGAGTGCAAAGGATTCCTGTTACTGAGTCTCAGGGAAGGGTTCATACTAGTACTGCTACTGTGGTGGTTATGCCTGAGCAGGAGGATTTAGAAATAGAGGTTAAAGATTCTGATATAAAGGTTGATGTATATCGAAGTGGTGGTGCTGGTGGACAAAGTGTTAATACTACTGATAGTGCTGTTAGGATGACTCATTTGCCTACTGGTATTGTTGTTACTTGTCAGAATGAAAGAAGTCAATTGCAAAATAAAGAAAAGGCTTTACAAATATTAAAGGCTAAGATTTATGAAGAAACAATTAGAAAGCAAGAGGAAGAACAAGGTAATGCTAGAAGGAGTAAAATAGGAACTGGGGATAGATCTGAAAAGATTAGGACTTATAATTATCCTCAAAATAGGGTTACTGATCATAGAATAGGTCTTACTCTTAATAAGCTTGATAGAATTATGGAAGGGGACCTTGGTGATGTTGTTGAGGCTTTAATTAATGAGGATCAAAAGAGGAAGTTGGCTCAAGATGAAGATTAATGATGTTTTGAAAAGACATGATGGAATTGATATAGAAAAGAAGAAACTTGCTTTAGGGCAAGTTTTGTCTTTATCTTTGATTGATGTTTCTTTGTCTTTGGATAAGGAGTTATCTTTTTGTGATTATGTTAAATATTTATATGTTGTAAAAAGATTAGTTCGTGGTGTTCCTATTCAATATATCTCGGGTAAAGCTTATTTTTATAATAGATGGTTTGATGTCAATAAGAATACTTTGATTCCTAGAGTTGAGACTGAATATTTGGTTAGTGATGTTAAGGATCTTATTGATGAGTATTTTTCATCGGATGTTAAAATACTTGATATTGGTACTGGTAGTGGTGTTATTGCAATTACTTTGGCTGAGCTTAGTTGTAAGTATACTGTTTTTGCTACTGATATATCTCGTAAGGCTCTTAGGGTTGCTAAAAGTAATGATAAGAAGTCTTTGGTTAGATTTGTTCATACTGATTTGTATTCTTCGATTGATGATAAGTTTGATGTTATTATAAGTAATCCTCCATATATTAGGAATGATTCTTTATGTGTTTCAGAGAATGTTTTAAAATATGAGCCTCATCTTGCTTTGTTTGGTGGGGATGATGGGCTTTTGTTTTATCGTAGGATTTTTAGTGATATAAAAAGGATTGTTAATGATAAAAATATTATTTGTTTTGAGACGGGTGAAGATCAGAATGATTTAATTGAAGAAATGGCTCTTAGTTATTTTCCTGATGCTAAAGTTATTAAAAAGAATGATTTAAATGGATTTAATAGGTATATTTTTATAATAAATGAATAAATCTTTTTAGTTTGTATCATTATGTTTATAGGTGATATTTATGAAAAGGTTTTTTATTATATTTATTTTGTTTTTAATTCTTGTTATTTATATTGATAAATATGATTCTAATTATTATGTTATACCAGATGAATCTATTAGGATTAGAATTATTGCAAATAGTGATAGTTTTGATGATCAATATATTAAGATTAAAGTTAAAAAACTTATTGAACCTGTAATTGAGGAAGATCTTAGTAATAGCTCTTCTTTAAATGAGTCTCGTTCTATAATTAAGGATAATCTAAATAAGTATGATTCTATGATATCTTCTTATCTAGTTGATAATGCATATAGTGATAAGCTTTCAATTAATTATGGTAGTAATTATTTTCCTGAAAAAGAATATAAGGGTGTAAAGTATGAAAGTGGAAATTATGAATCTCTTGTTATAAAACTTGGAAGTGGAATGGGTGATAATTGGTGGTGTGTGATGTTTCCTCCGATTTGTTCGCTTGAGGTTGAAGAGAATTCTGATATAGAGTATAAGGTTTTTGTGAAAGAATTGTTTGATAAATATTTTTAATATTTAAGAAAAATTGCTTAAATATACGAAAAATAGGGCAAATGCTTTCTTTTTTTTTTTATTTGTTGTAAAATATTTGTTGGAGGGATTAACATGGCGATTTTAAAAAAGATGATAGATCATGAATACAAAGAACTAAGAAGATTTGAGAAAATTGCAAATCAAATCGAAGCACTTGATGAAGAGTATCAAAAATTAAGTGATGAAGAATTAAAAAATAAAACTGTAGAATTTAAGAAAAGACTTAGTGATGGTGAAACTTTAGAAGATATTAAGGTTGAAGCTTTTGCTACTGCTAGAGAGGCATGTTTTAGAGTAATTGGTGAAAAACCTTATCATGTTCAATTGATTGGGGGACTTGCACTTCATTATGGTAATATTGCTGAGATGAAAACTGGGGAAGGTAAAACTCTTACTTCAGTACTTCCTGCTTATCTTAATGCTTTAGGAGGGGAAGGTGTTCATATTATTACTGTTAATGAATATCTTGCTACTCGTGATGCAGAATGGATGGGACAAATTCATAATTTTTTAGGTATTACAGTGGGTCTTAATTTAAGGGATTTAAATCCTGCGGAAAAAAGAGCTCAGTATGATTGTGATATTTTATATTCTACTAATAATGAAATTGGATTTGATTATTTAAGAGATAATATGGCTATTAGAAAGGAAGATAGAGTACTTCAAAGAGGATTAAATTATGCAATAATTGATGAAGTGGATTCTGTTTTAATTGATGAGGCTAGGACTCCTCTTATTATATCTGGGGGATTTCTTGAAAGTAAGAATCTTTACTTGGAAGCTGATAAGTTTGCTAAGCGTTTAAAGAAGGATAAATCATATACTTATGATGCTAAATTAAAAAGAGTTAGTCTTACTGATGATGGTGTAAAGGAAGCTGAAGAGTATTTTAAACTTAATAATTTATATGATTTGGATAATGCTACTTTGGTACATTTTATTAATCAAGCACTTCATGCAAATTATTCAATGAAGAAGGATTTTGATTATGTTGTACAAGATGGTAAGATTGTAATTGTTGATCAATTTACTGGTCGTTTAATGCCTGGTAGAGCATTTAGTGATGGTCTTCATCAAGCAATTGAAGCTAAGGAAGGCGTTGAAATAGAACAAGAAACTAAGACTCTTGCTACTATTACGTTCCAAAATTTATTTAGAATGTATAAAAAGCTTTCTGGAATGACTGGTACTGCTAAAACTGAGGAAGAAGAGTTTAGAAATATTTATAATATGTATGTTATAAGTGTGCCTACTAATAAGAAAGTTATTAGAGATGATATGGCTGATTTAATTTTTGCTAGTAAAAAGTCTAAGTTTAAAGCAATAGTTGATGAGATTGAAAAAAGACATAAGACTGGGCAACCTGTGTTAGTGGGTACTATTGCTATTGAAGTTAGTGAGGAAATTAGTGATTTGTTAAAGAAGAGAAATATTCCTCATGAAGTTTTGAATGCTAAGAATCATGCTCGTGAAGCTGAAATTATTGCTAAGGCTGGTGAAAAGGGTTCTGTTACTATTGCTACTAATATGGCTGGACGTGGTACGGATATTAAGCTTGGTGAAGGCGTAAAGGAACTTGGTGGTCTTTGTGTAATTGGTACTGAAAGGCATGAGTCTCGTCGTATTGATAACCAATTACGTGGACGTTCTGGTAGACAAGGTGATCCTGGTTATTCACAATTTTATATAGCTATGGATGATGATTTAATGACTAGATTTGGTTCTGAAAAGATTAAAAATATACTAGAAAGTATGGGTGTAGATGATGGTCTTGCTATAAGAAGTAAGGTTTTCTCTAATTCAGTTAAGTCTGCTCAAAAAAGAGTTGAAGGTAATAACTTTGATATGAGAAAGAGTGTTCTTCAATATGATGATGTTATGAATAAGCAAAGGGAAATGATTTATAATAAGAGAAATGAAATTTTGGATAAGGATAGTATTCATGATGAGGTTCTTAAGTCTATGTATAATCATATTGCTGATGTTGTTGAAGCGCATTTGGATCAAAATGATAAGTTAAGTGATAGTGATTTGGATGAAGTATTGGAATATGTTAATTCTAATTTACTTAGAACTGGTATTAATAAACAATCTCTTGATTTGAATGATGTTGATAGTGTTATTAAGACTATTTATGATGTTGTTGTTAAGGAATATGAAGATAAGATTAAGGATATTCCATCTGAAATTGCTAATGAGTTTGAAAAGGTTATTAGTTTAAATGTTATTGATAAGTATTGGATGGAACAAATCAATACTATGTCTCATTTAAAAGAAGGTATATTTTTAAGACAATATGCTCAAGATAATCCACTTAGGGCTTATACTGAAGAAGGATTTGAGTTGTTTGATGAAATGCTTTCTAATATTGATAAGTTTATTACTTTGTATCTTTTAAGAGCAGAGATTAGACAAAATATTGAAAGAAAAGAAACAATAAAGAATAAGACTACTAATATTACTGATGATACTCAAAAGGGTCATACTAAGAGAGTTAATAAAGTTGGTAGGAATCAATTGTGTCCGTGTGGCAGTGGACGCAAGTATAAACAATGTCACGGTAAATAAGCTCACAAAGCCTTATAAATAAATGGCTAGCGAACTTTTTACTACTTACAATTTTTAGGTAATTTTATATCAAAAAAGGCGTTTAGATAAGTTTTAGATAAGTTTTTTTAACTATTTATGGTATAATAATATTAGGAGGAATAATTATGGATGATAAAGATTTAATTGCTGCTAAATTAGGATTTACATCAGCTGAAGAAATGGAAAAATATCATGATATATGTAGAGGCTATTTTGATGATGGTGTATCAATGACTAAAGATTTGTGTGAAAAATTTGTTAAAGATTGGTCGCTTGAAGAATTATTGCATGTGTCAAAAGAGGAAAGATTAGAGAAAAAAATTTATTATGATTTTGGTGGATTAGTTGAATGCACTAAATTAGGTGATAATGAAAAAGTACAATATCTTAAAGCTCTAATTGATAGTGAATTATCTGAATTGGATAAATGTTATGCTACTAAAGATCAAAAATCATTGTAATTAAAAATGCAATAAATCAATTTTTTTAGATAAGTTGTTGAATAAAAACTTGCAATTATTGAGTAAAAATTATAAATTATAAATAAAAAATACCAATTTAAAAGGAAAAAATTACCTGGTTGTTTTAAATTATTACCTTGTGGCTCAGGACGTAAATATAAACAATGTTGTGGTAAATAAAAATAAATTAAAATGTCGACAAAAGTTTGTTGACATTTTTTTCTTTTATATTTCTTTTAGTTTTTATATTATTAAAAAACGACTATTGTTTTTAGGAGTGAAAATGATTGTTCAATAATTTTAATAATGGTATAATAATTATCATAAATCAATTAAATTATTTGGATAAGGAGGGATGAATATGAAAGATAGATTGATTGGTAGTGAAAGAAATATTTTATTTTATAATGATGAAGAAGGTAATACTAAGGTAGAAGTATTATTAGAAAATGAGGATGTATGGTTAAATACAGAAGCATTAGCAACGCTTTTTAATATTGATAGAAATGGAATTGTAAGACATATTAATAATATTTATAAAGATGAAGAATTATCTGAAAAAGCAACTTGTGCAAAAATTGCACAAGTTCAAATGGAAGGAACTCGTGAAGTTAAAAGGGTTTATTCATATTACAATCTTGATGTGATTATTTCTGTTGGTTTTAGGGTTAATTCTAAAAAAGCGATTAGATTTAGAGCATGGGCAAATAAAATAATTAAAGATTATATGGTTCAAGGTTTTGCTTTAAATGATGAGAGATTTTTAAAAGCAAAGAAGTCTGATCAAGAATATTTTGAAAGATTGCTTGAAAGAATTAAATTGATTCGTACAAGTGAGAGAATGTTTTATTAAAAAATTACCGACATATTTGCTGAATGTTCTATTGATTATGATAAAAATAGTGAAATTGCAATTACTTTTTATAAGACTATTCAAAATAAGTTTCATTATGCAATTACGGGGAATACTGCTGTTGAGATAGTTTATAATAGGGTTGATTCTAATAAAGATAATATGGGACTTACTACTTGGGAAAATTCCCCCGATGGAAAGATTTTAAAATCTGATGTAGTTATTGCTAAGAATTATTTAAATGAGAAAGAAATTAAGAGTTTAAATAGTTTAGTTAATTTGTTTTTAGATATTGCTGAAAATAATGCGGAAAGAAATATAACAATGTATATGGAGGATTGGAAAAATGAAGTAGAAAATGCTTTAAAAGTTTTCCATTATGAAGTTTTAGAAGGAAAAGGTAAGGTATCTCATAAACAGGCAGTTAAAAAGGCAGAAAGTGAATATGAAAAATATAGGATTATACAGGACAAAAGTTATGTATCAGATTTTGATAGATTGTTAAATGAAACAAAGATGATAGAGAATAAATGATTTGTTTTGATTAGTTATTAACAATGTTGTTAATAACTTTTTTTGTTGCTATGACTTTTTATTTGGATTATAATAAGTGTGTTATTACTTTTTTGGAGGTTTTTTATGTATTGTAGGTTTTGTGGAAAGAAAATTAATAAAAAAGATGTTATTTGTCCTTATTGTGGGAAGTCTTTTTCTAATAAGTATATTGTTATAAGTGGTATTATTATGTTTATAATGGGTGTTTCTTTAGTATATGGTTTTAGTTTTGATGGATATGATGATAAGGTTTTTATGTTTTTAATACCTGGTATTTTGTCTATTTTGTCTAGTGTTTGTAAGGTGTTTTGTTATAAAAGTAATAGGTTTTTCTTGGTATCTGGTTGTTTACTTTTTATTGGTGCATTATCCAATTTTATATCAATTATGGATTTATCTATTTATGCGGTTTTATGTATTATATTTGGTATATTTGATATTATTTATTATAGATGATATCTTTTTTTTATGGGTTTTGTTGTTCTTTTTTCTTTTTTTTTGTATAATGTTTTTAGGTGATATGATATGGAACTAAATGAACTTAAAGTTGTTTTGAATAGTAATCTTTCTAAGATTGAAGAATTATGGAGGTTACTTTGACGTTGATTCTAAATTAAATGAGATTTCTTCTTTGGAGGAGAAGGTTAATTCTAGTGATTTTTGGAATGATGTATCTAGTGCTCAAAAACTTATTGATGAGCTTAATGGAAAGAAGAGGAGTGTTTCTTTAATTGTTTCATTAAAGGATGATATTTGTTCATATATTGATTTTATTGATATGATAAGTACTTTATATGATGAAGATATTTATAAAGATATTTGTTCTTTTGTTGAAAAACTACCTTCTTTGGTTTCAAAAATTGAGTTGGAAGTACTATTTTCTCATGAATATGATCATTCTAACTGTATAGTGGAGATTCATGCTGGTGCTGGTGGAACTGAAGCTTGTGATTGGTGTAATATGCTTTATAGAATGTATACAAGGTATTGTTCTAGTAAGGGTTATAAGCTTGAGGTTATTGATCTTCTTGATGGTGATGAAGCTGGTATTAAAAGGGTTAGTTTTTTAGTTACTGGTTTTAATGCTTATGGGTATTTGAAGTGTGAAAAGGGTGTTCATAGATTGGTTCGTCTTTCTCCTTTTGATTCAAATAATAAAAGGCATACGTCTTTTGCTTCGGTTGATGTTATTCCAGAGATTGATTCTAAGGTTGATATTCAAATAAAGGATGAAGATTTAAAAATTGATGTTTATCGTAGTAGTGGTGCTGGTGGACAAAGTGTTAATACTACTGATAGTGCTGTTAGGATTACGCATTTACCTACTAAAACTGTTGTTTCTTGTCAAAATGAAAGAAGTCAGTTGAAGAATAAGGAAAAGGCTATGCAAATTCTTAAATCTAAGTTAGTTCTTTTGGAAATGGAGGAAAAAGAAAAAGAACGTCTTGCTCTTAAGGGTGAGGTTAAGAATATTGAGTTTGGTTCTCAGATTCGTAGTTATGTTATGCATCCTTATTCAATGGTTAAGGATCATCGCACTAATATTGAGACTAGCAATGTTAATGGTGTTTTAGATGGGGATTTGGATTTGTTTATTGAAGGGTATTTAAGGAGGTAGTTATGGAAAATATTTTAAGTATTGTTAATAATAAGAATAAGATTAAAAGATTTTTATTTGTTATACTTGGTGTATTTATTGCTGCGGTTAGTTTTAATTTATTTATTTATCCAAATGATATTGTTTTTGGTGGTCTTACGGGTGTCAGTGTTATTATTACTAATTTTATTGATCTTAATCCATCGTTTATAATTTTTGTACTTTCTTTTGTTTTGCTTTTTATTGGTGCAATATTTTTGGGTAGTGAACCTGTTATTAAAGCGTTGGTTGTTGCTGTTTTGTTTCCTCTTTTTGTGCAATTAACTGCAAATGTTGGAGATTTAATTAAGGTTGATATGGGGGATCAACTTCTTCTTGCTTTATTTGGAGGAGTTATGTATGGTTTTGGAGTTGGTCTTGTTTTTAAGAATGGTTATACTATGGGTGGTACTGATATACTTAATCAAATTTTGCATAAGTATCTTAAGATTTCAATGGGTAATGCTATGCTTATTGTGGATGGTTCTATTGTGCTTATTGGTGCTTTTATATTTGGATGGACTAAGTGTTTGTATGCTATTATTATTTTATATATTATTAGTGTTTCTGTTGATAAGTCTATGCTTGGCATTTCTGATAAGAAAGCTTTTTATATAGTTACTAGTGAAGTTGATAGAATTTCTTCTTTTGTAATTGATGAGTTAGGACATGGTGTTACTGTTTTTGATGCTCGTGGTGCTTATTCTAATGAAAAGACTAAGGTTTTATTTACTCTTATTCCTACGAAGGAGTATTATAAGTTTAAAGAGGGTATAAAAACTATTGATAAAGAGGCATTTTTTACTGTTTTAGATGCTTATGAAGTGCTTGGTGGTGAGTAAAATGTTTGATATTAAAGCTTTTATTAATGACAAGAATAATGTTAAAAGATTTACTTATATGTCTATTGCTATGTTTTTTTCTGCTTTATGTTTTAATCTTTTTGTTTCTCCGATTAACTTAGTTTCTGGTGGTACGAGTGGTCTTGCAATTGTTTTTAGAGAAATGTTTGGTTTTGATGCTTCGGTTAGTATTTTTGTGCTTTCTATTATATGTTTTATACTTAGTTATATATATTTGGATGCAATTAATTCAATAGCGGCACTTTTTGCGGGTATTGTTTATCCTTTGTTTATAAAGGTTACTTCTGGTATTGGGGGTATTATTTATATTGATAGTTCTAATGTTTTACTTCTTGTGCTTTTTGCAGGGTTAATTGGTGGAGTTTGTCAAGGTATTGTTTATAAACAAGGACTTAATACTGGAGGTATTAATGTTATTGCAAGAATTATATTTAAGTATTTTCATATTTCTATTACTAAAGTTAATTTTATTATTAATTTCTTTATCGTAGGAATGGGTGTTTATTTATTTGGATTTAATATGCTTTTATATGCTTTTGTGTATCTTTTTATATCTAAGTATGTTGGAGAAAAGATTATGCTTGGGGTTTCTTTGAATAAGGCTATTTATGTAATTAGTGATAAGTATAAGGAAATAGTTCTTGTTTTGAATAAGGAGCTTGGACATGATGCTACTATTTATAATGTTAAGGGTAAGTTTAATGATGAAAAGCGTAAAATGATTATGAGTATTATTCCTAATTCTTCTTATTATGAAGCTAAGGAAATGATTGGTTTGATTGATCCTTCTGCTTTTATATTTGTTTGTGATAGTTATGAAGTGCATATGCAAGATGAAATGATTGGAAAAGACTTAAAATGTAAATAAGTCTTTTTTTGTTGTTTTATGGTTTTTTTCTTTTTATTTTAATGTTATAATGATATAAGAGAGTGAGGTGCTTTGTTTTGGATATAATTAAAATGAAGAATGTTTTTAAAACTTATCCTAATGGAGTAGGTGCTATATATGATTTAGATTTAAATATTGAAAAGGGGGACTTTGTTTTTATAATTGGAGGATCTGGTTCTGGTAAGAGTACTCTTATTAAGATGCTTTATCGTGAAGAAAAACCATCTCGTGGTGAGATAATTGTCGGAGGGGTTAATGTTGCTAAGCTTAGAAATTCTAAAGTGTATAAGCTTCGTCGTAAGCTTGGAGTAGTGTTTCAAGATTATAAACTTCTTCCAAAGCTTACTGTTTATGAAAATGTTGCATTTGCTTTAGAGGTTACTGGTGCGGATAATAAAACAATAAGAAAAAGAGTAGTTAGTGTTTTGGATAAGGTTGGATTAAAGGATAAGGTTAAGGAATATCCTGATAAATTATCTGGTGGAGAGCAACAAAGGGTTGCAATTGCTAGGGCTATTGTTAATAATCCTAAGATTCTTATTTGTGATGAACCTACTGGTAATTTGGATCCTAAGATAAGTATGGAAATTATGGAAATACTTGAAAATGTTAATAAGGATGGTACTACTATACTTATGGTTACTCATGATATTAGTATTGTTGAAAAGTTTAAGAAGCGTGTTATTGCGTTAAAAGATGGTAGACTTGTTAAGAATTATGAAAGGGGGTATTTTAAACGTGAAGACTTGTAGGACTTTTTTTAGATGTTTACGTGATGCTTTTAAGAGTGTTTTTCGTAATTTTAGTTTGTCTTTAGCTAGTGTTTCTTGTATTACAATTACTTTGATTATAATAGCAGCAGCTTTACTTTTATCAGATAATGTTCAAAACTTTACTAAGGAGATTGAACGTGATGTTACTATTGTGGCTTTTTTAAAGTCTGATGTTTCTGATTTAGATCGTGAGAATTTTGAATCTGCGGTTAAGACTAATAGTAATATTGATACTTTTACATATAAGTCTAAAGCTGATGTTAAGAAAGATATGCAAAAGGAAAATGATACTTTTAGTTCGGTATTAGCAGAGTGGGATGATGCTAATAATCCTCTTAAAGATACTTATACTATTAAAGTAAGGGATGTTAAAAAGATTGGTGAGACTGCTAAAGAACTTGAGAGTATTAATTGTGTTAGTACAGTTCAATATGGTGAAGGTTTAGTTGAAAAATTAGTCGGAGTATTTGATGCAATTAAAAAAATAACTTATGCTATTGCTCTTTCGTTG
This sequence comes from uncultured Bacilli bacterium, assembly GCA_934101185.1. Classification (GTDB taxonomy): domain Bacteria; phylum Bacillota_I; class Bacilli_A; order RF39; family UBA660; genus JAEDJI01. The sequence goes on along the minus strand of CAKOQD010000001.1, from coordinate 196,543 downwards.
ATAGTGGTAACTGTGTTTTTGATTATTAATACTATTAAACTTACTATATTTTCTAGAAAAAAAGAAATTGGTATTATGAGACTTGTTGGAGCTTCTAATCTTAGAATTAAACTTCCATTTGTTATTGAAGGAATATTTTTAGGAATGATTGGTTCTATTATACCAATGCTTATAGTTGTGTTTGGATATAAAGCTTTATATGATTATTTTGGAGGAATCTTATTCTCACCAGTAATAAAACTTGTTGCTCCGATACCATTTGTAATTAATGTCTCAGTAATTATATTAATTATTGGTATGGTTGTTGGTATGATTGGTAGTGGTCGTGCTGTAAGGAGGTATGTAAGAGTATAATGAAAAAGGTAAGGGTTTTGATGATGATATTTGCAATGGTTATGATTATTCCTTGTACTGTTAATGCTCAAACTATTGCGGATTATAGAGCTAAGATAAAAGCTATTGAGGCTGAAAAAGCTGAAAATGAAAAGAAGAGTGAAGAGGTTCAAGCTAGAATTGATGCGGCGAATAAGAGAATTAGTGAAATTACTAATCAAATAGTTCAAGCTAGAAAGGATCAAGAAAGTACTCAAAAGGAGATAGAAAGACTTGATAAGGAAATTGATGCTAAAGAGGAAGAAATAAAAGATTTAGTTGCTTTTTATCAAATATCTAATAGTGATAATTTCTATTTAAAGTATATATTTGGTGCAGATAGTTTTGAAGATTTTATATATAGATTTTCTGTTGCTGAACAACTTACTGAAGCTAATGATAAATTGGTTGATGAAATGAATGCTTTAATAAAGGAAAATGAGACTAAAGTAAAAGAGTTAAAGGAACAACAAAAGAAGCTTAGTGGTCTTAATGATGAAATAAAAGTTGAAATGGAAAAACTCGGTTCTCAAAAGAGAAAGTATTCTGAAAATGCTTTGGATGCTGATGAAGAAATAAAAGCATTGAAAGATCAAATAGCATTTTTTAAGAAAGAAGGGTGTTCTGAAAATCAAGATGTAACAAGATGTTCTATAAATGTTCCTTCAACTTATGGATTTGTACTTCCTACTCCATATGGCTATGTAACTTCATATTATGGTGGTAGAATTCATCCGGTATATGGTACTGATAGCCATCATGATGGAATTGATATTGCCGCTGGTTCAGGGACAACTGTTTATGCTGCTGGAACTGGTAAAGTAATATTTTCTTATGCTGATAGTTATGAAAATTATGGTGGATTTGGTAGAGCAGTGCTTATTGTACATAATGTTAAAGGACAAACTTATACTTCTTTATATGGGCATTTAAGTAAGGCTACAGTCAGATCTGGTCAAATTGTTCAAAGGGGACAAAAAATTGGAGAAGTTGGTTCGACTGGTGTTTCTACAGGACCACATTTACATTTTCAAGTTATGGAAGGAAGTGGCTATGGTGCTACAATTGATCCTATGGATATGTATGAGAATTTTCCACTTTCTTGGTAAAAACACTGAATTTTCAGTGTTTTTTATTGACTTTTTGTATTCTTTGTGCTATCCTTTAGTTGTGAGCACGAAAGTGTTTTTATTTTGGAATAAAACATATAATTAAGAGGTGGATTATGAAAGCGTTAAAGAATGTAAAAAGTGAAATGTCAAAAGTGAAATGGCCTGATAAAAAGTATATGGTTAAGTATTCGGTTGCATGTTTTGGTATGACTATATTTTTAGCTTTATATTTTTATGGTTTAAATGTTTTAATGGCATTTTTGAAAGGATTAAGATAGTATGGATAAAAAGTGGTATGTTGTTAATACTTATTCTGGACATGAAAAAAAGGTTCAAGAAAAGTTACTTATGAGGGCTTCTTCAATGGGAATGGAAGATTATATTTTTAGAGTAATTGTTCCTGAGACTACTGAGGTTGAAGTGAAAGATGGAGTTACTAAAGAAAAGACTAAAAAGTTATTTCCAGGATATGTTCTTGTTGAAATGATTATGACTGATGAAGCTTGGTTTGTTGTGCGTAATACTCCAGGTGTTACAGGGTTTATTGGATCAAGTGGTAAAGGTGCTAAACCTACTCCATTACAACCATATGAAGTTGATAAAATACTTAATAACATGGGTATGTCAAGACTTGAAGTTTCTACTGACTTAGCTGTTGGAGAACTTGTTAAAGTTACTTCTGGTCCTTTTTCTGGAATGGAAGGTAAGATTGAGTCTTTGGATTTACCTAATCAAGTTCTTACAGTGTTACTTGACTTATTTGGACAAGAAACTTCAGTTGAAGTTGAAATATCTCAAATAGAAAAAGCATAAAATACTTGCATTTTTTCTGATTTAGTGATATTATTTAAACGCTATATATTTTTTAAATATATATTTAGTGGGAGGCATTTAGCTATTTGCGGTCATGCTATTAAGACCACTCGCGAATTAACAAAAAATTATGGAGGTGTTTTTCGTGGCAAAGGAAGTTACTAAAAAGGTTAAATTACAAATTGCTGCAGGAAAAGCTACACCAGCTCCACCAGTTGGTACAGTTTTAGGTCCTACAGGAATTAATTTAAGTGAATTTTGTACAAAGTACAATGATGCTACAAGAGAAAAAATGGGGGATGTATTACCAGTTGAAATATCTATTTATGATGATAGAACATTTGATTTTGTAATTAAAACTCCACCTGCTGCATTCTTAATTAAAAAGTATGCTAAGGTTCAAAAAGGATCTGTTAAGGGTTCTAAGGAAGTTGTTGGTACTTTAACAAAAGAACAATTAAGAGAAATTGCTGAAATTAAATTACCTGATTTGAATGCTTATTCTGTTGAAGAAGCAATGAAAATTGTTGAAGGTACTGCTAAAAACATGGGAATAACTATAGCAGAATAAATAAATTAGTTATTATACATAGGGTTACCCTATGTGGGAGGTAAAACCGCAATTACCACATAAGGAGGTTAAAACAATGAAAAATAGAGGAAAAAATTATAAAACTCTAGTTGCAAAAGTTGAAAAAGGAAAGCTTTATACTAGTGAGGAAGCTATTTCATTAGTTAAAGAACTTGCTAATACTAAGTTTGATGCAACAATTGAAGTTGCTATGAATCTTAACTTAGATGTTAAAAAAGCTGATCAACAATTAAGGGGTGCTATTACATTACCAAAAGGTACAGGTAAGACTTGTAGAGTATTAGTTCTTGCTAAGGGTGATCATGCTAAAGAAGCAGTTGAAGCTGGTGCTGATTATGTTGGAGATACTGATATGATTGAAAAGATTCAAAAAGAAAATTGGTTTTCATATGATACAATTATAGCTACTCCTGATATGATGCCTCAACTTGGTAAATTAGGTAAAGTTTTAGGACCAAAAGGTTTAATGCCAAATCCTAAGACTGGTACAGTTACTAATAATGTTAAACAAGCTGTACTTGAAGCTAAAGCAGGTAGAGTTGAATATAGAACAGATAGTTATGGAAATGTTCATGGAATTATTGGTAAGGCTTCATTTAGTAATGAAGATTTAGCTGAAAACTTAAATGCGTTTGTTAAGACTATTTTAAGGGCTAAACCTCAAACTGCTAAAGGAACTTATGTAAAATCTATTAGTGTTTCTGCTACTATGAGTCCATCTGTAAGAATTGATCAAAATAGTTTTGACAATTAATATAAAATAGTGTATAATACTATTGAATTTGATTTTTAAGTGCCAAAGACAGTAGGTGTTGAAGTAAATCCTACCGAGGACTTTTATAAAGTATCTGGAGTCTTTGCATATAAAGACTCTTTTATTTAGGCACGTAAATATAATAAGGAGGTGTCTTATGCCAAGTGTTAAAGTTTTGGAAATGAAACAAGGTGTTGTATCTGAAATTAAAGATAAGTTAAATAATAGTAAATCATTTGTATTGTTTGATTATCGTGGTATGACTGATAATGATACTAAAGATTTAAGAATTAAGCTTAGAGAAAATGATTCAGATTACAAAGTTTATAAAAACACATTACTAAAGATTGCTCTTAAGGATTTAAATATTGACTTAGACGGTTACTTGGAAGGGCCTACTGCTATTGCTTTTTCAAATGATGATATAGCGGCAATTAAAGTACTTAGTGAATGTTCTAAAAAGAATGATGCTTTAGTACTTAAAGCAGGTATGGTTGAAGGTAATGTGGCAGATAAAGATAAACTAGATGAGTTTGCTAAGATTCCATCACGTGAAGGATTATATACAATGCTTGCTGGTGGTATGATTCAAATTGTTAAAGATTTATCTATTGCTTTAAATCTTTATACAGAACAAAAAGAAAATTAATAATTAATAAATTAAATTAAGGGAGGAAAAAATATTATGGCAAAAATTACAAAAGAAGAATTTATTAGCTCTTTAAAAGAAATGACATTATTAGAAGTAAAGGAATTAGTTGATGCAATGAAAGAAGAATTTGGTGTTGATCCAAGTGCAGTTGCAGTAGCAGCAGCTCCTGCAGCAGCAGCTGAAGAAGGACCATCTACATTAACTGTAGTTCTTAAAAATGCTGGTGCAGCAAAAATTAATGTCATTAAAATAATTAGAGAAGTTACTGGTTTAGGATTAAAAGAAGCTAAAGATATCGCTGATGCTGGTGGAAATATTAAAGAAAATATTCCTGCTGAAGAAGCTAATGAATTAAAAGCTAGATTAGAAGAAGCTGGCGCTGAAATTGAATTAAAATAATTGATTGATTTAAAGCCTGTTTTTACGATGGGCTTTTTGTCGTATAAAAGGGAGGAAAAATGACTCACTATTTTACTAATGATAATATTGAAAGTAATATAAAAGAAATATTGGTAAAAGTTAAAGATAAGACTTTTAGTTTTTATACTGATAATGGAGTGTTTTCTAAACGTGGTCTTGATTTTGGCAGTAGAAGTTTGATTGATACTGTTCTTGATATGGATATACATGGAAATATTTTGGATATTGGTTGTGGCTATGGTGTTATTGGAATCATTTTATCTTCTTTTTTTCATGGCAATTATGATTTGGTTGATGTTAATAAGAGGGCTATTCATCTTGCTAAGATGAATGTGTCTAAGAATAAAGTTGTTGCTAATGTTTTTTATAGTGATATTTATTCTGATGTTTCGAAAAAATACGATTTTATTATTACTAATCCCCCAATAAGGGCGGGAAAGGATATTTTGTATAAGTTTTTATTTGATGCTAAAGATTATTTAGTACCTGGAGGTTCTTTGATTTTTGTTATTAATAAGGATCAAGGTGCTAAAAGTGTTATTAAAGATTTGTCTTTAGTGGGAGAAGTAGAAGTTTTGAATAAAAATAAAGGTTTTTTTGTAATAAAATGTATTTTTAATTGACAAATTGACTGAATTGTGGTAATAATATAAGTTGGTTATTTGTCTATTTGAGGACAAATTGTTGTTTAAAAATTTGAAAGTAGGGGTGATTTTTTGTGGCATTTAAAGTAGTAAGCTGTGGTGACCATAGAAAAAGAAGAAATTTTTCCAAGATTAAAAACACTTATGAATTAAGGGATTTATTGGAAATACAAAAGAAATCATATAATTGGTTTATTGAAAAAGGTATTGAAGAAGTATTCAATGATTTATTCCCCGTAGAGAACTTTGCTGGTACATTATCATTGGAATTTGGTGATTATCATTTTGATGAGCCTAGATATTCTATTAAGGAATGCAAGGAAAGATATGCAACTTATGCTGCTCCTTTGAAGGTTGATGTAAGACTTTTTAATAATGAAACTGGTGAAGTAAAAGAACAAGAAATTTTCTTGGGTGATATGCCACTTATGACTGATAGTGGTACTTTTGTCATAAATGGTGCAGAACGTGTAATAGTTTCACAACTTGTTAGGTCTCCTTCAGTATATTTTAATAAGGAATTAGATAAGAATGGTAGACTTTTAATTACATCACAAATTATACCAACTCGTGGTACTTGGTTAGAGTTTGAAACTGATGCTAGGGATATTTTATATGTACGTATTGATAGAACTAGAAAGGTTCCTTTGACTACTCTTCTTCGTGCATTTGGTTTATCTAGTGATGATGATATTATTAAATTATTTGGTGATAGTGATTTCCTTGAAAATACTATTGCTAAGGATTCTACTAGAAATACTGATGAGGCTTTAATTGAAATATATGAAAAGTTAAGACCAGGTGAACCTGCGACTCTTGATAGTTCTAAGAATCAAATTATCACTAGATTCTTTGATGAGTTTAGGTATGATTTAGCTAAGGTTGGTAGATATAAGTTTAATATTAAATTAAATGTTCTTGATAGAGTGCTTAATCAAACTTTAGCTGAAGATATTAAGGTTGATGGAGAGGTTGTTGTTCCTAAAGATACAGTTGTTACTAAGGAAGTTCTTGAAGTATTAAAACCAATATTTGCAAATGGTTATGGTGTTAAAGAAGTTAAGATTAATGATGAATTAGATACTTATAATAAAGTACAAATGGTTAAGGTTTATAAACCTGGTACTAAGAAGAAATTAGTAGTTATTGGTAATGATCAAAGTATTGATTCTAAAAGACTTACTATTTCTGATGTTTATGCATCTTGTTCATATTATTTGAATTTGCTTGATGGTGTTGGTAATTTTGATGAAATTGACCACTTAGGAAACAGAAGGATTCGTCAAGTAGGAGAACTTTTACAAAATCAATTTAGAGTAGGGGTTACTCGTATGGAAAGGGTTATTCGTGAAAGAATGACTACTCAAGATATTAATGAAGTTACTCCAAAGACTCTTATTAATATTAGACCTATTACTGCTATATTAAAGGAATTTTTTGGTAGTTCTCAATTGTCACAATTTATGGATCAAATTAATCCAATAGCAGAGTTAACTCATAAGAGACGTCTTTCTGCTTTGGGACCTGGGGGACTTTCTAGAGATAGAGCAGGAATGGATGTACGTGATGTTAATGAATCACATTATGGTAGAATTTGTCCAATTGAATCTCCAGAAGGACCTAATATCGGACTTATTACTACTTTAGCTAGTTATGCTAAGATTGATGATTATGGATTTATTAAGACTCCATATCGTAAGGTTGTAGATAGTGTTATTACTGATGAAGTAAAATATTTTACTGCTGATGAAGAAGGAGATTTAATTATATCTCAATCTACTGTTCTTACTGATGAAAATAATAAGATTATTGATGAGTCAGTAGCGGCTCGTTATCATGGTGAAAATATTATGACTACTCCAGATAAAGTTGATTATATCGATGTTTCACCTCAACAAGTTGTATCTATTACTACAAGTTGTATTCCATTCTTGGAACATGATGATGCGACTCGTGCACTTATGGGTTCTAACATGCAACGTCAAGCAGTACCACTTCTTAGTCCTGAAGCTCCTTTTGTAGGTACTGGTGTTGAATATATTGCTGCTAGAGATTCTGGTTCTACAATTGTTGCTAAGGCAGATGGTGTTGTTACTTATGTTGATGGTAGAAAGGTTATTGTTAAGAATAAGGGTGGAGTTGATGAGTATTATTTAACTGATTTTACTGCATCTAACCAAGGAACTTGTTTCCATCATAAACCAATTGTAAGAGTTGGAGATAAAGTAAAACGTGGTGTAACTATTTTAGCAGATGGACCTTCTTGTGATAATGGTGAACTTGCTCTTGGTAAGAATGTTACTGTTGCATTCATGTTATTTAATGGTTATAACTATGAAGATGCTGTTATATTAAATGAAAAATTAGTAAAAGAAGATGCTTATACTTCAATTCATATTGAAGATTATGAAATGCCATGTCGTGATACTAAACTTGGTCCTGAAGAAATTACAAGAGATATTCCTAATGTTAGTGAAGAAGCTCGTAAGAATTTGGATGCTGATGGTATTATTAGAATTGGTACTGAAGTAAAAGAAGGAGATATTTTAGTAGGTAAGGTTACTCCAAAGGGAATGGCTGAGCTTACTTCTGAAGAAAAATTACTTCATGCTATCTTTGGTGAAAAGACTCGTGAAGTAAGAGATACATCTTTGCGTGTTCCACATGGTGGAGATGGTATTGTTCATGATGTTAAAGTATTTACTAAGAAGAATAGCGATGAACTTGCTTCTGGTGTTTCTAAATTAGTACGTGTTTATATTGTTCAAAAACGTAAGATTCAAGTTGGGGATAAAATGTCAGGTCGTCATGGTAATAAAGGGGTTATCTCATTAATATTACCTGAAGAAGATATGCCATATTTACCAGATGGTACTCCAGTTGATATAATGCTTAATCCACTTGGTGTTCCATCACGTATGAATATTGGACAAGTGCTTGAATTACATCTTGGTATGGCTTGTAAAAAGCTTGGTGTACATGTTGCTACTCCAGTATTTGATGGTGCTAAAGAAGAAGATGTAGTTGCTATGATGAAAGAAGCTGGAATGGCTGAAGATGGAAAAACAGTACTTTATGATGGACGTACTGGTAGAGCGTTTGATAATAGAGTATCAGTTGGTGTCATGTATATGATTAAGCTTAACCACATGGTTGAAGATAAGATGCATGCTCGTGCTACTGGACCTTACTCATTAGTTACTCAACAACCACTTGGAGGAAAAGCTCAATTTGGTGGACAAAGATTTGGGGAAATGGAAGTTTGGGCTCTATATGCATATGGTGCTGCTCATACATTACAAGAAATTATGACTATTAAGTCTGATGATGTTGTTGGACGTGTTAAAGTATATGAGGCTTTAGTAAAAGGACAAAAGGTTGATCAAGCTGGTGTTCCTGAGTCGTTTAGAGTTCTTATAAAAGAATTCCAAGCATTAGGGCTTGATATTCAAATAATAAATGATAATAATGAAGTTTTGGACTTGAAACAAATTGAAAAGGATGAAATTCAAGAAAGTATGACTTTTAATGAAGTTGAAGTGTCTTTATCTGATAAGGGAGATGTTGTTGATACTATGCTTGATGAGGATAAAGAAGATGAAGAAGATTTGGATGAATTCGATGATTTAGATGATATGGAATATGATCCGAATTTTGAGACTAAGAATAATGAAAGTGAGGTGAATTACTAATGATAGAAGTTAATAAGATTGAGGCTTTAAAAATTGGTATTGCATCTCCTGATAAAATAAGAGAATGGTCATATGGTGAAGTTAAAAAACCTGAAACTATTAATTATCGTACTTTAAGACCTGAAAGAGATGGATTATTTTGTGAAAAAATCTTTGGACCTACTAAGGATTTTGAATGTGCATGTGGTAAATATAAACGTGTAAAATATAAAAATATCGTTTGTGATAGATGTGGTGTTGAAGTTACTCGTTCTAAAGTTAGACGTGAAAGAATGGGTCATATTGAACTTGCTACTCCTGTATCTCATATTTGGTATTTTAAGGGTATTCCATCTCGTATGGGTACTGTGCTTGATATGAGTCAAAGAGACTTGGAAGAAGTACTATACTTTGTTTCTTATGTAGTTATTGATAAAGGTATTGCGCCTTTAGAAAATAAGCAAACATTATCTGAAAAGGAATATCGTTCTTATTATGAAAAATATGGTGATGGTTTTAAAGTAGGAATGGGTGCTGAGGCTATTAAGGAATTATTAAAGAAAGTTGATCTTGGTAAAGAAATAGAAGATATTCGTAAGAAACTTGAAACTGCTCAAGGTCAAAAGAGAACTAGTTTATTAAAAAGACTTGATATATTAGATGCTTTCTATACATCTGGTAATAAGCCTGAATGGATGATTTTGGATGCTATACCTGTTATACCTCCTGAACTTCGTCCAATGATTCAATTAGATGGTGGTAGATTTGCTACTTCTGATTTGAATGATTTATATAGAAGGGTTATTAATAGAAATAATCGTTTGAAAAGACTTATTGATTTAGGTGCTCCATCTATTATTATTCAAAATGAAAAACGTATGCTTCAAGAAGCAGTTGACGCTTTATTTGACAATGGTAGAAGGGGAAAAAGTGTTACTGGTGCAGGAAATCGTCCTCTTAAGTCACTTTCTAGTATGTTAAAAGGTAAACAAGGTAGATTTAGACAAAACTTACTTGGTAAACGTGTTGACTATTCAGGACGTTCAGTAATTGTTGTTGGACCTAGTTTAAAAATGTATCAATGTGGTCTTCCTAAGGGAATGGCGCTTGAGTTATTCAAACCTCATGTAATTAATGGATTGGTTGAAAAGGATATTGCTCATAATATTAAGGCTGCTAAAAGACTTATTGATAATCAAGATGAAAGAGTTTGGGATGTTGTTGAAGAAGTAATTAAAGAACATCCAGTTATGCTTAATAGAGCTCCTACTCTTCATAGATTAGGTATTCAAGCGTTTGAACCTAAGTTAATTGGTGGTAAGGCTATTCGTCTACATCCACTTGTATGTCCTGCATTTAATGCGGATTTCGATGGAGACCAAATGGCAGTTCACGTACCAATTAGTGAAGAAGCTCAAGCTGAAGCTAGATTGTTAATGCTTGGTGCAAATAACATTCTTCATCCAAAAAGTGGGGAACCAGTTGTTACTCCTGCTCAAGATATGGTTTTAGGTAATTATTACTTAACTATGGAAAAGAGGGATGAAGTTAATGAGGGTAGAGTGTTTAAGGATGCTAATGAAGCTCTTATGGAATATGACAGAGGGGATTTAGATCTTCATACAAGGATTGCTATTAGAGTTGATTCATTTAAACATAAATTGTTTACTGAAGAACAAAGTGGTAAGTATTTAATTACTACTGTTGGTAAGATTAAGTTTAATGAAATATTACCTGATACATTCCCATATATTAATGAGCCTACTAAGGAAAATATTGAGACTGTTACTCCTAGCAAGTATTTTGTTGATAAGGGTGTTGATATTAAGAAGGCTATTAGTGAAATGCCTCTTGTTAGTCCATTCCCAGTTAAGACTTTAAAGGATATAATTGCTCAAATATTTAAACTTTATAAAACTACTGAGACTTCTATTATGCTAGATAGATTGAAGGATTTAGGATTTAAGTATTCTACTATAAGTGGTACAACTGTATCTGTTCATGATGTTGCTACTAGTAGTTCTAAACCACAAATAATCGCAGATAGTAAGAAGATGGTAGATAAGATTAATAAACAATATGCAAGAGGTTTAATTACTGAGGATGAAAGATATGAAAGTGTTATTAATACTTGGTATAAAGCAAAGGATCAAGTTCAAGCTGAACTTCAATCTATTGCAGATGCTTCTTTAGAAAATCCAATATTTATGATGATGAAGTCTGGTGCTCGTGGTAAGATTTCACAATTCGTACAACTTTCTGGTATGCGTGGTCTTATGGCTAAACCAGGTGGAAAAACTATTGAAATACCAGTTATATCTTCATTTAAGGAAGGGTTAACTGTATCTGAGTTCTTCTTATCGACTCATAGTGCTCGTAAAGGTAGTGCGGATACTGCGCTTAATACAGCATCTTCTGGATATTTAACAAGAAGACTTGTAGATGTTTCACAAGATGTAATTGTTAAAGAACATGATTGTGGTACTGATTTTGGTGTTACAGTTATGCCATTTATCAACGAAAAAGATAATACTGTAATTGAAGGATTATATGATAGAATTGTTGGTAGATATACTAGTAAGAAAGTTATTAATCCACAAACTAAGGAAGTTATTGTTGATAAAGATGAAATGATTACTGAAAAGCTTGCTGAAAAAATTGTTAAGGCTGGAGTTAGTTCAGTTGAAATTAGAAATGTTCTTACTTGTAATACAAGAACTGGTGTGTGTCAAAAATGTTATGGTAGAAACCTTGCTACTGGTAATTTGGTTGAAATTGGTGAAGCTGTTGGTATAATGGCTGCTCAATCAATTGGGGAGCCTGGTACACAACTTACCATGAGAACATTTCATACTGGTGGTGTTGCAGGTGGTGAGGATATTACTCAAGGTTTACCACGTGTTGAAGAATTATTCGAAGCACGTAATCCTAAGGGACAAGCTGCTATTGCTACTATTGATGGTAAGGTTAAAGAAATTCATGAAGATCATGGTAAATATAGAATTATTATTAAGAATAAACTTGAAGAAAGAGAACATATTACTAATTATGGTGCTAAGCTTCGTGTTGAAAAAGGAGATATTGTATCAGTTGGTGATAAGTTAACTGAAGGTAATATTAGTCCAAGAGAACTTCTTGCGGTTACTGATAGAATTACTGCTCAAGAATATATCTTAAAAGAAATTCAAAAAGCTTATCGTGCTCAAGGTGTAGATATTTCTGATAAACATATTGAAGTTGTAGTAAGTAGAATGATATCTAAGATTAGAATTTCTGATGGTGGAGATACTAAGTTCTTGATTGGTTCTGTTGTTGGTATTAGAGAATTTACTGATGTTAATAAAGAAGCAATTCTTACTGGTAAGAAACCTGCGGTTGGTAAGCCAATTCTTCTTGGTATTACTAAGGCTGCATTAGAGACAGATTCATTCTTATCTGCTGCATCTTTCCAAGAAACTACAAGAGTGCTTACTGATGCTTCTATTAAGGGTAAAGTTGATACGTTACAAGGTCTTAAAGAAAATGTTATTATTGGTAAGCTAATTCCTGCTGGAACTGGTGCTAAACAATATAGGGATGTTTCTTATGAACTTAAGAATCAACTTATGGAAGAAGAAGCAATTGATGCTTTAGAAGATGAATTAATGGAATAGACAAAGTCTATTCCTTTTATTTTTGTTTTGTAGTATAATATACTTAATATTTGAGGTGATATTGTGAATAAAAAAGTTGTTGTTTTTGGAGGAGGAACTGGTATTAGTTATTTGCTTCGTGGTCTTAATTTGTTTCCTGTAAATATTACGGCGGTTATTACTGTTTCTGATGATGGTGCTTCTACTGGGAAGCTTCGTGAAGAGTTTTCTATGCCTGGTATGGGTGATATTAGGAAGGCTATTGTTAGTTTGTCTGATGTTCCTTCGAAGATAAAGGATTTGCTTGATTATAGATTTAATACTTATAGTGATTTAAATGGGCATCCCATAGGTAATCTTATTCTTACTGCTATGTATAATATGACTGGAAGTCTTTCTTCTAGTATAAAAGTTCTTAGTGATTTTTTGGATGTTAAGCATAAGGTTCTTCCTTTGTCTGAAGATTATCTTACTTTGATGGCTGAGACTGTTGATGGGAAGATTGTAAGTGGTGAGAAGAATATTCCTGATGTGGAACATAGGTATAAGAGGTTTTTTTATAAAGAGGTTCCTCATGTATCTAGTGAGGTTATTGATGCTATTGTGAATGCTGACCTTATAGTGTTTAGTATGGGGAGTTTATATACTAGTATTGTTCCTCATTTGATTGCAAAGGAAGTAGTTGATGCGATTGATAATAGTAATGCTAGAGTTTTATATACTTGTAATGCTGTTATTCAAAAGGGTGAGACTGATGATTATACTGTTGGTGATCATGTTGCTATTCTTGATTCTTATTTAGGTAAGAAAAAGGTTGATGCTGTTCTTGTTTCTAATACTGTAATACCTAAAAAGATTGTTGATAGGTATGTTAGATATGAAAATAAGGAGCTTGTTAAGCTTGATTCTTCTTATTTAGAAGAGCTTAATTGTGAGGTTATATCTAGTGATTTACTTACTATTGAGGATAATTATATAAGGCATGATAGTTTAAAGCTTGCTACTGCGATATTTAATTATTTGATGAGGTGATTTTATGTCTTTTGCTACAGAGGTTAAAAATGAACTTTGTTTTTTGGATTATAGTGATAATGATGTGATTGTTTTGTTATCTGGTTTTGTACGTAATAATTATAGTATTGTTGATGGGTGTCTTGTTCTTAGTACTGAGAATGCTAAGATTGCTAGGTTTTTGTTTAGTATGTTTAAGCGTATTTATGATGTTGATGTTATTATTAATCAGGGTAGTATGAATAATTTTAAGAAGAAGAGTTCTTATAATGTTGTTATTTCGGATAAGGTTTCTTTTATTCTTAATGATTTAATGATTATTGATTATGATGGGAATGAGACTTTTATTGATGATTTATTTGTTTCTAATGAGGATTTAAAGAGGGATTATTTACGTGGTTGTTTTCTTGCTAGTGGTAGTGTTAATGATCCGAAGACTTCTAGGTATCATTTAGAGTTTTTGGTTGATAGAATTGTTGATGCTAAGTTTATTTCTTCTTTACTTAGTGTATTTTATATAAATAGTAAAATTATTGATAGAGATAAGGGTTATATGGTTTATGTAAAAGAGGCTGAGAAGATTGGGGATTTTCTTAGAGTTATTAGTGCTAATAAGGCTGTTATGTATTATGAGGATATAAGAATATATAGGGATCATAAAAATATGACTAATAGGCTTAATAATTGTGAACAGGCTAATGTTGATAAGATTATTGATGCTTCTTCAAAACAGATTGAAGATATTAACATTATTGTTAATAAGTTGGGTCTTGATTTAGTTGATTCTAAGGTTAAGGATGTTATTGTTTATCGACTTAAGTATCCTGAGGTGTCTTTAGGGGAGCTTAGTGATATTATGTCTTATGAGACTGGTAAGTCTATTACTAAGTCTGGTCTTAATCATCGTTTTAGAAAGATTCATGAGATTGCTAATCGTCTTAGAGAGGAATAAGAAAAACCTAGATGTTATTTTGTGAATAACTTATCTAGGTTTTTCTTTGGTAGTAGCATATTGAAGTTTTTATCTACTGTTATAGTATATTCTTTTGATTGGTCTTTTAATTTCTCACCATCTATGGTCCAATTGTTTTTTACTTCGTCTTTGAATTTTATAGTTAGTTTATCTGTTGTGTAGCAGTATAGACCTGGGGCATTTGTTATGCCGGTTCTTATTAGCATCATGATTGTTTTTACTAGGTCTTTTCTTCTTGTTATGTTGCAGAATACTACTTCTAGTTTATCATCGTCTAGTTTAACATTTTTATAGATGTTGTTGAATCCTGCGATTCTATTAGCGTTTGATATTAGTATTAATGAGTATAGTCCATGGTATGTTTCATTGTTTATGGTATATTCTAGTTCATATAGTTTTGTTTGTTGAAAGAATTCTTTAATACCATTTATTAGGTATGCTATATGACCTAGTTTTTTCTTTAGTTTTCTAGATGTTTGATAGGGAACGTTTATGAATTTTCCGAATCCTGTTACGTATACAAATGGTTGATTGTTTATTAGTCCTAAGTCTACTTGTCTTATTTCTCCTTCAAGAATGTTTTTTACGTTTTTAATCATGTTTTTGCCTAGTCCAATCATGGCTCCGATGTCGTTTGTTGTTCCTACTGGAATGTGTGATAGGACTAGTTTTTCTTTTCTTTTATAGTTTCCTGTTACTATTTCGTTGAATGTTCCGTCTCCGCCGATTGATAGGACTAGATCAGCTTTTTTAATGTTTTTAACATATTCTGTTGCGTCTCCATGTTTTTCTGTTAGGAAAAGGTTTACTTTGTAGTTATTATTGTTTATAGTTTCAATTATTTTTTGTAGTTCTTTTTTTTTGATTCCTTTTCCGCTTTCAAGGTTACATATTAATTCACATGTTTTCAATTACATCACCGTTTTTATTATATCTAACTTTTTACATGTTTTCAATTATTTTGTCGATAATACCGTATTGTTTTGCTTCTTCTGCGTCAAGAAAGTAGTCTCTTTCAGTGTCGTTTTGTATTTTTTCTAATGGTTGGTTTGTGTTTTTGGATAGTATTTTATTTAATTTATCTTTAAGTTTTAGGATACGAGTTGCTGCGATTTTTATTTCGGTTGCTTGTCCTTGTGCTCCTCCCAAGGGTTGATGAATCATTACTTCAGCATTTGGTAGTATGTATCTTTTTCCTTTTGTTCCGCTTGACAGAAGGAATGCTGCCATTGAAGCGGACATTCCTATACAGATGGTTGAAACATCACTTTTTATAATGTTCATTGTGTCGTATATTGCCATTCCTGATGTTATTGATCCTCCGGGTGAGTTTATGTAGATGCTTATATCATCATTGTTTTCTGAGTCTAGGAATAGTAGTTGTGCAACAATACTATTAGCGGTATTATCATTTATTTCTCCGTTTAAAAGTATTATTCTGTCTTT
The DNA here is from genome assembly GCA_934101185.1 of uncultured Bacilli bacterium. Taxonomy (GTDB): domain Bacteria; phylum Bacillota_I; class Bacilli_A; order RF39; family UBA660; genus JAEDJI01. The sequence continues at coordinate 180,451 of CAKOQD010000001.1, read as the reverse complement.
TAATAGTCTGGAGTAAATGTCATAACATCTTTCGCTTCCTTGTTCTTTTTCAATTACTGTTGGAATTAAATTCATTTTTATCACCTATTTATAAAATACTAAAAAATCTTAATAATATTCGTATTAAAATAGGACAATATGTGATAATTTAGTTTTTAGTGTAATATATTTGGCTTTTAAGCATAAAATATTAGGGTATAATTGACATATTTACTCAATTATATTATAATTATGTTGACTCATTTACCTATGGTAAAAGGAGATTCTGGAAACGTCAATAGAAGCTTAATCTATTGGCGTTTTCTGTTTTGCAAAAGTATTAGCACGTTCTATCTCTTTTTTAATAGTGTAATTGTAGTTCATATAATATCCTGTTATAAGCAGTGTATAGTTTGTTCTTTTTTCTAATATTACTTTAAACTTTGCATCTACAAATACTAAGTTAATTCTTATAGTGTTTTTGTAGTATTGTTCATAATACAATACTTTTTTACAATTGGTACATGTGTCATTACAAGTATAGTTTTCTATTATTTTTCTGTTCCATGCTATTCTTTCACATCTTCTTAGATCTGGTATTCTATTATTTGGATCATCTTTGTTGTTTGAATTATTGATGCATGTTAAATGAATAAAAGCGTGTTCATAATTATTTTCTTTTGGGTTAATTCTGATTCTTATTATTTTGTTTTTGAAGAATAATTTATTTTCTATGAAGTCCCTTCTAAAGATATTATATAATTCTTTGTTGTATGCTTCCCAATTGTTTTTATACTGTTCTAGAGTTATTATTTGGGGTAACCATTTACAATTAAATATATTATTGTTCATTATTGCAATTCCATAAAAAATAAATTAAACTTTTCCTCGGATAGAAATGTAGATTGTTTTAAATTGTAATTGCTTTTTTTCATTATTAGATTTACTATTTGTTGTTTTGCTTCGCTATGGTTTTTGTTTTTCTCCATTTCTCTGTTTGTATAGCTGATTGCACCAATTATAATGTCCGCTAATTGTAATATTTCACTTTCTTTCGAATTAATATTTTGTACATTTTTTATATGGTTCATGTCAAAGTCGTATATTCCGTTTGCAAGGATTTCTTTTAGTTTTTTGCATTTTTTTGCTCCTTTAGTATCTTTGATGTCTAAATATATATAATTTTCATTATTTGGTACGACTATTCTGCTAAGTAATTGATAGTATACTTTATAATAAAAGTCATTGTGTGTTTGATTAAATGATTGATGTTTTAGTTTTTCCTTATTGACGATTACAGCTCTAAAATATAGGTGTTCATTATTAAAAAAATATGTTATTAATTCTTTATACATGTCAATTTTGTTTGATGATACCTTTGTCCACTTTACTTCACATACTTTATTAATGTTGTGTTTTTCTTTGATTTTTTTAATTTCATTTGATATTTGTTTTTTATAATTTTTATCGCATTTTATTGCTCCTAGTACCATTACTTTTTGATGATCGTTTTCTAGGTGACAGCTTTCATCACAGTATATATTATATTGCATTATATCATCTCCTTTTATGTACTTAATATTATACCATTTATTTTTGTTTTTTCAAAATCGAAAATATTCGTATTAAAATAGGACAATATGTGATAAAATAGAATATATAAAGATAAGAGGTGCATTATGGAAAAGATAAAAATAAACATATTAGATAATTCTTATGAGTATGATAAGGGAATTAGTTTGTCAGATATTGCAAAGGATTTTAAAGATGAGTATGAGTATTCAATTCTTGCAGGTTTTGTTGATAATGAGTTTTGTGAACTTAATTATTGTCTTAATAGAGATTGCTCTATTAGGTTTGTTACTGCGAGTGATTCTGTTGGTAATACTATTTATAAAAAGGGACTTCTTTTTGTGCTTTTATATGCTTTTAAGCTTATATATGGTTCAAGTAGTACTTTAAAGGCTTGTCATTCTTTGGGAAATGGTATTAGGATGAGAAGTAATAATGCTTTGAATGAGGATGATCTTAATAATATTAAAAGTAAGATGAAGGAACTTATTGAAAAGGATTTAAATATTGAAAGGGTTTTAGTGGATAAGGGTTCTGCGATTGATTATTTTATTAATAATGGTGATTTTGAAAAGGCTAATACTTTTAAGTATTTGACTAATCATTATGTTAATTTATATAAGATAGGGGATTATTATAATTATTTCTTTAGTTATATGCCTATTAGTACTGGGGTGTTTACTTCTTTTGATTTGTCTTTAGTGGATGACAATAATTTTATATTAGTGTTTCCTTCGGTTGGAGATAGTGCTTTAGATGTTAGTTATGATTTATTGCTTGATACTTTTAATATTTGTTATAAACGTGCTAAAAGGCTTGGTATATTTACTTCTTCAGATATAAATGAAATTGTTGCTAATGGTAAGATAGGAGATATTATTAAAATAACTGAGGTTATATCTAGTAATGATTTGTTAAATATTGCTAAGTCTATATATGATTTTGGTGATAAGATTAGGGTTGTTTTACTTTCTGGTCCTTCTTCAAGTGGAAAGACTACGACTGCTAGAAAGTTATCAATGTTTTTAAAGAGTTTTGGTTATAATCCTGTTGCTTTATCAATTGATGATTATTTTGTTGAGAGAGAGGATACTCCAAGGCTTCCTAATGGTGATTATGATTTTGAAAGTATTAGGGCTATAGATGTTGATTTGTTTAATGATAATTTGAATAGATTACTTAGTGGTGAGGAAGTAAAGATACCTACTTTTAATTTTAAAAAGGGTGTTAAAGAGTATTTAGGTAATACATTAAAACTTGGTGATAGGGATATATTAATTATTGAGGGTCTTCATGCTCTTAATGATGAGCTTACTTATGATATTGATAAGGATAAGAAGTATAAGATTTATGTTTCTCCTCTTACTGATCTTAATATAGATAATTATAATATGGTTTCTAATTCTGATCTTAGGCTTATTCGTAGGATTTTGAGGGATAATAGAACTCGTGGTTATAGTGCAGAGCATACTATTAGTACATGGCAAAATGTAAGGGATGGTGAAAGAAAGTATATATATCCTAATCATTCTAATGCTGATGTTGTTTATAATACTTCGCTTATATATGAAATTGGGGTATTAAAGCTTTATGTTTTACCTTTGCTTTATGAAATAGATAGTAAGTCTTCATCTTATTATGAGGCTGTTAGATTGATTAATTTTTTAGGAATGTTTTCTGCGATTAGTAGTGAGGAAATTCCTAGTGAATCTATACTTAGAGAATTTATTGGAAATAGTTATTTTGAATAGGAGGATATAGTAATGAAAGTAGCAATTAATGGATTTGGTAGAATAGGTAGATTATTATTTAGATTGATTTTGGAAGAGGATGATATTGAGGTTGTAGCAATTAATGATTTGTGTGATGCTAAGCAACTTGCTCATTTACTTAAGTATGATACTACTCAAGGTAGTTATAGAGTAGATGATATTAGTTATGATGAGAGTTCTATAATAGTGGGTTCTAAAAAGATTAAAGTTTTTTTTGAGATGGATCCTTTAAAGCTTCCATGGGGTGCTCTTGATGTTGATGTTGTTTTAGAGTGTACTGGTAAGTTTGTTAAATTAGAGGGTGCGTCTTTACATATTGAGAGTGGTGCTAAAAAGGTGGTTGTTTCTGCTCCATGTAAGGGAGATGTTAAGACTATTGTTTATAATGTTAATGATGATATATTAGATGGTAGTGAAAAGGTTATTAGTGCAGGTAGTTGTACTACTAATTGTTTGGCTCCTGTTCTTAATCTTATTAATAATAATTTTGGTATTAAGAAAGGGTATATGACTACTATTCATGCTGTTACTAATGATCAAGTTATTTTAGATGGAGAGCATAAGAAAGGAATTGAATCTAGAAGAGGACGTTGTGCATTTATGAATATTGTTCCTACTTCTACTGGTGCTGCTTCTGGTATTGGAAAGGTTATTCCTTGTTTGGAAGGGAAGCTTAATGGTTCTGCGATGAGGGTTCCTGTAGGTACTGGTAGTGTTATTGATTTGGTTCTTGAGCTTGATAGAGATGTAACTGTTTTAGAGATTAATGATATGTTTAAGAATAATAGTAATGAGACTGTTCATTTTACAATGGATCCTATTGTTTCTAGTGATGTTATTGGTACTAGTTATGGTGCTTTGGTTGATGGGTTGCTTACTGATGTTTTGGATACTAATGATGGGCAACTTGTTAAGATTGTTGCATGGTATGATAATGAAATGGGTTATTGTAATCAAATGCTTAGAACTATTAAGAAATTAAAATGATGTAGACCACTTATTTAGTGGTTTTTATGTAAATAAAATGTAATATTTTAATTTATTTCTTTTTTTAGTTTTGTCATAGTGGTATAATTTGTTTTAGGAGATGGTATAATGTTTTTAAATTTAATTTGTAAAACAATACAAAAATTATTGAAATTATTTAATAGAGGTAGTTCGCTTCCAGGTGAGATTGGATGCAGATTTAATAAGAAATTTTTATCTAGATTTAAAAAGCCTGCGATTACTATTTTTGTTACAGGTACTGTTGGGAAGACTACGACTGCTTCGATGATTACTAATGTTCTTAGAAGAGCAGGATATGTTGTTGGTTCTAATGAAAAGGGTTCTAATTTATCTTATGGTGTTGCTTCAACATTAATTGAAAATAGTACTATTACTGGTAAGAGTAAAGTTGATGCTCTTGTTATTGAAGTTGATGAAAGATATGTTAAGAGAGTTCTTCCATTTATTAAGCCTGATTATTTTATTATTGGGAATTTATCTAGAGATCAATTGGCTAGAAATGGACATTTTGATATAGTGTTTAATGATATTAATGATTATATAACTGATGATATTCATTTAATACTTAATGCAGATAATCCACTTTCTTATAAATTTTCTTTGGGTAAAAAGAATAAAATTACATATTTTGGAGTAGAAAAAAGTGATATTTCTGTTACTACTACTGGTAATAAGATAGATGTTAATTATTGTCCTAAGTGTAGTAGTAAGGTTTTATATGATTATTTCAATTATGGTAATTTTGGTTCTTATCATTGTACTTCTTGTGATTTTTCAAGACCTGTCCCTAAGTATTTAACTAGTATTGATGGTAATAATCTTGTTATTGATGGTGAGTCTTTTGAAATTGTTAATAATGTTTTATATAATGCTTATAATATGGCTGCTGTTTATACTGTTACTAGATTGCTTAAGATTGATAAAAAAGTTATAGCTGAGGCTTTAGGTGATTTGGTTATGAAAGAAAATAGAGTTGAGCATTTTGATATTAATGATGTTAATGGAACTATACTTCTTAGTAAGAATGAGACTCCAATATCTTATAATCAGTCTATTGATTTTGTATCTAATATTAAAGATGAGATATCTTTGGCGATTGGTTTTACTAGAATAAGTGGAAGATATGAAGAAAAGGATATTTCTTGGTTATATGATATTGATTTTGAAAAGTTAAAGAATAATAAGCTTAAAGAGGTTTTAGTATTTGGTCCATTTGCTATTGATTTAGCAATTAGATTAGAAATTGCTGGTATTGATAAGAGTATTATTAAAATAGAACAAGATTATAGTAAGACTAGGGATGTTATTTCTAAGTGTAGTGGTGATGTATATTGTTTATTCTATTTTGATTTGGAAAAAGTATTAAAGAAACAAATTAGGGAAAATGGTGATAAGATATGGTAGTGGCGCATTTATATAGTGATTTATTAAATCTATATGGAAATGATGGTAATGTTAAGATTTTTGTGAAGAAGTTAAAGGAAATGGGAGTGTCTGTTGATTTAGTTTCTTTATCAGTGAAAGATAAGTTTGATTTTTCTAAGTATGATTTAGTTTATATAGGATCTGGTACTGAAAAGAATCAAGAAATTGCTTTAAATGATTTAATTAAATATAAAGATGATATTATGAGGTTTATTGATGATGATAAAGTATTTTTAGTTACAGGTAATGCTTTGGATCTTTTTGGGAATGGTTTTAGTGATCGAAAGGATGTTAAATGTTTAGAATTATTTGATTTTTCTTCTTTATTAGTTGATAGAATTAGAAAGGATGCTATTTATGGTTGTTCTTTCTTAGATAAGTCTATTTTAGGATTTGAAAATCATAATTATATTATCGATAATAGAAAATGTGATAGTTTATTTGATGATGAGGGAGTAAAAAAGAATAATTTTATGGGTACATATGTTGAGGGGCCTATTCTTGTTAGAAATCCATATTTTCTTAAATATATTATTGAACTTTTAGTTAAAGATGAGAAAAAGTTGAAAAAACTTGATTTGTCTTTAGAGATTAAAGCATATGATAATTTTTATAATCTTTTGACTAATGGTTATGAACAAAGTAAGTAAGGTATTGGTTATTAACAGTTTTGTTAATAACTTTTTGTTTTACATTAAATGTGTCTATTTTTATTTATAAACTTTTAAATATTAATTATAAGTGGTATACTAGTTTATAGAAATTAAATGGGAGAGATTTATGAAGAAATTATCGTTTGAAAAAGGAGCTTTTATTGCAACGTTTTGTATTTTTTTATCTAAGATTTTGGGTCTTTTATACGTAATTCCTTTTTACGCAATTATTGGAGAACAAGCGGGAGCTCTTTATAGTTATGCTTATATTATTTATGCAATATTTTTATCTATTTCTACGGCGGGAATTCCTACGGCTATAAGTAAGCTTACTAGTGAGTATGAAACTCTTGATATGAAAGAGGCTAAGACAAGGATGTTTTATATATCAATTAAGTTTATTAATTATTTATCTGTAGTGATATTTTTGTTATTGATGATTTTTGCTCCGGTTATTGCTAAGTTTATTATTGGTGATGCTGTTGGTGGTAATACTGTTTCTGATGTTAGTTTAGTTATTCGTTCTATATCGTTTGCAATACTTACTGTTCCATATCTTTCTGTTGCTCGTGGTTATTTACAAGGACACAGGTATATTTCTGTTACTTCATGGAGTCAGGTTATTGAACAGTTAGTACGTGTTTTGGTAGTGGTTCTTGGTAGTTATGTTGTTATATATTTATTAAAACTTAGTGAAGTTACAGCGATTACGGTTGCAGTATTTGGTGCTTTTGTTGGTGCGATTGGTTCAAGGGTTTATATAAAGCATTATTTGAAAAAGGAACATGATAGTTTGTTTGTTAATGATTCTAAAAGGGATGATGTTTCTGATAAAGATATTATTAAAAAGATAATTAGTTATGCTTTTCCATATATAGTTATAAGTCTTTTATATAGTGTTTATACTTTTGTTGATGTGATTATTATAAATCGTGTTTTATATAATATAGTTGGTTATTCACAGGATGTTGTTGAGACTATTATTAGTACTTATTCAACTTGGGGTGAGAAGCTTCAGATGATTATTACTTCGATTGCTACTGGTATTGCGATTAGTTTAATACCTAATTTAGTAAGACATTTTGTTAGTAAGGATAAGATGAGTCTTAATGATACATTTAATAAAGCAATTTTAATTGTTATTTATATTGGAATGCCTCTTGCTATACTTATTAGTATATTTTCTGGTACAGTTTGGAATGTGTTTTATGGACAAAGTTATTATGGTCCTCTTACTATGAAGTTGTTTATTTTTGTAGCGGTGGCAGCTTCTTTAGAGAATGTATGTAGTTCTAGTTTACAGGCTATGAATAAGTTTAGGGTTTTATATAAGAGTGTTATAATTGGGGTTTTATTAAATGCAATACTTGATGCACCTTTTATGATACTTTTCTATAAACTTGGAATATATCCTGTTTATGGGGCAATGGTATCTAGTATAATTGGATTTATGACTATTTGTTTTGTTACTTTATATTATTTAAAGAAAGAAGAAGATTTATCTTTTAAAGGTATTTATGTAACTGTTTTAAAGCTTTTAATACCTTTTGCTATTCTTATTTTGGTATCGATGTTATTTAAGTGTTTTATACCTGATAGTTTGAATAGTAGATTGATGTCTGTTTTATATGCTTGTCTTTATTTTGGAGTGGGGCTTCTTGTTTATTTTGGAGTTACTATAAAGCAGGGAACTTTTTATGATATATTGAATGATTTATTACCTAATAGGTTTAAAAGGAGAGTGAAATAATGGGAACATTTAAAATATTTGTTAATAAGTTTAAAGAGATTAATTTTGATAGGCTTAATCTTCTTGCTAGTTATATTGCAAAGGAGAATAATAAGTCGGTTTCTTATGTTAAGTTTGATATGATAAGGAATTTTCTTAAGTATAAGATAGGATATACTGATTATTTTAAGGGGGACTATATTAATCTTACTAATGAAAAGAAGAAGGATTTTGTTACTTCGAAGAATTTTATTAATGTAATTGGTTATCTTAATCCTAGACCTTATAGAGTTGTTATGAATGATAAGTTAGTTTTTAATCAAATATATAGTAAATATTTAGGACGTGATTATCTTGATATTAGAAGGTCTGATGTTTCAGATATTAAGGCTTTTTTAAAGGAAAAAAAGAATGTGTTTTTAAAGCCTACGACTTCTTTTGGGGGACAAAATATTCTTAAAGTTGTTGTTAGTGAGATTGATGATGTTGAGTCTTTTAGAGCTAATGCAATTAAGAATGGTCAATATTTGCTTGAGGAAGAGATAAAGCAACATGATTATGTTAATGAGATTAATCCTAATGCTGTTAATACTTTTAGAATTATTACTTTGTATAAAGATGGTGTTGCTCATGTTCTTGCTAATTCTTTTAGGATTAGTTTGGATCTTAATCCAGCGATTCAGTGTAGGGATTCTTATATGAGACTTAGTGAGGATGGTAAAGTTCTTTGTAAGTTTATTGATGATGATGGTGTTGTTTATGATAAGCATCCTCTTACTGGGTTTGATTTTAATAGTATAGATAAGATACCATTTGTTAAGGAAGCATATTCAATGGTTAAGGAAGCAGCGTTATTAGTTCCTGAGGTTAGATATGTTGGATGGGATGTTGCAATTACTAATGATGGACCTTGTATTATTGAGGGAAATGAGTTTCCTAGTTATGGTCTTATTCAAAATTATTTACTTAATAAAGATAATCCAGGACATTTGAAACAGATTAAAGATGTTATTGGTGATGAAATAAATAATATTAAGTTGTAGGAGTGTAAGTATGAGAGTTGTTTTAAAAATTAGTGGGGAGTCTTTGAGTGGAAATGGTTGTATTGATTCTTTAATGCTTGATAGGGTTCTTACTCAAGTTAAGGAGTTATCTTTAGATAATGAAGTTATTTTAGTTGTTGGTGGAGGTAATTTCTGGAGAGGTAGAAATGATCTTAATATTAATAAAGTTGTTTCTGATAATATAGGAATGCTTGCTACTGTTATGAATGGTATGGCGATTAGTTCTTATCTTAATGAGTGTGGTATTAAATCTCGTTGTTATGGTTCTTTTGATGTGTCTGGTATGGTTTTAAGGGAGAATGTGTCTTCTGTTTTAGATGATTTATCAAATGGATATGTTGTAGTTTTCGGGGGAGGTCTTGGTGTTGCTAATTTATCTACTGATATGACTACTGTTTCTAAGGCTATTTCTTATGATGCGGATTTTATATTAATGGCTAAGAATGTTGATGGAGTTTATGATAAGGATCCTAAGAAATTTGATGCTAAGAAGTTTGATATTTTGACTCATCAGGAACTTTTTGATTTGTCTATTAAACAGGGTGCTTCTTCTTTGATGATACTTGATATTGAAGCTCTTGCTGCTCTTGTTAAGCATAAAATTCCTATGTATATATATAATTCTTCGGATATTAATAATCTAAATGATGTTATAGATGGCAAGGTTGGTACTAAGGTAGTTAGTTAAAAATCTTTACAAAAAAGTTAAATTATGGTATAATTATGCCATAATTTTGTTTTGAGGGGATGAAATCATGCAAAGCGTAAAACCGTCACAGGAAAAAAGATTTTTAAAATACTATAATAAAGAAGCAATAAATAGTGTTGTAAAAGATATGAAAATAATTGATTATATGAAAGAAAATAATTTAGGAGATCATATAAATGAGACTGCTGTTACTTATTATGGAAATACTTTAACTTATAAAGAGTTTTTTGAGCTTATAGATACTGCAGTAAGAGCATTTAAAGCAATGGGAATAGAAAAGGGTGAGTTTGTTCCGATTAGTTCACCTAATTTTATTGATGGATTGGTGTCATTTTATGCTTTAAATAGTATTGGTGCTATACCAAATATGATTACACCAATGGCTTCATCAGAAGAATTTGCTTATTATCTTAGTGAGGCTCCAGTTAAGAATGTTATTATTTTTGATGAGAGTTATGGTAAGTTTAGAGATGTGTTAAAAAAAGCAAATATTAAGAATACAATATTAGTGTCTCCGAAGACTTATTTACCTAAGAATTTGAAGGTTATGAAAAGTGTTAGTGATTTTATGAAGGGAAATGTTAATAAGATAAAGAAGAGTTTGCAGGATCCTAATAATCCAATTTATTTTGATAAAGCATTGCTTACGTATGCTAAAGAGTATTTAGGTGATGTATCAAGTGCAGATTATAATTTTGATGATACAGCAGTTATACTTCATACTGGGGGAACTACTGGTTTTCCTAAGGCTGTTCTTGCTACGAATAACAATTTTAATGCAATGGTTCATCAATATGAGAGTACAATTGATACTATTAAAAGAGGAGATAATATTGTAACAGTATTACCTATGAATATTGGGTTTGGTTTATGTAATAATATGCATATGCCACTTCGTATGGGTGTAAACTTAGTGCTTCATCCTACATTTAATCCTATGGATGTTTATCCTTTATTTAAAAAGCATAATCCTTCGACTTTTATGGCAATTGCCCCGTATTTTAAAGGTATGATGAAGGATAAAAGATTTGATAATATTAAATTATCTAATTTAAAAGAAATATGTTATGGTGGAGAGGCTATGACTCCTGAAGAGATAAAGCAGTTTAATGAATGGTTAGTAAATCATGGTGCTGATACAGTAATAAAGAATGGATATGGAATGAATGAATTAATATCTAGTGCAGCTTATGAACATTATGTTGGGAATGGACAATATAGAACAATTCCTCTTGTCAATAGCAATATTAAGATTGTAAAGGTTGATTTTGATAAAAAGGGAAATATTATAAGAAGTGATGAAGAGCTTAATCGTGGTGAAGAGGGAGAAATATGTCTTACTAGTCCTACGCTTTCTAAGGGTTATTTAAATAATAAGGAAGCAACTGATGAAATATTTAGAGTACATAGTGATGGAATAAGATGGATTCATACTGGTGATTATGGAAAAATAGATGATTATGATGGATTGCATCATTTAGGAAGAATGAAAAGAATACATTTGACTATTGGTGATAATGGTGCTCCGATAAAATTCTTTCCAGATGTAATTGAAGATTGTATAATGGAAACTGAAGGAGTTGAAGATGTTGCAGTCGTAGGAATACCAGATGATGAGAAGTCTAGTGTACCTGTTGCGTATGTTGTGTCTAGTTTAACTGAAGATGATGAGATGCGTGAAAGAATTAATAAACAATGTCAAAAGATAAGTGCTTATTCAAGACCAGTTGAAATATATTTTGTAGATAAGTTGCCACAGACAAAAATAGGAAAAACGGATATTTTAAAATTAGAAAAAGATGCCGTTGCAAGAAAAAATCAAAGAAATAGTGTTAAAATCAAGAAGTTATAATTAAAAACTTCTTTTTTTTTCTTCTTTTTTGTTATATAATTTTTATAGTGGGTGATTGATATGAATGTTGCTATATCTTTTATAATATTAAGTATTTTTTATAGTATGTTTATTAATATATCGAGTTATAGAAAAAAATATGTGCAAACAATAGATACAAAATTGTTCTATAAAATGATTACATTAAATTTAATTGGATTAATATTAGAATTATTATGCTATTTTACAGTATCTAATAATTTATCTTTTTTACCACAGTTACTTAATAGATTGTATTTAACGTATTTGTTAATATTTATTGCACTTTTTAATCTTTATACGATATATTTGTTTTATAAAGTTAATCATTATAAACAAGATGAAATAAATGTTTTTTATAATAAAATATCTAAAATAAGTTATGTATCGTTTGTTTTTATAATAATTATAGTTTTATTGTTTCCAATAGAGTTTCATAATATTAATGGTTATATATATTCAACAGGAATAGGTATAAATATAATATATTTTATTGCTACAGTGTTTATAATTTTCTGGAGTATTTTAATAATTGTTAATATAAAAAGAATTTTTCAAAAGAAATATGCTCCGATTATAATGTTTATAGTTTTATCTGTAATATCTACAGTTATACAGCAAAAGAATCCGGGATTGACTTTTACGACTGTTATGGAAACGTTTGTTATATTTATAATGTATCATACGATAGAAAATCCTGACACACAAATAATAGACTTGTTAACAAGAAATAAAGAACTAACTGAAAGGTCAGTAAATGAAAAGTCTAATTTCTTATTTAAGATATCTCAAGAATTAAGAAAACCTATTAAAGATATATCTAAAGATATAAATCTATTAAAGGATGAAAATAATAAAGAAATAGAAAAAGAATTAATTGAGCAAATAGATAATAATGCAAAATGTGCAAACTTTATAATAAACAATATTACTGATATAAGTAGTATGGATATAAAAAATAGTAATATAAAAGAAGATAATTATAATATAAAAAGATTATTTAAAGATGTAGAGTTAAGCACTAATAATAATTTAAAAAATAATAATAAAGATAGTAAGATAAAGTTTACTATAAAAGAAAATACTAGTTATCCAGAAACTGTATATGGAGATAAGATTAAGTTAAAACAAATAATAATGTCTGTAATAAATAATTCAATAAAATACACCGATAATGGTCACATAGATTTAGAAATAGATGCAATAGTAAGATATGATATGTGTAGATTTATATTTACAATAACAGATACAGGAATAGGAATGGACATAATTAAGGTAAATAAATTATTATCAAAAGAAGAAGAATTAAAAGACAATATAATCGAAGAGAATAATCTTAATTTAAGTATACCTATAGTAAAAAAACTATTAAAAATAGTCGGAGGAAATATAAATATAACAAGTAAAGAAAATAAAGGTACAACAGTAACATTAGTAATAAATCAAGAAATAAACTATGATAGTACAGGACTAATATTAAAAGATATAAATAATTATAGTAATCCAAAAAGAAAACTAAGAGTACTTTTAGTGGATAATAATGATGAATTGGATAGAGTAGAAAAGATACTAGATGAAAGAGATATAGATAAAGTAGTAACATTATTTGGACAAGATTGTGTAGATAAGATAGAGCATAATGAAGAGTATGACTTGATAATAATAAAAGATGAGTTAGGAGAAGAAACAGCTTATGAAATATTAAATAAATTAAAACAAATGCCAAAGTTTAAGACACCAGTAATAATTGCAATAGATAAAGAAAAAGAATTTATAAAAGATCATTTTATAAAAGATGGATTTAAAGATTGTATCATTTTAAATGATGATAAGAAGCAAATGAGTGATATTTTGTCTAAACATTTATAATTGTCAACGAAAAAGGTTGACAGGCATATAATTGTTGTGTATAATACTAGTAGTTTTGAAAGGAGAAATATTATGGCTGTAAAGATTAGATTAACAAGAATGGGTTCAAAGAAAAGACCAAGTTATAGAATAGTAGCTACTGATTCTAGATCTCCAAGAGATGGAAAGTATTTAGAATTAATTGGTTTTTATAATCCTATTGTTGAACCTGCTGAAATAAGGGTAAATGAAGAAGTTGCTTTAAAATGGTTAAGAAATGGTGCTATTTTAACAGATACTGCTAGAGATTTACTTAGTAAAGCTGGTGTTATGAAAAAATTTCATGAAGAAAGAAGTAGTAAATAGTTATGGATTTAGTAAAATTAACTGAAGAATTAGTTATGGCTGTTGTTACTGATAAGGATATTGCTCAAGTTAGAGAGTTTCCTACTGAGGATCCTAAGGTTATTCAAATAGAAGTGCTTGTTTCTAATGAGGATATGCCTAAAGTTATTGGTAAGAATGGTAAAGTTATTAATTCTATTAGAACTTTAGTTCAAGCAAGTAGTTATATAAAAGAAAATAAAATTGTAAAAATTAACATTGATAGCATTTAGTACTTGACAAAGTTTTATTTTCTAGTATAATTATAAGTGTCCAATTTATTGGACTAGCCGGGGGATTAGCTCAGTTGGCTAGAGCACCTGCCTTGCACGCAGGGGGTCATGGGTTCGAATCCCACATCCTCCACCATTTAAGTTTGTTACCCTTGTATATCAAGGGTTTTATTATGCTTTAATATTTTCAAACACACTAACAAACATATTTTTAAAGGTTATTTAATATTTTAAGCAATGGTTTACACTTTGTTTGTCAGATAGGGAAAAGTGCTTGACTATATATATATATATATATATAATTAGAGTGTAAGGGAGGAATTAAATATGAAAACTTTTGAAGATGTGGAAAAAGGTATTGTTACTGTATTATCAGACCGCATAAAAGAAACAACACAGAAAATCAATTCTGGGAAGCTTGATTCTGGTGCTATATATTGGAGTAATGATTTCTGCAAAAGATGGGCTTCTGGAATTGAAAATAGTGAAGAGTCTACAAAAATTGAAATCGGGAAGGATACTAATGATATTATTGAGGAAATGTATTTTTTACGAGACAGGTATCTTCGTGAATATTATGAAAATTTTGACTCTTTGATTCGTGAAAAAATGTTTGCTTTAGATGATAGTATGAGACCTATTGAGTATAATCAATGGTGTACAAACCGTATTGGAAGGGTTCATAGTCAAATTTGTAGACTTGGAATTAAATTTGAAGATTTATTGTGTTTTAAGGGAAGAGCCAATTTGTCTGAGGCTGGCGATTTGTTCAGAGATTCAGTTAATCGAAACTTTGGAACAACTATTCCAATGGCTGGAGAACTTGAGGCTGTTGAACAAGCTTATCGTGAAGCGGATATTGGTTCCTATGAAGAAGCTGAAGCTTATGTTAAATATTGTGAAATGAAAAGAGATACTGGTCTCATGGTTCAAAGTGCTGTTGATTTCTATGATACTTTAAATTCAGATCAACAATATTTGGACGCAAAAGAACTTTGTGGTAGTAGGAGTAGATAGTGAAGGGTAAGGAACATTATGGTTCCTTATTTTTATTTTATTTTAGGTATCCGTTATGCTTCTTTTATCTATATTTTTATATAATATAGTAAAGGGGGGATTTTAAATGTACGGTTATGGATATCCTGGTTATAGTAATGGTTATGCTGAAGGTAGTTGGTTTTGGATAATTATTGTTATTATAATAATTTTCTTTATATTATTCTGGAATAACGGTAGTTATAATAATGGTAATAATAATCCTTGTTGCTAAGGGTAAGTTTTCTTACTCTTTTTTGTATATAGTTTTTCTTTTTGGTTAATAATAGTAATGGAGGTTAATATGAATAAAGAATATGATGAAGTACCTACGATTATAAGTGGTAAAGATTTAGATTATCTTACTGATATGTTTAATTGGAATTATGATGCTTTAAAGTTCGCTAATTTTTCTTATGTTAATGCAACTGATGGAGAATTAAAAGATTTGTTTCTTGATATTAAGAATGTGCATTTGAATAATCTTAATATTATAACTGATTTATTAGATGAAAAGGGGAGAATTTATGAATAATAAGATTAGTAATCCTATGGTTGAGGTTCCTTCTGGAATTTTTTTGAATGATAAAGATTATATGAATATTATGCTTTCTATGGAAAAGTGTATGGTTAAGAATTATGCTGTTTCTCTTACTGAGGCTAGTAATGAGTTTTTGCATGATAATTATTTAAATATGTTTGATGAGGTTAATGATTTACAAAGAAGAATATTTAATGCAATGTTTGCTAGGGGTTGGTATAGTTTAGATGTTGCTTCATCTTCTTTAGTTAGTGAAAAGCTTGAGATGTTAGAAAAGGAACAAAATTCTTTGAATTAGTTTCTTTTTTTATTATGTAAAGTGTTTTACTCTTTTTATGTTTGTTTTTACTTGGTTTTCTTTTTTTGCTTTAGTTTTTTTTATAATTGTATTACAATTTTTTTATTTTTATAGTATACTTGTATAGATAGTAGATTTTACATATTTTTAAATGAATGATATAATTTTGATGGAGGTATTTTATTTATGAGTTTTGATGCAATTATTACAACTCTTAGAAGTATACTAGATGTTGCTATTGTTTGGGCACTTATTTATGTGCTTTTGAAGAATATAAAAAATAATGTTAAGTTGTCATTGCTATTTAAAGGAATAGCGGTTATCATCTTATTGAAGTTGATTTCTTTATGGCTTAATTTAACTCTTGTGGGGTTATTCCTTGATTATGTTATTCAATGGGGACCTCTTGCTCTTATTATTATATTTCAACCTGAAATTAGAAATATTTTAGAGCAAATAGGAAAGACACAACTTCTTGGTCGTCATAAGGTTTTAACTGTTGATGAAAGGGAAAGACTTGTTTATGAAGTTATTAATGCAGTTGATTATATGAGAAAGCAAAGGATTGGGGCTTTAATTGTTCTTGAAAGGGATGTTAGTTTACAAGAATATATTTCTAAGGCTACTAATTTGTATGCTGATATTACTAGTGAACTTTTAATATCTATATTCTTCCCTAATAATCCTCTTCATGATGGTGGGGTTATTATACAAGGTGATAAGATTAGTTGTGCTGGAGCAGTTTTTCCTACTAGTAACAGTTTAAAGATTAATAAGAGACTTGGTACTCGCCATAGGGCTGGTCTGGGTATTACTGAGGAGACTGATGCTATTTCTATTATAGTTTCTGAGGAAACTGGTAGAATTTCAATTGCTATGAAGGGTGAGTTATATTACAATATTACTATTGATGATGCTAGAATTCTTCTTATTGATGAGTTAAGACCTAAACAAGAAGATTTTGAAGATTTTTATGATGAGGAGGAAGTATATGATGAAAAATAAAAAGTCCTCAAAGAAAAAGACTAAATTATGGAAGAAAGTTTTAAGAAGTATTTTTAACTTCTTTGCTTATATTTATAGAATTATAGATAGATTTATTATTACACCAATTGCTAAGTTTATGATGGCTATTATGAAGATTCTTAATACTAATAATAAACCTCTTGAAAGATTACTTAATAATAGAATGTTTCTTATTACTTTATCGTTAGTTCTTGCTTTGATTTCATTTTTTTCTGTTGATAAGATTGCAAATACTATGATGAATGATAGTGCGGATGTTATATATGGGAAAGAAGTTAAGGCTTTATATAATGAAGAGGCTTATGTAGTTGAAGGATTAGAAAAGACTGTTGATATTACTCTTATTGGGAGAAGGGCTGATTTATATCTTGCTAATCAATATCAAAAGGATGAAGTTGTTGTTGATTTAAGGGGATTAAAGCCTGGTACTCATAGGGTTGCTCTTAAGTATAAGAGTTCAGTTGCTTCAATTGATTATAAGATTGATCCTTCTTATGCAAATGTAACTATATATGAAAAGGTTTCTGAATCTAGAAAGGTTACTAAGGAAATACTTTATGAAGATAAGCTTGATTCTAGATATTCAATTACTAATACTTCATTTAGTAGGGATGATGTTTATATAAAGGGTGCTGAGTATAAGTTACAACAAGTTGCTATGGTTAAGGCTTTACTTGATGTTACTAATATTATAAATCCTAGTGTTGGTACTACTACTTTAAAGGATATTCCTCTTGTTGCTTATGATAAGAATGGTAATAAGATGGATGTTGAAATAGTTCCAAAGACTGTTGATGCCACTATCGAGATTGCTTCTCCAAGTAAGGAAGTTCCTATTAGGGTTATTCCTGAGGGTGATGTAGTGTTTGGTAAGTCTATTGATTCAATTACTGTTAGTGAAACTAATGTTAAGTTATTTGGAGATATGGATGTTTTATCTAAGATAGATTATTTACCGGTTTCAATTAATGTTGATGGTATTTCAAAGGCTACTGAATATAATGCCAATTTATCTTTACCTAGTGGAGTTAATGAGGCTAGTACTAAGTCTGTTGTTGTTAAGGTTAGTCTTGGTGATACTAAGTCTAAGACTATTGATGATGTAAGTATTGCTACTAAGAATTTAGGTAGTGGACTTGTTGCTAAAGCGGATGGAAAGGCTAATTCTAAAGTTTCTGTTGTTCTTAAGGGTACTGATAGTAATATTAAGGCTGTTACTACTGATGCAATATCTGCTTATGTTGATTTAAAGGGTCTTGGTGTTGGTACTCATGAGGTTACTGTTAAGGTTACTGGTGATGATCTTAAGATAGGGTATACTCCTACTACGAAGACTGTTAAGATAATAATTACTAAAGAGAAATAATTTTCTCTTTTTTTCTTGTTTTGTGAATGAATGTTTGCTATAATCTTTTTAAAGGAGATTGCTATGGAGAGGATAATATTTCATATTGATGTTAATAATGCTTTTTTATCGTGGACTGCTGTTTATTTGCTTAAGTCTGGTTATCATGAAGATATTAGAAATATTGTTTCTGTAATCGGAGGGGATGAGAGTAAAAGAAGTGGTATTGTTGTTGCTAAGAGTCCTATGGCAAAGAAGTATGGTATTGTTACTGCTGAGACTTTGTATAGTGCTAGGAAAAAGTATCCTAAGTTACAGGTTTTTAAGCCTAATTATTCTTTTTATAGTGAGATGAGTAATAAGTTGTTTAGTTTTCTTAAAAAGATTACTCCAGATATTGAGATTGCATCTATTGATGAGTGTTATATGGATTATGGAAAGATTAAGAATATTTATGGGGATGAGGTAGTTTTTGCTACTAAGCTTAAGGATAAGATTTATTCTTTGTTTGGTTTTACTGTTAATATAGGTATTGCTAATAATAAGTTGTGTGCTAAGATGGCTAGTGATTTTTTAAAACCTAATAGAGTTCATACTTTGTATTCTTATGAGGTTGGTTCTAAGATGTGGCCTCTTCCTATTGAAGATTTATTTATGGTTGGTAAGAGTACTTCTTCTAAGCTTAGAATGATTGGTATAAAAACTATTGGGGATCTTGCTAATTGTGATGCTTATTTTTTGTCTAAGTATTTTAAGAATTATGATGATTTAATAAAGCGTGCTAATGGAATTGATGATAGCGTGGTTGATTCTTCTTTGTTTGAAGCAAAGGGAATAAGTAATGAAATAACTTTGCCTGTTGATATTGTTAATAAGTCTAATTTATATAATTATTTATCGTATCTTAGTGAGAAGGTTTCTTCAAGGATTAAATCTGATGGGAAGTATGCTAATGTTGTGTGTGTAATACTTAAGGATAATCTTTTTAAGAGAAGGTCTCATCAGGTTAAGGTTAAAAATCCTATAAGGGATTCTTCAGATATATTTTCTGTTAGTAAGAGGCTTCTTAATGAAATGTGGCGTGATGGTGATATGATTAGGCTTATTGGAATTAGGCTTGATGATTTGGTTTCTGATTATAAGTATCAAATGTCTTTGTTTGATAATAATGATAGGGTTGATAGTGAAAAGATAGATAAGGTTTTGTCTGATATTAATAAAAAACTTGGTTATGATGCTGTAAAGAAATGTAATATGACTATAAAATGAGTTTTATTTGTGTTATCATAATAGTGGTGATAATATGAAGAAGACTATAGTTGATTTTGATTTTAAGGATAAAGTAATTGTTTTAAGATGTGATTTAAATGTTACTATTAAAGATGGTAAGATAATTGATGATAGTAAGATTGTTAAGAGTTTAAGAAGTATTAATTATATAGTTAATAATGGTGGAAAGGTTGTTATTCTTTCTCATTTAGGTAAGGTTAAGAGTGAGTCTGATTTTGTTAATAATAGTTTATCTGTTGTTTATGAAAGACTTAAAGAACTTGTTGATTTTGAACTTAGTTTTTGTCCTTATACTGATTTTGATGTTGTTAAGAATAGTGTTTTAAATGTTTCGTATGGGAATGGTATTCTTTTAGAGAATACAAGATTTTATGATGTTCCTGATAAGTTGGAGAGTGGTTGTTCTGATACTTTGTCTTTGTTTTATGCTTCTTTAGGGGATATATTTATTAATGATGCATTTGGAACTATTCATAGGGGTCATGCTTCTAACTGTGGGGTTGCTAAGTATTTAGATTCTGGTATTGGTTTTTTAGTTATGGATGAGATATCTAATCTTAGTATGCTAGATGATCCTGTTAGACCTTTTGTGGTTATTATGGGTGGTGCTAAGTTATCTGATAAGCTTGGTATTATATCTTCGCTTATTGAAAGGGTTGATTATTTACTTATTGGTGGTGCAATGAGTTATACTTTTTTAAAGGCTAAGGGTTATAATGTTGGTAAGTGTTTATATGAAGAAGATTATGTTTCTTATTGTTCTTTAATGCTTGATAAGTATGGTGATAAGATAGTACTTCCTGTTGATTTATATGGTTCTTATGAGTATAGTAATGATAGTTTGAAAAAGTATTGTTTAGTTGATGCTATTGATGATGATTTTATGGGACTTGATATGGGGGATAAGACTATTTCTTTGTTTATGGATTATTTGAGGGATGCTAAGACTATTTTTTGGAATGGTCCAGTTGGTGTTTATGAGTTTAGTAATTATATAATTGGATCAGAAAAGCTGCTTAATTTTATAGGAGATCTTGGAGTTGTTAGTATTCTTGGTGGAGGAGATATTGTTAGTTGTGCTAATGTTTTATCTTGTTCATCAAAGTTTACTTATGTTTCTACTGGTGGTGGTGCTACTCTTGAATATATTGTTAATAAAGATTTACCCGGCCTTGTTAATATAGGAGAAAAAGATTATGAATAAGATGGTTGTTTTGAATCATAAGAATTATTTGGAGTTTTCTCTTGTTAAGTCGTATCTTTTAGATATTAATAATCTTATTAGAAATGATATTGATGTAGTAATGTGTCCTAGTAGTTTATATATTCCTTTTTTTAGGGGTAAGTATAATTTTTTACTTGGTTGTCAGGATGTTGGTCTTGATGTTACTGGAGATGTTACGGCTTATGCTTGTAAGTCTTTGGATGTTAAGTATGCTTTAGTAGGTCATTGTGAAAGGAAGGAGAAGCTTTCTGAAAGTAATAAGGTTATTAATGAGAAGATAATTAGTTGTATATCTAATGGAATTAGTCCAATTGTTTTTCTTGGGGAGGATTATTATTCTTATTCTATGAAGAAGACTGGGGATGTTTTAATAAAGCAAATTAAAGAGTATTTTTCTTCTGTATCAGTAAAAGAAGATATTATTATTTGTTATGAACCTACTTTTTCTGTTAATGGAGATGTTATTTTAAGTGATGATGAAATTAGTGAGATTGTTTCTTTTATTAAAATGATTTTTATTAGGAATTATGGGGTTAATGTTAGAGTTTTATATGGAGGAGGAGTTAACGAAGAAAGTATTAAGACTTTGTCTAAGATAGATTGTTTAGATGGTTTTGTTCTTGGTAGTGTTAGTGTTTTTCCTGATAGGGTTTTGAAGGTACTTAACACTATTTAACACTTTCGACATATTTAGACAAAAGAAACTCTAGAAAATAATATTTTTTTGTAGTACAATGTAGTTGCGTGGTAGTAAAATGAAGGGAGAGAAAATGAAAAAAATTAATTTAATTGTAGTAGACGATAACGTAGAGTTAGTTGGTATGATTAAGGAGTATTTTAGTAGTCACGCAGATATTGATGTAGTTGGTACTGCAAAAAATGGTGAAGAGGGCATGGAACTAATAAGAGATGTTAGTAATTATGATGTTTTATTACTTGATCTTATAATGCCTAAGATGGATGGAGTAGCTGTTTTAGAGGAAATGAGAAAGGAAGGTATTGATAAGAGGGTAATTGTTCTTACTTCTTATAATACTCAAGATATGATTAGAAAAGTATCAGAGCTTGGAGTTAATTACTTTATGCTTAAACCTTTTGAACTTTCTTTCTTGGAAAAGAAGATAATGGAGCTTGATAATAGTTATGATAATAAGTCTATTGATTTATATCATCAAAATTTACAGATATCAATTACAAATGTTTTACATGAACTTGGTGTTCCATCTCATATAAAAGGATATCAGTATATAAGGGAGGGTATTTCTATTATATATAATCGTCCTGATGTTATTGGTGGTATTACTAAGGAGCTTTATCCTGAGATTGCTAGTAGGTATGATACAACAGTATCTCGAGTGGAACGTGCAATTAGGCATGCTATTGAGGTTAGTTGGAACCGAGGTAATTGGGATTTGATGGAAGAAATTTTTGGTCATAGTGTTGATATTGATAAGGCTAAGCCTACGAATAGTGAGTTTATTGTTACTATTGCGGATAAACTTAGATTGGAGTTTGGCACTGTTACTGTTTAGATAATGCAAGTTTATACTTGCTTTTTATTTGGGTTTGTTTTATACTTAAGTTATGATTATGGTAGGGAGGATACAATTTATGGAACGAAAAGTTAGTAATGAGTTACTTAAATGGAAGATAGATGCTTATAAGAAACCAATGTTACTTTATGGAATAAGTGGATGTGGTAAGACTTATAGTACTCTTTCTTTTGGAAAAAGTGAGTATAAGAATACTGTTTATTTTGATTGTAATGATAATTTAGAACTTAGTTATGTTTTTGATAGGAATAGTACTCTTGATAAACTTATTCGTGGTCTTAGTGCTATTTCTTTAGAAACTATTTTTAAGGATGAAACATTAATTATTTTTGATAATGTTACTGAAAAGGTTCTTAAGAGTGTTATTAATTTGTTTAATAATTCTTCTTATCATGTTATTATGATTACTGATGATTTTTCAATGATTGATTCATGTAAGGGTAAGAATATTGTTTTAAAAAAGATGCAATTAGTTACTTTTTTTGAATATTTAAAGTTTATTGGTAAGGAACAGCTTATTGCTTTTATTGAGGATAGTTTTAAGACTAATAGTCCTATGCCTTTTCATGCGATGGCTATGGAGTGTTATAATGATTATGTTATATGTGGTGGGTATCCTAATGCAATTGTAGAGTATCATTTAGAGTCTTCTTATAATTTACTTAGTTCAATTCATGAAAATAATATAGTTTTATTAAAGAATAAGTTGTTTTCTTTGGATAATTTGATTGATATTAAACGTAGTAATGAGATATTTAATAGTATTTCTATTCAACTTCTTAAATCTAATAGAAAGTTTTTATATGGTTTAGTTAGAAGTGGTGCTAGAAGTAAGGATTATAGTCGTTGTTTAGATTATATGGAAAGTGATAATATGGTAATAAGAAGTACGCGTCTTAGTGAAATAGTCTCTCCGATTAGTAAGGGTAAAGATTTAGAAAGTTTTAAGCTTTATTATAATGATACTGGAATTTTATATAAAAAGATGAATGTAAGTGGTAATAGACTTCTTATGAATGATAAATTAATGATGATTTTGTATGAAAATAGTATTGCTTGTTCTTTAGTTCTTAATGGTTTTAATATTTATCATTATCATTCTGAAGGAAAAGCATATATTGATTTTGTTGTTCAAACTAGAACTGGTAAGATTATTCCTATGGAGATTATATCTTCGGATAATGCTAAGTCTAAGAGTTTGTTGCTTGCTATTAAGAAGTATAATTTATCTTTTGCTATTAGACTTACTAATGGTAATTTTGATATGAAAAATGGTATTAAGTATGTTCCTTACTATGCTAGTTGTTGTATAAATGAGGGTATGTAGTTATGAAAAAAGTAGTGCTTTGTGTTTTAGATGGTTTAGGTTATAGAAAGGAATCTTTAGGTAATGCTTTTTTGGATGCTGATACTTTTGCTATTGATAAGTTACTTAAGGAATTTCCTAATAGCAAGCTTCTTAGTAAGCAAGATTTAATTTCTTTAAATGTTTGTGATAGTGAGACTGGTCATATGGCTATTGGGACTGGTAGAGTAGTTTTTAATAATTTTGATGTTTTTAATAATTCTATTTCTGATGGTAGTTTTTATAATAATTCTAATGTTTTAGAGGTAATTAATTTTGTTAAAGGTAATAAGTCTAGACTTCATTTATTTTATGTTTTGTCTGAAGAGTCTTTATCATATTTATTAACTTTAATTGATATGATTAGTAAGTATGATGTTCCTATTTATTTACATATATTTTTGGAAGGGGAGGATGTTTCTTCTAGTGCAGTTAATAATTTAGAAGCGCTTTCTTCTTATATTATTGATAAGAATTGTTACATTTCTAGTTTAAGTGGTAAGTATTATGTAATGGATAATGATGAAGATTTTGATAGGACTAAGTTGTGTTATGATGTTATTTTTAAGGGAGTTGGACCTTTTAATGATGATATAATGAGTATAATTAATACTTCTTATGATCTTGAAATATTTGATTCTTATATTGTTCCTACTCTTGTTAATAGAAATGGTATATTTAGTGATGGTGATGGAGTTATTATTGCTAATTTTAATAATAATTGTTTTGAGCAGTTATTTAGTTTAGTTACTAATTCTTTTTCTCCTTATTTAGATGTTAATGTTTATAGTAATATTAAGTGTGTTAGTATGTTTCCTATTAGTGGTAAGGTTAAATGTTTGAGTGCTTTTTCTAGTACTTTGGTCAATAATACTTTGATTGATGTTTTGAGTGATAATAAGTTAAGAGTATTACGTATTGCAGAGACTTCGAAGTATAGTTGTGTTACTCGTTTCTTTGATGGTAATAGGGATGTTTCTTATCATAATGTGTCTAATATTTGTATTCCTAAGAAGAGGGTTGATAGTTATGATATGGATCCTGGAATGAGTGCTAATGAGATTACGGATAAGGTTATTAATGTGATGAATGATTATGATTTTATACTTATTAATTATGCTAATTGTGATATGGTTGGACACACTGGTAATTATGATGCTTGTAAGATGGCGCTTGAAGTTGTTGACAAATGCGTTATGAATTTATATGAAGCATGTTTTAATAATGATTATTTACTTATTATATGTTCTAGTCATGGTAATATTGAGGAAATGGTTAGAGATGATAAAGTTTATTCTGGTAATACTTTAAATCCTGTTTATTTTATTGTTTGTGATAAGGATTATAAGCTTCGTAATGGTAATCTTTGTGATGTTGCTCCCTCGATTATAAGTGTTTTAGGATTAGTTATTCCTGATGAGATGACTGGTAATATTGTTGTTTATTAAGAGCTTTTGCTCTTTTTTTCTTGCATTTTTATTTCAAATGTGGTATAATCTTGATTGTTTTTATGAAGGGGGTATTAGCTATGAATGATAATAAGTATTATGAAGCTATTTCTACAAAGATTGTTGATAGTATAATTAATAGTAAATGTACTAAGAGTTTAGATGAATTATTACCTAAATATTTCAATAAACTTAAAGTTTTAGAAAGTGATAGAGTTTATTTGACTGATATCATTATGAAAAAACTTGATGAAAGATCTTTGTATTCTAAATTTAATTTTACTTCGGATACTACTAATCTTGATATTTATATTAATGAAGTTAGTAGAATACCACTTCTTTCTTCAGAAGAGGAAGTGGAGCTTGCTAAACTAGTTAGTCAAGGTGATAAGGAGGCTAGAGATAAGTTTATTTCCGCTAATTTGAGATTGGTTATTTCTATTGCTAAGAAATATCAAAATAGAGGTGTTTCTTTTGATGATTTAGTAGAAATTGGTAATATAGGTCTTATGACTGCGGTTGATAAGTATGATGTTAGTTTAGGTAATAGGTTTTCATCTTATGCAAAATGGTGGATTATGCAAGCTATAGGTCATTATATTGCAGATAATTCTAGAACTGTGAGATTACCTGCTCATATACATGAGCAAGTTAATAGGCTGCTTTGTGTAGAAGCTGATCTTTTTGTTAGATTTGAGGGTAATTATACTAATGATGATATTGCTAAAGAACTTGAAATTAGTGTTGATAAGGTTTTATTTCTTAAAAAAGTTTCAGAATTACCTTTGTCATTAAATTCTCCAATAAATGATGAGGATGATACAATGCTTATGGATTTTGTTGCTGATGATTATTCTGAATTTGAAGATTATGTTGATAATTCTTTTTTAAAAGATGATATATTAGAAATACTTGATGTTTTATCTAATAAGGAAAAAGAAATTATAATACTTAGATTTGGTCTTTGTGGAAATAAGGCTATGTCTTTGACTGATGTTGGTAAAGCTTTTGATGTTACTAAAGAGAGAATTAGGCAAATACAAAACAGGGCTTTAAAAAAGATGAAGAAATCTAAGAATATTGACAAAATAAAGTGTTATATTTAAAAAAATAGCAAAAATGTTTGCATTTTTTAACAAAATGTGTTATAATTTGTTTTATATTTAAAGGGGGAAGGATTACATGGAAAAAAAAGATTATTTTGAAAGTGTTTCTTCAAAAATATTTGAAAGTTTAATTAGAACTGAATCGTTTGATAATGATAAAAAAATTGATCTTGATTCTTTTGATTCTAAACTGTTAAATTATTTTGATAAGCTTGATATTTCTGAGGATTGTAGATTTGAAATTACTAATATTATAAAGAAAAAAATTGAAAGTAATGGATATATTATTAAAGATAATGTTGAAGAGGAGGAAAATTTCAATCAAGAACTTGAAATGTTTAATGATTTGAAACATTTTCCAGATTCAATTAAATTATATTTGAAAGATATTGGTAGTTATCCTCTTCTTAGTGTTGCTGAGGAAAAGGAATTGGCTATTTTGATGAAAAATGGTGATGAGGAAGCTAGAGCTAAACTTGCTAATAGTAATCTTAGATTGGTTGTTTCTATTGCGAAACATTATTCTAATAGAACTAATAAAAACATTTCCTTTAGCGACTTAATTCAAGAGGGTAATATAGGACTTATTAAAGCCTTGGATAAATTTGATGTTGATAAGGGTTATAAGTTTTCTACATATGCAACATGGTGGATAAGACAATCAATTACACGTGCGATTGCTGATCAATCGAGAACTATTAGAATACCTGTTCATATGTATGAGAGAATTAATAAAATGTTCCGTGTTGAAGCAATGCTTTCTGAAAAATATGGTAGTGATGTTACAAATCAACAAATAGCAGATGAGTTGGGTGTTTCTGTTGAAAAAGTTTTAGATTTAAAGAAGGTTGCTGAGGCTCCAGTTTCACTTTATACACCACTTGGTGAAGATGATGATTCTTTACTTGTAGATTTTGTACCTGATGAGGAAAAATGTGTTGAGGAATCTGTTATAAATTCTGGATTACATGATGATGTTATGAAAGCGCTTTCTATATTGTCTGAAAGAGAACAAAAAGTTTTAATGCTTAGGTTTGGAATTGATGGTGACCATCCAATGACGTTGGAAGAAATTGGGAATATACTTAATGTTACTAGAGAAAGAATTAGACAAATTGAAGCTAAAGCTTTAAGGAAACTAAGACATCCTAAAAGATCTGGAAATTTGAAAAGTTATATTAGAAAATAGTAAAGTGTTATAATTTTACTATTTTTTTTTTAGAAAATATTGTTTTTTTGTAAGAAAAATGCTTGATTTTCATAGAATAGTATGGTAAAATGTTGATGTTATGACTGCTGAGATGTGCAAGGTTGCTGATACACCAGGTTGAGTTGACTTGGTTATTGGGTTTTTGCTCGGAGCAAGTCTATACTAGATATAGGCGAAGGAGGGAAGAAGATGTCAGAAGTTAATGTTCGTGTTAGACTAAAGTCATATGATCATAGAATTCTTGATAATGCTGCTTCTAAAATTGTTGAAACAGTTAAACGTGCTGGGGGAGTAGTTAGTGGTCCAGTACCACTTCCAACAGAAGTTGAAAAAATTACAATTTTAAGAGCTGTTCATAAGTATAAAGATTCTCGTGAACAATATGAAGTTAGAACTCACAAAAGATTAATCGATATTAAAAATCCTAGTAAAGAAACATTGGATGCATTACAACGTTTAGATTTACCTAGTGGTGTCGATATCCAAATCAAACAAAAATAATTAAAAAAAGGAGAAAATGAAAAATGAAAGGAATCTTAGGTAGAAAGATTGGAATGACTCAAGTTTTTGGAACTAATGGAAAATTAGTACCAGTTACAGTAATCGAAGTTAATCCTAATGTTGTTACTCAAGTTAAGACTTTGGAAAACGATGGCTATGAAGCTATTCAACTTGGTTATGAAACTATTAGAGAAAAACTTGCTACTAAGGCTAGTGTTGGTCATTCTAAAAAAGCAAATACTGCTCCTAAGCGCTTCTTAAGGGAAATTAAAGGAGTAGATATCAGCGCTTATACTTTAGGACAAGAAGTATTGGCCGATTTATTCGAAGCTGGTGAAATCGTTGATGTTACTGGAATTAGTAAAGGAAAGGGTTACCAAGGGGTTATTAAGAAAAATAACCAACATCGTGGACCTATGGGACACGGTTCAAAATATCATAGGGGTGTAGGATCTCTAGGTACTATGTTACCTAAAAGAGTATTACCTGGTAAAGCATTACCTGGTCATATGGGATCTGAACAAGTTACTATTCAAAATCTAGAAATTATTAAAGTGGATATGGAAGATAATTGTATCTTAGTAAAAGGTAGTGTTCCAGGTCCTAATAAATCTTTAGTTATTATTAAATCTGCAGTTAAAACTAATAAGAAGAATGATGCATTTGATTTAATTTCTTATGCTAAAGAAGAAGTTTTAGAACAACCAGTAGTTGAAGAAGTTGCTGCTACTGAAGAAGTAACTGTTGATGCTGAATAGTTTAGGAGGAATTAACATGAAATATGAACTTTTAAATGTAAATGGAGAAAAAATTAAAGATTTAAATCTAGATAAAGAAGTTTTTGGAATAGAACCTAATGATGTAGTATTAAAAGATGCTATAGTGCTTGCACAAGCATCATTAAGACAAGGAACACATAAGACTAAAACTCGTGCTGAAGTTTCTGGTGGTGGTAGAAAACCATGGAGACAAAAAGGTACAGGTAATGCCCGTCAAGGATCAATTAGATCTGTACAATGGGTTGGTGGAGGTATAGCCTTTGGACCAGTTCCTAGAAGTTATAATAAAAAACAAAATAGAAAAGAAAGAAAGTTAGCATTAAAATCTGCTTGGTCATATAAAGTTAAAAATAATAATTTAGTTGTAGTAGATGAAATTAAACTTAGTACTCCAAAAACTAAGGATATGATTAAGATGCTTACTAATTTAAAACTTGATGGTGAAAAACTATTAGTGGTAGTTAAAGAATATAGTGAAAATGTTATTCTTGCTAGTAGAAATTTACAAAATATTATGCTTTTACAAGCTAATGAAGTTGGAGTTTTAGATATAGTTAGTGCTAAAAAGGTTTTAATTGAAGATGCTGCTTTAGAAAGCATTAAGGAGGTGCTTAAGTAATGAATACTAAATATTTAGACGTTATTAAGGCGCCAGTTGTTACTGAAAAGGCTGCTTATGCAGGACAAAATGGAGTTTACTCTTTCTATGTTGATCCAAAAAGTAACAAAACTGAAATTAAACTTGCTATTGAAAAATTATTCAATGTAAAAGTTATGAGCATTAAAACTATTAATGTTCATCCTAAAAAGAGAAGAGTAGGTCGTTATGTTGGACTTACTAATCGTAAGAAAAAAGCAATTGTTACATTAGCTCCAGGGCAAACAATTGAATTAGGTTAAGGAGGTATTATAAATGGCTATTAGAAATTATAAACCTACCACTAATGCAAGAAGAGGTATGAGTACACTTGTTAATGATGAAATTACAACAAATAAACCTGAAAAAAGCTTATTAGTTAGTAAATCTAATAAAGCTGGTCGTAATAATCAAGGTAGAATTACTGTAAGACATCAAGGTGGAGGAGAAAAAAGAAAATATCGTATTATTGATTTTAAAAGAAATAAGTTTGATATTGTAGGAACAGTTGCTACTATTGAATATGATCCTAACAGAAGTGCAAATATTGCTTTAATTAACTATATAGATGGTGAAAAAAGATATATTATTGCACCACGTGGATTAAAAGTTGGAACAAAAATTGTTTCAGGACAAAATGTGGATATTAGAGTTGGTAATGCTTTACCACTTATGAATATTCCAGAAGGTACAGTTGTTCACAATATAGAACTTCAACCTGGAAAAGGTGGAGAACTTGCAAGAAGTGCTGGTTGTTCTGCTCAAATTCTTGGTAAAGAAGGAAAATATGTTTTAGTAAGACTTTCATCTGGTGAAGTAAGAAAAATCTTAGGAACTTGCTTTGCTACAATTGGTGAAGTTGGAAATGAAGATTATTCATTAGTTAAAATAGGAAAAGCTGGACGTAAGAGACACATGGGAGTTAGACCTACTGTTCGTGGTTCTGTTATGAACCCTAATGACCATCCACATGGTGGTGGTGAAGGTAGAGCACCAATCGGTAGAAGTGGTCCAATGACTCCATGGGGTAAACCTGCACTTGGATATAAAACAAGAAAGAAAAAAGCGTCAGATAAACTTATCGTACGTCGTAGAAATAGTAAATAGGAAAGGATTGATAATATGGCTAGAAGTATTAAAAAGGGACCTTATGTATTCGAAAGATTACTTAAAAAGGTGCAAAATTTAAATGAAACTGGAAAAAAAGAAGTTATTAAAACTTGGTCACGCCGTTCAACAATTTTTCCTGAATTTATTGGACACACATTTGCAGTTCATAATGGAAAAGAATTTATTCCTGTATATGTAACTGAAGATATGGTTGGTCACAAACTTGGAGAATTTGCTTTAACTCGTAAGTTTGGTGGACACGGCGATGACAAGAAGAAAAAGAAATAGGATGAGGAGGAATAGAAAATGGATGTAAAAGCTATTGCTAAAGAAGTTAGAATTAGTCCAATTAGACTTCGTCTTATGGTTGATTTAGTGCGTGGTAAGAACGTTAATGAAGCAATTAATATTTTAACTAATTATAATAGTAAATCTGCAAAAGTTGTTTTAAAAGTAGTTAATTCTGCTGTAGCTAATGCAGTAAATAATAATAATTTAAATGCTGATAATCTTTATATTAAAGATATCAGAGTAGATATGGCATCAACATTAAAAAGAAGGGTACCAGGTTCAAAGGGTAAGATAGAAAAATTCTATCATAGAAGATCACATGTAACCGTTGTGGTATCAGAAAGATAATTTGGGAGGTTATTTATGGGACAAAAAGTAAATCCAACAGGACTTAGAATTGGAGTTAATAAAGATTGGGAATCTAAATGGATGGCTCCTAAATGCGATGTTGCTAAATATATCGTTAATGATATTAAAATTAGAGAATATTTAGAAAAGAAATTAAAAGATGCTGGAATATCTAAAATAGAAATTGAAAGAAATCCTAAGAGATGTGAAGTTATTATTCATACTTCTAAACCAGGTATCATAATTGGACGTGGTGGTGAAGGTGTTAATAAATTAAAGACTGATGTTTCTAAATTAGTTAATGAAAATGTTCAAATTTCTATTATGGAAGTTAAGAATATTGATTTAGATGCTAGTTTAGTTGCTCAATCAATTGCAAAACAAATAGAACAAAGAGCACCATTTAGAGCTGCTCAAAAGAAGGCTATTCGTGCTGCTATGAAGTCTGGTGCTAAAGGAATTAAAACTTTAGTTTCAGGAAGACTTAATGGTGTTGAAATGGCTAGAAGCGAAGGATATTCAGAAGGAAATGTACCTTTACATACTATTCGTGCTGATATAGATTACGGATTTGCTGAAGCATTAACTACTTATGGTAAATTGGGAGTTAAAGTATGGATTTATAAGGGTGAAATATTACCTTCAAAACCTTCTAAAAAAGAAGGAGGTAATTAATTATGTTAATACCATCTAGAACAAAGTTTAGAAGAGTACATAGATTAAAATATGAAGGAAAAGCTAAGGGAAATAAAACACTTTCATTTGGTGAATATGGATTAGTTGCTAAAGAAGGTGGATGGATTACTAATAATCAAATCGAAGCTGCTCGTATAGCTATGACTCGTTATATGAAACGTGGTGGAAAAGTATGGATTAATATTTTCCCACACATGCCAAAAACTGCTAAACCACTAGAAGTTCGTATGGGTTCTGGTAAAGGTGCTGTTGATAAATGGATAGCAGTTGTTAAAGAAGGAAAAATAATGTTTGAAATCGCTGGTGTTTCAGAAGAAGTTGCAAGAGAAGCTTTAAGACTTGCATCACATAAATTACCAATTAAAACTAAATTTGTTAAAAAAGAAGATATGGGTGGTGAAAACGCATGAAATTAGAAGATTTAAGAAAGTTAACTTCTCCTGAACTTGAAGTTAAGATAAAAGAAGCTAAAGAAGAATTATTTAATTTGCGTTTCCAACAAGCTACTGGAAATCTTGAAAAACCATCAAGACTTAGAGAATTAAGAAAACAAGTTGCGAAAATGAAAACTATAATTCGTGAACGTGAGTTAAATAAATAGGGAGGTAACTATGAAAGAAACAGTTAAGAAAGAATTTATTGGAACAGTTGTAAGTGACAAAAATGATAAGACTATTACTGTATTAGTTGAAACATATAAGAAACATCCTAAATACGGTAAGAGAGTTAAATATAGTAAAAAATATAGCGCTCATGATGAAACTAATAAGGCTAAAATGGGAGATAAAGTAAGAATAGTTGAAACTAGACCTTTATCTAAAACAAAAAGATTTTATTTAGCTGAAATAGTGGAAGAAAGCGTTATACTATAAGGAGGAATTAGAAATGGTTCAACAAGAAACTCGTTTAAAAGTCGCTGACAACTCTGGCGCTCGTGAATTACTTGTTATCAGAGTCCTTGGTGGTAGTAAAGTTAAATTTGGTAATATTGGTGATATAGTTGTAGGTACTGTTAAGAAGGCAACTCCTAATGGTACTGTTAAGAAAGGTAAAGTTGTTAAGGCTGTAGTCGTTAGAACTAAACAAGGTGTTAGACGTGACGATGGGTCTTATATAAAATTTGATGATAATGCATGTGTAATAATTAAAGATGATAAATCTCCAGTTGGAACACGTGTATTCGGACCAGTTGCAAGAGAACTTCGTGATAAAGATTATATGAAAATTGTATCTTTAGCGAAAGAAGTATTATAGGAGGTAAATTATGAAACTTAAAGTTGGAGATAAAGTTAAAGTAATGGTTGGTAAAGATAAAGGTAAAGAAGGAACTATTACTCATACATTTAAGAATGAAAATAAAGTTATCGTAAGTGGAATTAATATGGTAAAAAAACATATTAAACCTAACAATAATAATACTACTGGTGGAATTATTGATGTTGAAGCTAAGATTGATGCTTCAAATGTTATGATTATTGATAATAAAACTAATAAAGTTACAAGAGTTTATCATGAATTAGATAGTAAAACAAATAAAAAAGTTAGAGTGAGTAAAGCTCACAATAAACTTGATTAGTTGGAAGGAGGGTATTATTTATGAACCGCCTAAAAGAAAGATATAATAAGGAAATTGTTCCTAGTTTAAAAGAAAAAATGGGATATAAAACAGTTATGCAAGTACCAAAATTAGAAAAAATTGTTATTAATATTGGTGCTGGTGATGCATCTCATAATTCTAAATTATTAGATGCATGTGTTAATGATTTAATGGCTATTACTGGACAAAAACCAGTTATAACAAAAGCTCATAAGTCAATTGCTGGATTCAAGATTCGTGAAGGACAAAATATTGGATGTAAAGTAACTCTAAGAGGTGAAAATATGTATAACTTCTTAGATAAATTAATCGCAGTATCACTTCCACGTGTTAGGGATTTCAGAGGATTATCTCCTAAAGCTTTTGATGGAAGAGGAAACTATACTATTGGTATTAAAGAACAATTAGTTTTCCCTGAAATTGAGTTTGACGATGTAGTTAAAGTTAGAGGTATGGATATTGTGCTTGTAACTACTGCTAAGACAAATGAAGAAGCTTATGCTTTACTAGAAGAATTAGGAATTCCTTTTAGAAAATAGTCGGAGGTTATTATGGCAAAAAAAAGTATGGTAGCGAAAGCTAATAGAAAACAAAAGTTTAAAGTACGTGAATACACTCGTTGTAATAGATGTGGAAGACCACATGGTGTACTTAAAAAATATGGACTTTGTCGTATTTGTTTTAGAGAACTTGCTAGCAAAGGACAAATTCCAGGTGTAAAAAAATCAAGCTGGTAGGCAGAGAAGGAGGAATTTATTATGGTAGTAACAGATCCAATTGCAGATATGCTTACAAGAATTCGTAATGCTAATGCAATGAAATATAAAGAAGTATCAATGCCTGTATCAAAAGTTAAAACAGAAATTGCTAAGATTTTAAAAGATGAAGGATTTATAGAAGATTATAAAGTTTCTAAAGATGGTGATTTTGGTAAGTTAGTTCTTACTTTAAAATATACTAATAAAAAAGAAAGGGTAATTACAGGTTTAAAACGTATTTCTAAACCAGGTTTAAGAGTATATGCTAAAAGCAATGAAGTACCTAAAGTACTTAATGGTTTTGGTATAGCAGTTGTTTCTACATCTCGTGGTATTATGACTGATAAAGAAGCAAGAAAACAAAATCTTGGTGGAGAAATTATGGCTTATATCTGGTAATAGGTGATTAATATGAGTCGTATAGGTAATAGAATTATAGCAATTCCTGAAAATGTTACTGTTACAGTAGAAGGAAGTAATGTTTTAGTTAAGGGACCTAAGGGTGAACTTAGTACTACACTTAATAAAAATATTAATGTAGAAGTTAAAGATAATACAGTTATTGTTACAAGAGGTAATGAAACAATTCCTACTAAGCAAATGCATGGTACTACTAATGCTAATATTCAAAATATGATTATTGGTGTATCTAAAGGTTTTTCTAAAGGATTAGAAATAATTGGTGTTGGATATAGATTTAATCTTAAGGGTAATACATTAGTAATTAATGCAGGGTACTCACATCCAGTTGAACTTGAAATACCTAGTGGACTTAGTGTTGAAGCTAAGAGTAATACTGAAATATTAGTATCTGGTATTGATAAAGTTCTAGTAGGAGAATTTGCGGCTAATATTCGTAAAGTAAGAAAACCTGAACCTTATAAAGGAAAAGGTATTAGATATGTTGGCGAATATGTAAGACGTAAGGAAGGTAAAAAAGCTAAATAGGTAGGAGGTTAATTATGATAAAAAAAGAATCGCGTAATGAAATGCGTAAAATTAGACATGTAAGAGTTAGAAAACAAATCATAGGAACTAAAGATATACCTAGACTAAATGTTTTTCGTTCAAATAAAAACATTTATGCACAATTAATTGATGATACAACTGGAACTACTTTAGCTAGTGCTTCTTCTATGAATATGGAAGGTAATAATACTGAAGTAGCAACTAAAGTTGGAGAATTGATTGCAAAAGAAGCTAAAAAGATTAAAGTTACAAAAGTAGTATTTGATCGTGGAGGATATCTATATCATGGACGTGTTGCAGCTTTAGCTGATGGTGCACGTGCTAATGGTTTAGAGTTCTAGTGGGAGGTAATTATGCAAAAGAAGAAATTTAATAAACCTGTTAAAACTATGGACGAAATTGTATTAGATACTAAAGCTGTTGTAAAAGTTACAAAAGGTGGACGTCAAAGAAGATTTCAAGCTGTAGTTTTAGTCGGAGATAAGAAAGGTTTAGTTGGTTTAGGTATTGGTAAAGCTAATGAAATTTCAGAAGCTGTTAAAAAAGCTAGACAAGATGCAAATAAAAATATAGTTAAAGTTCCTGTAGTTGATGCAAGAACTATTCCACATGAAGTTGTTGGTGTTAAAGGAGCAACTAGGGTTGTTATTAAACCTGCTGCTGCTGGTACTGGACTTGTTGCTGGTGGCGCAGTAAGGGATGTACTTGAAATAGCAGGATATCACGATATTATTTCTAAATCACTTGGTTCAAGAACTAAAATTAATATGGCAAGAGCTACAATTAGTGCACTTTTATCAATGAAAACTATTGAAGAAGTAGCAGAAGCTCGTGGAAAAAGTGTAGAGGAGATTTTAGGATAATGGAACTTAATGAATTAAAGAAATTTGAAGGTGCAACTCATTCTCGTAAAAGAGTAGGACGTGGCGCTGGAAGTGGTTTAGGAAAAACAAGTGGTCGTGGTGAAAATGGTCAAAAGTCTAGAAGTGGTGCTAGTATTAGCCCAGTATTTGAAGGTGGACAATCTCCACTATTTAGAAGACTTCATAAAAGAGGGTTTTCTAATGCTAGATTTAAAACTGTTTATGCAACAATAAATGTTGGAGAACTTAATGAATTATTTAATGATGGAGATGTAGTTACTCCAGAATTATTAAAAGAAAAAGGAATAATTAAAAAACAACTTTCTGGAATTAAAGTATTAGGAAATGGTACTTTAAATAAAAAATTAACAATTAAAGCACATAGATTTACTCAAAGCGCTTTAGAAAAGATTGAAGAATCGGGTAGTAAAGCTGAGGTGATCTAAAGTGTTTAAAACTCTTAAACAACTATTTACAAAGAAAAATAAAGATATAAGAAAAAGAGTGTATTTTACACTTGCAGTATTAACACTATTTGTTATAGGAACTACAATTGAAGTTCCTGGAACACAAGAAATAACTAAAAGTTTAGGTTTTCTAGAACTTTTGGATGTTATGGGTGGGGGAGCGCTAAGTAATTTTTCAATATTTGCTTTAGGTGTTACTCCATACATTACAGCATCAATTGTTATGCAACTTTTGCAAATGGATATTGTTCCTTATTTTGCAGATCTTGCTAAACAAGGACATGCTGGTCGTCAAAAGATAAATAAGATAACAAGATATGTTGGTATAGTATTTGCTTTTATACAAGGTTATGCTATGGCATATGCATTCTTAGGTAGTGGTGTAGGTGTTGCACAAAGACTTGAAGTAGCATTTATAATGACTGCTGGTACTGCATTCTTGTTATGGTTAGGTGATCAAGTTTCACAAAAGGGTATTGGTAATGGAGTTTCATTATTAATTATGGCTGGTATTGTTTCATCATTACCTGGTATGATGATAACTGCATTTAAACAATTAGTAGATTTTAGTACTACTAATACACTAATATCTGGTGGTGCTACATTCTTACTTTTCTTACTTATTTGCTTTTTAGTAATTATTGCAGTAATATTTGTAGAAGGTGCTTCTCGTAGAATATCTATTCAATATGCTAATAAGTCTACTGCTAACTTAGGCAAGCAATCTTATATGCCTATTAAGATTAATTCTGCTGGAGTAATACCAGTAATATTTGCTTCAAGTTTACTAGCAGTATTTAGTGTTATAGCACAATTTAGTAAGAGTGAAGGTGTAGTAAACTTTATCAATAATTATTTTGATTATACTAAACCAGTAGGTTTAATAATGTATGTAGTGTTAATTATATTCTTCTCATATTTTTATACATTTGTTCAAATGAAACCTGATCAAATGGCTGAAAACTTACAAAAGAATGGTGGTTATGTTCCTGGTATTAGACCTGGAAAGGATACTGAGGATTATTTTGTAAAAGTTTTAACAAGACTTACTACTGTTGGTGCTATATTCTTAGCAGCAATAGCGGCATTCCCAATTCTTGTTAATATGTGGACTGCTCTTCCTAGATCAGTATCAATTGGTGGTACTAGTTTACTTATAGTAGTTGGTGTTACTATTGAAACATATAAGCAATTAGAAAGTAGTTTGATGAGTAGAGATTATTCTATTAATAAAAGAACAAAAAGGAGAGCGGTTAGATAGTGAAAAATATTATTTTAATAG
Source organism: uncultured Bacilli bacterium (assembly GCA_934101185.1). Classification (GTDB taxonomy): domain Bacteria; phylum Bacillota_I; class Bacilli_A; order RF39; family UBA660; genus JAEDJI01. Next base: position 142,485 of record CAKOQD010000001.1, on the reverse strand, counting down.
CTCCACCTGCTGCGGGTAAAGGTACTTTATCTAATAGTTTATCTAATAGTTATGGTTATTTACCTTTGTCAACTGGGGATATGTTAAGAGAAAAGGCTAAAAATGATGAGAGTCTTCGTGAAGCAATGAAGTCTGGTATGTTGATTGATGATAATACTGTTTTTAGTGCTTTAGAAGAACAACTTAATAAAATAGGGGATTCATTGTATATATTAGATGGCTTTCCAAGAACTGTTGAGCAAGCTAAGATGTATGATGATGTACTTAGTAAACTAAATAGAGATTTAGGAGTGGTAATATATTTGGATGTTCCAAAGGATGAGCTTTCTTCTAGGGTAACAAGTAGACTTGTTTGTCCTAAGTGTAAGAGAAGTTATTCTACTAGGAATAAGGATTTATTACCAAAAGTCGATGGATTGTGTGATGATTGCGAAGAAGTACTTATTCAAAGACAAGATGATTCATTAGAAACTTTTGAACAAAGATATAATGAATATTTAGAAAAGACACAACCTCTTATCGATTACTATAAAGATAAAGGTGTACTTGTAACTATTAATAGTAGTTTACCTGATGAAACCTTTAATCTTGCTAGTGAATTAATAAAGTAGAGGTGTTTAGATGATAACTATTAAAAGTGATAGAGAAATTGAACTTCTTAGGATTGCTGGTAATATTGTTTATCAAACACATCAATATTTAAAGAATTATATCAAGCCTGGTGTTACTACTAAAGAGCTTAATGATTTAGCAGAAAAGTTCATATTAGAACATGATGCTTATCCTTCATTTAAAGGTTTTGAAGGTTTTCCTGGTGCTATTTGTACTAGTATAAATCATGAAGTAGTGCATGGAATACCTTCGAATACCAAATTAAAGAATGGTGATATCATTAAAATAGATATTGGTGCTTGTTATAAGGGATATCATGGTGACTCTGCTTGGAGTTATCCTGTTGGTGATATAGATGATGATAAGAAGTATCTTTTGTATCATACTGAAATGTCTCTTTATAAAGGTTTAGAACAAATTAAACCTGGTAATAGGATAGGTGATATAGGTTATGCTATAGAATCTTATTCTAAAGAACATAATTTGGGTGTTATTAAAGAACTAGTGGGTCATGGAGTTGGGACTAGTGTTCATGAAGATCCAGATGTTCCAAATTATGGTATTAAAAATACTGGTCCAAAGTTAAAGAAAGGTATGGTTCTAGCAATTGAGCCAATGCTTAATCTTGGTAGTCCTGAGATTGTCGTATGTGAAGACGAATGGACTATTGAGAGTGAAGATTATAGTCCATCAGCACACTTTGAACATACAGTAGTTGTTACTGATGATGGATATGAAATATTGACAGGAGTGTTGTTAAATGGCAAAGAATGATGTAATCGAAGTTGAAGGAAAAGTTCTTGAAGTTATTCCTGGAGGAAACTTCTATGTTCAATTAGAGAATGGTCATAAGATTGAAGCTCACGTTTCTGGTAAAATGCGATTAAATAATATTCGTATTTCACCGGGTGATAAGGTTATGATCGAACTTTCTCCATATGATTTAACACGTGGGCGTATAACCTATAGAAAGTAGGAGGGAATTAAAATGAAAGTAAAACCATCAGTTAAGAAAATTTGTGCAAAATGCAGAATTATTAAACGTAAGGGAAAAGTTATGGTAATTTGTGAAAATCCAAAACACAAACAAACTCAAGGTTAGTAAGGAGGAAAAAATATGGCACGTATTAAGGGTGTAGAAATACCTAATGAAAAGAAAATTAAAATTTCTTTGACTTATATTTATGGTATTGGACAAACTACTGCAATGAAAATATTAGATGCAGTTAAAGTTGATCCAGAAAAAAGGACAAAAGATTTATCAAATGAAGAACTTGGTAAGATTCGTGATGAATTAGGTAACTATGTTACTGAAGGTGATCTAAGACGTGAAGTTAGTATGAATATTAAGACTAAAATGGAAATTAATTCATATGAAGGGTCTCGTCATAAAAGAGGATTACCTGTAAGAGGACAAAGAACAAATAGAAATGCTCGTACTCGTAAGGGTAGAGGAAAAGTTGTTGCAAACAAAAAGAAATAGTGAAAGTGAGGTTAAACTATGGCTTATAAACAAAGAAAAAGAAAAGTAAAGAAAAATATACCTGAGGGTGTTGCTCATATTCATTCAACTTTTAATAATACAATTACAACTATAACAGATAAAGAAGGGAATGTAGTATCATGGGCATCAAGTGGTGCAATTGGATTTAAAGGTAGTAAAAAATCTACTCCATTTGCCGCAGGAATTGCTGCTGAAAAAGCAGGTAAGGTTGCATTTGATTATGGAATGCGTAAAGTTGATGTAGTAGTTAAAGGTGTTGGACCTGGAAGAGAAACCGCTATAAGATCATTACAAACAGCTGGACTTGAAGTTGTAACAATTACTGATGTTACACCAATTCCACATAATGGATGTCGTCCACCAAAAAGACCACGTAACTAATAAGGGTAAGGAGGTTAGACTATGATTCAATTTGAAAAACCAAATTATAAAATTGTTGAAAAGAATGAAAAAAGTAATTATGCAAAGTTTGAACTAGAACCACTTGAAAGAGGTTTTGGTTATACAATTGGTAATGCGCTAAGAAGAGTTATGTTATCTTCTCTTCCTGGTTCTGCTATTACTAGTGTAAAAATAGATGGAGTTTTACATGAGTTTCAAACTATTGAAGGTGTAATCGAAGACGTTACTTCTATAGTACTTAATTTAAAGTCTATTGTTATTAAGAAATATTGTGAAGAAGATAGAACTATTAGATTAAGTGCAAGTGGTGAAGGTGTTGTTACGGCTGGAGATATTGAATGTGATGCTGATGTTGAAATAATTAATAAAGATCAAGTTATTGCTACTTTAGCTGAAGGTGGTAAACTTGATATGGAAATGACTGTATCTAGTGGTAGAGGATATGTAAGAGCTGATGAAAATAAGAAATTACTTACTGATAAGAAAGTAGGAGTTATTGCAATCGATTCTTTATATTCTCCTATTGAAAGAGTTGCTTATGAAGTATTAGATGCTCGTGTTGGTCAAGATGAAAGTTATGATAAATTAGTACTTGAAGTTTGGACTAATGATTCTATTAAGCCAGAAGAAGCTATTGCTCTTGCTAGTAGAATTTTAATTGAACATTTAGAATTAGTAACTAAACTAGATAAGATTGCTGATGCTACTGGATTTATGATTGAAAAGAAAGAAGATCCAACTAAAAAGGCATTAGAAACTCCAATCGAAGATTTAGATTTCTCTGTTCGTGCTTATAATTGTTTGAAAAGAGCAGGAGTTCATACATTACAAGATTTAGTTAATAAATCTAATAGTGATGTAATGAAGATTAGAAATCTTGGTAAAAAATCATTAAAAGAAGTGTTGGATAAAGTTAAAGAATTAAACTTAACTTTAAAAGACGAAGATTAATAGAAGGAGGATACTATGGGATATAGAAAATTAGGTGTTGATAATAAGCATAGAAGAAGTATGTTAGCTAATCTTACTATTAGTCTTATTATGAATGAAAGAATTACTACTACAGAGACTAGGGCTAAAGAAGTAAGAAGATGTTTTGATAAAATGGTTACTTATGGAAAGAATGATAGTTTAGTTTCTCGTAGAAAAGCAGCAGCTTTCTTAATGAATAATAAAGAAGCTACTAAGAAATTATTCGAAGAAATAGCTCCTCGTTATGAACAACGTAATGGTGGGTATACTAGAATATTAAAATTAGATGAAAGACGTGGAGATGACGCGTTAATGGCTATAATTGAACTAGTTTAATCTAGTTCTTTTATTTTGGTTTTGATTACTGTATTATATTTTTGTAACTTTTTGTCGTTTTTGCGCATAAACTCTTTTTAATTGTGTTATAGTGTTTTTAATAGGAGAGTGTGTTATGTTAAAAAATGATTTTTATAGGGAAGTTGTTGGAAATGATGAGTTCAGAGGTTTTGATTTACTTAATTATTTGAGATTTAAAAGTAGTGATTTTGATAATATTATAACTTTAGGACTTAGAACGGGTTTTATAAGAAAATTTAATGATTTAGAATGGGATAAGGTTTCTTCAATTGATTATAGTATGGATGGATGTTTTTCTGATTTTTTATCTTTTTTTAGAGAAGGGTATAATATTGGTGCTTCTGAATGTGTTGTAAAAATGCTTTATAAGAAGTATAATGATATTGATATTGTTCATGGAAGACTACCTATTTTAGATAATGTTATTTATTCGAATGATAATAGTCATTGGTGGTTAGAAACAGATGAATATGTTATTGATCCATCATTGCTTTTAATGATTCATCCTCTTTATAGAGATAGAATTGGATATATTGAGGATGAACGTATTTTTTTTGAAGATTTGGTGGATAGAAAGGGAAATTATGTATAAAAAAGTTTATGTAGAAGTTACTAATAATTGTAATCTTAGTTGTGATTTTTGTATTGGAAATAAACGTGATAAAAAGTTTATTAGTATTAATGAATTTAATATTATTTTGGATAAGTTAAAGAATTATACTAAGTATTTATATTTGCATGTAATGGGGGAACCATTAATGCATCCTAGAATTAATGAGCTTATTGATATGGCGTCTAGTTCTTATTATGTTAATATTACTACTAATGGGTATTTGATAGATAGAATTAAAAGTAAAAATATTAGACAAATTAATATATCTTTACATAGTTATGATAAAAAGTATGGTATTTTGTTGACTGATTATATGAATAGTATATTTTCTGTTGTGGATAAGTTGCCTAATACTTATGTGTCTTATAGATTATGGGTTTTTAATAATAATACAAATAAAATTATTTCTTTGTTAGAAAAGCACTATAATACTAAAATAGGTGTTAATGATTCTATTAAACTTAAGGATAGAGTATTTGTTAATTTTAATGAGTCTTTTGTATGGCCTAGTTTGAATAATGAAATTAATAATAGTGTTGGCACTTGCTATGCATTAAGAGATCATATTGGAATTTTAGTAGATGGTAGTGTTGTTCCTTGTTGTTTAGATTCGGGTGGTGAGATAGTATTTGGGAATATTTATGAAAATGATTTAGATGATATTGTGAATAGTGCTCGATATATAAAAATGCTTAATGGATTTAAAAATAATCTTAAATGCGAAGAATTATGTAAGAAATGTGATTTTTTATGATTGTATTTCTTTTTTTTTTGTGATATCATGTTATATATAGAATAGTCGGAGGGAATAGTATGAGTTTTAATGATAACAATGTAAATAATGATAATTTTAATAATAATAGTAATGATATGAATAATACTGGTATGGATAATAATCAATTTAATAATTATGAAAATAGTGATTTTGGTTCTAATAATATGAATCAGTATGATAATTCAAATTTAGGAAATGCTAGTTATGATCAACCAGATTATAGTGACTTTGGCAATTCTGATGCTGGTAATTACTCTAACAGTGATAATGGACTTAAGAAAAAACTTATTATTGTTATTGCAGTTATTGTTGCTATAGTGTTACTAATAATATTGTTTGCGTCTTTATTTGGAAAAGGTAATAAAAAATTAAATTTGGATGTTCCAGGTGTTGTTTATGCTGGTAGTGAGGTTGAGTTTGTTACTGCTATTCCTAATTCTGATAAGGAATTATTCTATAAATTTAGTAGTGATAACGAAGATATTCTTCAATTTGAATATAAGTCCCTTGCAGCAGGTGATACTGCTAATACAATGATTCCTAAAAAGGATGGTAAAGTAAAAATATCTGTTCAAGCTTTTGATAATGGTAAAAAGGTTGGTACATATGAAAACGAAGTTGTTGTTTGTCCTAAGTTTGATGAAAATATATTTGGTGATAGCAATTATAAAGTTGCTACAGGTGATGATTTAAGTTTAAATATTGATTTAGGTGTTTATGATGAATGTTATAAAAATATAAAATATACTAGTACTGATGAAGAAGTAGCTACTGTGTCTAGTGATGGTGTAGTTTCTGCTAAAAAGAAAGGTAGTACTACTATTAAAATTAATAATGGTTATAAAACTGTTACTAAAAAGGTTGATGTTGTAGCAGCTTCTGGAATTAATTCTGTAACTGGTGTTAAACTTAATGTTACATCTCTTACTATATCTGTTGGTAGCAATGGTAGTTTATCTGCTATTGTATCTCCAAGTGATGCTACTAATAAGTCTGTTACATGGTCATCTAGTAATGAAAGTGTTGCTCTTGTATCTAGTAAAGGTAAAGTTGTTGGTGTAGGTGTTGGTAGTGCTGTTATTACTGTTACTACTCAAGATGGTAATAAGACTGCTATGGCTAATGTTACAGTTAAGAAAGCAAGTTCTAGTTCTTCTGGTAGCTCTTCTAGTAGTGGAGGTTCATCTAGTGGTGGATCTAGTTCTAAATACAGAAAAGTTACTAAAGTTTCTATAAATAGTGATGATTTTTCTATTAAAGTTGGTAATACTAAGACTTTAACTTATACTATTACACCAAGTAATGCTACTAATAAAAAAGTATCATGGGATACTAATAATCCTTCTGTTGCTAAAGTTAGTAGTACTGGAAAAGTTACTGGTGTTGGTGCTGGAACGGCTTATATTACTATAAAGAGTGTTGATGGTGTTTCTGATAAAGTAAAAGTAGTGGTTACTAAGAGCAATCCTATTAAGGCCACTAAGATTACATTAAGTCCAAGTTCACTTACTTTAAATGTTGGTGCTAGAAAAACTGTTACTGCTACTGTTTCGCCAAGTAATGCTTCTATTAAAACTGTTACTTGGGTATCACATAATACTAATATAGCTAAGGTTGATGGTAAAGGTAATGTAACTGGAGTTAGTGCTGGTAGTACAAAGATTTCTGCTTATACTACTGATGGTACTGTTACAGCGTCAATGAATGTTACAGTAAAGTCTTCTTCTAGCAGTGGTGGATCTACTAATCCAACAACTGTTAAGGTTACTGATTTAATAGTGACTCCTACTTCGGTTGATTTGTATGTTGGTGATACTAAGAGTATTTCTACTACCGTATTACCAAGTAATGCTACTAATAAAAGTTTAAATTGGAGTAGTAGTAATACTAGTGTTGCTACTGTTTCTAGTAGTGGTGTTATAACTGGTAAAAAATATGGTACAACTACTATAAAAGTTACTTCTGCAAGTAATTCTAATGTTTCTAAAGTTATAGCAGTTACTGTCACAAATAAACCGGTTGATAAAAGTATCAGTTGTTCATATAGTTTTTATGATCAAGATGGTAAAAAATTAAGTGGCTCTGCTCTTGATAAGATTGTTGCATCTCAACTTAGTATATCTGTTGATTGTACTGCTACTAATACTTCTATAAACAATCTTACTCTTACTTCTAATACTGGTTCTGTTAGTATTAAATCTAAGCAAGGTATTGGTAAAACGACATCAGCATTAGAGGCTACTATGGCTAATGCTACCGGTAAGAATAATGGTACACATGCACTTACTGCTACTGCTACTGATAGTGATGGTAAAACATATGTATTTAAACAAAGTATTACAATTATTGGTTATCCTGATAGGACTAATCCTTATATATCTGCTTCTGGTAAGCTTAATTCTACTGCTACATCTGGTAAAATGACATTATCTGTTACTGCTGCTGATTCTAATTCTGGTGTTGCATCTGTTACGTTCTATTATACTAATAATAGTAGTAATACTACTTATCATTACACATATACTAATTCAAATTATCCAAAGTCTTGGGATGTAAAACACACATTTAAAACATCTAAGTCTGGAGTTACTTATAATTATTATGTAGTAATTAAAGATAAAGCGGGTAATTCTTATCAATCTGGTTCAGTTACTAGTGTTAAATCTAAATAATATATTTATTAATAGACTTCATTTTTGAAGTCTTTTTTTTAAAGCATTTTATATAAAATAGACATTTTAAAATGATAGTGTTTGAAAAGATGTTTCAGGAAGTGTTTGTGAGGAAGTGGAAAAGTTAAAGGGAATAGAGTAATCTATTTCTTTTTTGTATTCTTTTCTTTTTATTGGTTATATTATTATTGGTGATATAATGGATTTATTACAAGTTTCTTTTAGAGCTTTTCTTTCTTTGGTAACTTTATTTTTGGTTGCTAAGATAATAGGTAAAAAACAGGTTTCTCAACTTAGTTTGTTTGATTATGTTATTGGGATATCTATAGGTAATTTTGCTGCTGAAATGACTATTAATATTGATTCTGATATTATGTTTGGAACTATTGCTGTTTTGATATATGGTGTTGTTGCTTATCTTATTAATGTTTTAACTATGAAGAGTATTGTTTTAAGAAGATTTTTTATGGGTAAACCTAATATGGTAATTAGAGATGGTGTTATTTTAGAGGGTGGTCTTAAAACTGTTAAGTTTGATATAAATGATTTATTGGAACAATGTCGTTCTATGGGATATTTTGATGTTTCAGAGATTGCTTATGCTTTGGTTGAGTCTGATGGAAAGCTTAGTATTCTTCCTAAGGCTGAGAATAAACCTGTTACTATTAAGGATATGGATATTAAAGTTAAATCTTCTAGTATGTGCGCTAATGTTATTATAGATGGTAATATTATGGAACTAAATCTTAAGGAAATGGGTAAGAGTAAAGATTGGTTGGTAAATAAACTCAAATCTTTAGGGAAGAATTCTTCTGATATATTGCTTGCTACTCTTGATAATAGTGATAATCTTGTTACATTTATGAAAAATGATCTAAAAGCTAATGATATGTTAGAGTAGTAGATTTTTTTTCTTTTTTATGATATTATTATATTGAGGTAATGATATGAAAGTTAAGTATTTATTTATTTTAATTATTTGTTTTTTACTTACTGGATGTATCTTTAATCCTTATCATAATCCAAAGTTTGGAGAAGTAGCTATAGATGCATGGTTTGCTGATGATAATCTTGGTGATATTAGAAAAAAAATAGAAAATATAAATGAGATTATTGATAGACATTGTGTCTATTTGGAGGATAATGGGTCTTCATATGTTTATAAATGTGAAGTTGTTTATCAACCTATTGGTGAGACTGTTATACCTTTATCTAAGAATAAAACTATTTCTTTATATGCTGTTTATACTCCTTTTGATAAATCTTTTTCATATAAGGTTTATAATTCTAGTAGTAAAGATGGTGTTTGGAAGTTGGATGATGATTTAAAATATTAATATGGGAGGAATTTATATGTCAAAAAAAATATGGAATTTTATAATTGGGTTACTTCTTATAGTTGGTGGGGCAGTTTTACTTGTTAATCCTGAACAATCTTTTTCTAAATTAGTGTTTTTTGTAGGGATTGTTCTTTTGATAACTGGAGTAATAAAAATAGTATATGCTTTTGTTAATAGGGATTATGTTTATTTACCTGGTAATGTGTTTATGAGTGGTTTTTTAAATACTTTATTTGGGTTTGTGCTTATTTTGAATCCTGATACTACTACTAAGATAATATCTATATTTATTGGACTTTGGTTACTTTCTACTTCTTTATCTTCTTTGGTACTTTTACTTAATGTAAGAAGTAAGGATTATTTTAGCCAAACTATGTTAGTGACTAGTATTCTTAAACTTATTGTAGGTTTATTAGTGCTTGTTACTCCGATTATTTCAGTATTATTTACTGGTATATTTTTAGGGGTTTTCTTAATAGTAGTGGGTATTTGTACTATATTTAATTATAAGAATGAAGAAAAAATATATAAAGTTAAAGTAAAAAAATAGAAAATTGTTAAAAGGTGTTGATATACATCTTTTTTTTGTGTAAAATTAATATTGGTGATTAATTATGGAATATAAAATTACTTTAAGAGATGAAAGTGAAACTATTGAACTTGCTCAAAATATAGAGTCAGAAAAGTTTTGTAATATGGTTATTTGTTTAAATGGAGACTTAGGTAGTGGTAAGACTGTTTTTGCTAAGGGTTTTGCTAGTGCTTTAGGTATTGATGAAGTTATTACTTCTCCGACATTTAATATAGTTAAGGAATATACTTCAGGAGAGGTTCCTCTTTTTCACATGGATGTTTATAGATTAGATGAGACTGATGTTGAAATTGATTTTTCTGAGTATTTTGTCAAGAAGGGTGTTACTATTATTGAATGGTCTGATATGATTAAGGATCTGCTTCCTGAAGAAAGATTGGAAATTAATTTTAGGATTATTGGTGAAGATACTAGACTTGTTATTATTAAGCCTATTGGAAAAAGATATGAAGACTTATGTGAGGCGGTATTATGATAAGTCTTTTTTTAAATACTTCGGTTGATTTTTTATCTGTTGCTATTGTTAAGGATGATGTTGTTTTAGATTCTTTTTATACTAAGCTTAATAATGATTTATCTAAGATTACTCTTAGTGTTATTGATGATATGTTGAATAGACTTTCTATTTCTAAGAAGGATATTGAGAGAATAGTTTGTGTTAATGGTCCTGGATCTTTTACTGGGCTTAGGATTGGTGTTACTATTGCTAAGGTTTGGGCATATAGTCTTAATATTGATATTGTGGGTGTTTCTAGTTTGTATGTTCTTGCTACTGGAGTAGAAGGTGATTATATAGTGCCTATTATTGATGCAAGACGTGGTTATGTTTATGCTGGTATTTATGATAAGAACTATAATGTTGTTATGAAAGATTGTTATATTTCTTTAGAAGAATTGTCTAGTAGAGTAAGTGGGCTTGATTCTTTTGTTTATGTTTCATCAAATGGATTTAATGGTTCAATAGAGTATGTTCCTAATGTTGAGAGAATTTTTAAATATTTAGATATGGATAATGTTAGTGATAGTTTTTCATTTGTTCCTAATTATTTAAAAAGAGTAGAAGCTGAGGAAAAGTTAAATGGTTAAGGATGTTGATGTTTTATTACTTTCATCTTTTGGGGTTTCTAAGACTTCGAATCCTTTTGTTAAGTATATTGGATATATTTTAGATGGTGAAGTTGTTGGATATATTGAGTATAGTGTTTTATATGAGAAAGCGGAGATATGTAATATTTTTGTTAATGAGGATAAAAGGAATATGGGGATTGGGTCTTTGATGTTGGAGTATTTGATTGATTATCTTAGAAGTATTAATATTTATAATATTACTTTAGAGGTTAGTGTGTTAAATAGTAGTGCTATTTCATTGTATAAGAAGTTTGGTTTTGTAGAGGTTGCTAAAAGATATGGTTATTATAATGGAGTAGATGGTATTTTGATGGAGTTGATTTTATGAAGGATGTTTATATTTTAGGTATTGAAAGTAGTTGTGATGAGACTAGTGTTTCTATTGTTAAGAATGGTTGTTGTGAAATTAATACTGTTATTCTTAGTCAAATAGATATTCATACGTTGTATGGAGGGGTTGTTCCTGAGATTGCTAGTAGAAATCATGTTAAGGATATTACTTTTGTAATTGATAAGTGTCTTAAGGAGTCTGGTATTTCGATGGATATGATTGATGCAGTTGCTGTTACGTATGGTCCTGGTCTTATTGGATCTTTATTGGTGGGGCTTGAGGCTGCGAAGACTATTGCTTATGTGTATGATAAGCCTTTGATACCTGTTCATCATATTGCAGGTCATATTTATGCAAATAATATTGGTCATGAGCTTGAGTTTCCTCTTTTAGCTCTTGTTATAAGTGGTGGTCATACGGAACTTATTAAGATGGATGATCATTTGAGTTATTTTAAAATTGGTGGAACGCTTGATGATGCAGTTGGTGAATGTTATGATAAAGTGGCTCGTGTTGTTGGAATTGGTTATCCTGGAGGACCACTTGTTGATAAGCTTGCTCATGTTGGTAAGGTAAGTTATCATTTACCTATTCCTATGAATGATGATAGTTATAATTTTAGTTTTAGTGGTCTTAAGAGTGCTGTTATTAATTTGGTGCATAATGAAGAACAACGTGGTAATGTTATTAATAAGGAAGATTTATGTGCTTCTTTTCAAGATGTTGTTGTTAAATCATTAGTTTTTAAGACTGTTAAGGCATTAAAAGAGTATAATATTAATAATCTTATAGTAGCGGGTGGTGTTGCTGCGAATAGGGGAATAAGGGAAGCTTTAGAAAAGGAAGCTTTAATAAATGGATTTTCATTTAGTTATCCAGATATGAAATATTGTACTGATAATGCTACGATGATTGCAGCGTGTGGATATTTTTTATATAAGAAAGGTGTGCGTGCTGGACTTGATCTTAATGCAAAATCTAGTGAAAAATTGTCATAATTTTTAAAAAAATAAAAAAATATTAAAAAAATGCAAAAAATCACTTGCAAAATCATAAAATATATAGTATCATTTATATTGCTTACATAAGTTTGCATTGTGGGCTTGTAGCTCAGTTGGTTAGAGCGCACGCCTGATAAGCGTGAGGTCGATGGTTCAAGTCCATTCAGGCCCACCATATATGCCTCAATAGCTCAGTTGGTTAGAGCACTTGACTGTTAATCAAGGGGTCCTAGGTTCAAGTCCTAGTTGGGGCGCCATTATTATTGGCCCGTTGGTGAAGCGGCTTAACACACCACCCTTTCACGGTGGCATTCTCGGGTTCGAATCCCGTACGGGTCACCAAATATGTAAGTAAACTCTCTTTATGAGAGTTTTTTATTTTTTAAAAAAATACTTGACATATTGCTTTTTTGAGTATTATAATTTTTTTAATAACTTTGAGAAAGAGAAGTAGCTTTGATGGAGTTTAAAGTGAGTTAGTGATAGTGTGAAACTAATAATGAAGTCTTTGTGAATAACACTTTTTAGTTGCTTACCGAAAGTTTGCAAGTAGGCTAAGCCGGTCTGTATCCGTTATCTTAATACTAGGTTTGTTAGAACTGAAAGTGATCATATAAATAATATTTATGATAAATTGGGTGGTACCGCGGAATAACCAGTTTTCGTCCCTTTGTAGGATGAATACTGGTTATTTTTAATTTATTATAGGGAGGTATTTATATGTGTAGTTTTATGGTTTATACTAAAAACGATATTAGTGAAGAAGAGTTTTTAAAGGGGTTTTGTAAAATTAGTTATAGAGGTCCTGATTTTTCTAGGACTGATTTTACTAATGGAATGTGGGGTTTTCATCGTTTGTCTATTATGGATTTATCTAATGCTGGAATGCAACCATTTTATTATAAAGATATGAAGGTTGTATGTAATGGTGAAATATTTGGATTTAGAAAGATAAGAAAATCTTTGGAAAAGAAAGGGTATAGATTTTGTTCAAATAGTGATTGTGAAGTTCTACTTCCTTTGTATAATGAATATGGAGTTGAAATGTTTAAAAAACTTGATGCTGAGTTTTCTTGTGTCATTTTTGATGGAAAAAGTTTTATTGCCGCGCGTGATCCGATTGGGATTAGACCTTTATTTTATGGATATTCTCTTGTCAGTAGACAAATAATGTTTGCTAGTGAGGCAAAGGCTTTGGTTGGATTATGTAAAGGTATTAAGCCTTTTCCTCCGGGTTATTATTATAAAGATGGGGAGTTTGTTCAGTATTATGATGCTTGTAAATATAGTAAATTTATTGATGATGATTTAGATGTTATTTGTAATAATATTAGAAAAAAACTTAAGAAAGGCGTTATAAAAAGGATTGATTCTGATGCTTCTTGTGGTTTTTTACTTAGTGGTGGTTTAGATTCTAGTTTAGTATGTTGTATTGCTTCTAGAAATATGAAAGAGCCAATTAGAACATTTGCAATTGGTATGGAAAGTGATGCTATTGATTTAAAGTATGCTAAAGAGGTGGCGGATTTTATTGGAAGTTTTCATACTGAGGTTATTATGACTCCTTTTGATGTTATTTCTTCTTTGGATGAGGTTATATATCATTTAGAGACTTGGGATATTACTACTATTAGGGCTTCTATTGGAATGTATATTCTTACTAAGTGGATTAGGGATAATACTGATATAAAGGTATTACTTACTGGTGAAGTTAGCGATGAACTTTTTGGATATAAGTATACTGATTTTGCTCCATCAGCTTTGGAGTTTCAAAAAGAGAGTGAAAAAAGAATAAGGGAGCTTTATATGTATGATGTTTTACGTGCTGATAGGTGTATATCTGGGTGTTCTCTTGAGGCTAGGGTTCCTTTTGCAGATTTGAGTTTTGTTAATTATGTTATGGGGATTAATCCTTTAAAGAAAATGAATGTTTATAATAAAGGAAAGTATTTATTAAGAAAAGCTTTTTCTGATGGGTATTTGCCTGATGATATTTTATATCGTGAAAAGGCTGCGTTTAGTGATGCTGTTGGTCATTCGATGGTTGATTATTTAAAAGAGTATGCTTCAGAAAAATATAGTGATGATGAGTTTGAACGTTTGATACTTAAGTATCCGATTAAAAATAGACCTTTTACTAAAGAATCGTTGCTTTATCGTGAAATATTTGAAAAGTATTATCCTTCTTTGGATGATATGATTGTTGATTATTGGATGCCAAATAAAAACTGGGTAGGATGTGATGTTGATGATCCTTCTGCTAGGGTTTTATCTAATTATGGAGAAAGTGGAAAGTAAGTTTTGTAAGATAATGTTTAAAGTGTGTTAAAAAAGTGCTAAAACTATTGACTTAAACGTATAATTTTAGTATAATTTTAGTCGGTACATTTTCTTATATATTGATTTTTATGGGAATTGGGAACTCTTATATTAATTAATATAAAAAAATAGGAGGATTTAAATTATGAAAAGTTATATGCAAAAAAAAGAAACAGTTGAACGTAATTGGTATGTCATTGATGCTACTGATGTTACTTTAGGACGTTTAGCTAGTAAAGTTGCTCATATGTTAAGAGGAAAACATAAAGCTACTTATACACCACATATTGATTGTGGGGATTATATTATTATCACTAATGCTGGTAAAGTAAATCTTACTGGTAATAAGTTAGATAAGAAAATTTATTACAACCATTCTGGATATACTGGTGGTTTAAGAGAAAGAACTGCTAGAGAAATGAAAGAAAAGTATCCAGTTGAAATGGTTGAAAGAGCTGTTAAAGGAATGCTACCTCATAATAGATTAGGTAGAGCAATGGCTAAGAAATTATTTGTTTATGAAGGAGAAACTCATCCACATATGGCTCAAAAGCCAGAAGTGCTTGAAGTTAAATAGGGAGGTAAGTTATGGCTAAGAAAGAAAATACTTGTTATTATGGAACAGGAAAAAGAAAAACTAGTATTGCTAAGGTTAAATTAGTTGAAGGTACTGGAAAGATTACTGTTAATGGAAAAGATGTTTATGAATATTTCCCTTTTGAAACTTTAGTTATGGATTTATGTCAACCTTTAGATTTAACTGAAACTAGAGAAAAGTATGATGTAGTAGCAGAAGTTAAAGGTGGAGGTTTTTCAGGACAAACTGGTGCAATCAGATTAGGTATTGTTAGAGCTTTGCTTGAATCAGATGTAACTGATGCTTCTGAAGAAACAAGTTTTAGAAAGATATTAAAAAGAGCTGGATTTATTACTCGTGATTCTAGAATTAAAGAACGTAAGAAACCAGGTCTTAAGAAAGCAAGACGTGCTCCTCAATTTAGTAAGAGATAGTATGTGTTTAATAACCTTGAAATGTTTATTTCAAGGTTTTCTTTTGTCTTAATTTTGTATATTGTTTTATTGAAAGTGATGTGTCTTTTGTGCTATAATTTTATTGTTAGGAGAATAAAGATATGGGGAAGAAAATATTTAAAACTTTAGATGAACAAGTTGAAATCCTTAGAAATAAAGGATTAGTTATAGATAATGAAGATTATGCTAAGGAAATATTACTTCGTGAAAATTATTTCTTTTTGAATGGTTATCGTCATTTGTTTATGAAATCTTCAGATAATAGTATGTATATTCCTGGGACTAAAATTGAGGAATTATATAGTTTGTTTTTGTTTGATCGAAGACTTAGAAGTATATTTTTTAAAAATATTTTGATTGTTGAGAATAATGTAAAGTCTATTATTTCTTATCAATTGTCTAAAAAATATGGTTATAAAGAAAAAGATTATTTAAATCCAAATAACTTTGTTAATAATGGTGCGAAGAGAAAGCAGGTTAGTGATCTTATATCTAAGATGAAAAGACAAATTAAAACTAATGCTACTCAGCATGCTGCTACTCAACATTATGTTAATAATTATGGTTATATTCCTTTATGGGTTCTTGTTAAAGTATTATCTTTTGGAATTGTTTCTGAACTTTTTTCTGTTTTAAAGAAAGAGGATCAGTATGAGATTGTTGATTTGTATGATTTGGATATAGATGTTTTTTCTAATTACTTGGTTATACTTTCTAATTATCGTAATTTATGTGCTCATGAGGATATAATGTTTGATAATAGAACTCAAAAGTATATTAATGATACTAAATATCATAGAATACTTAATATTCCTATGATGGATAATGAGTTTATATATGGTAAGAATGATTTATATGCTCTTGTTATAATTTTAAAGTCTTTGCTTAAGGATAATGAAGTTAAGGATATGATTAATGAGGTTGATAAAGCGATTAGTAATTTAGAGTTTAATTTAAGGAGTATTCCTATTGATAAGGTTCTTGATAGGATGGGATTTCCTAATAATTATATGGATATTGTTGATATAGAGAAAAAGGAGTTGTTTTAGATGAATAATGATAAGAAAATGCTTAGTTATATTTTAATATTTTTACTTGGTATATTTGTTACTGTTGGTGGTATATATGTTTATAAAGATGAGCTTTTTACTGTTAATACTTCAAATAATGGTACATGTTATACTGGGTGTGAAAATAAGGTTACTGTTACTGATAAGGGTATAGCGGATGCTGTTGATAAGGTTTATAAAGCTGTGTTCTTGGTACAAAATTATAAGAATAATAAGTTGTATTCGACTGGAACTGGTTTTGCATATAAGATTGATTCTAAGAATGGTTATATTCTTACTAATTATCATGTTGTTAGTGGTAATACTTCGCTTAAGGTTGTAAGAAGTGATGATAAGGTTATTAATGCTTCTTATGTTGGTGGTGATGAATACTTAGATGTTGCGGTATTAAAGATTAATTCTTCTGATGTATTAAAAGTTGCTGAAATAGGAGAGAGTTCTAAGGTTCGTTTAGGTGATACTGTGTTTACTGTTGGTACTCCGGTTGATTATCAATATAGAGGTACAGTAACACGTGGAATATTATCTGGTAAAGATAGACTTGTTAGTTTATCACTTTCATCATCAAATAGTAATGTTGATGATTATGTTTTAAAGGTTTTACAAACTGATGCATCAATTAATCCTGGTAATAGTGGAGGTCCTTTGGTTGATTCAAACGGAAAAGTAATTGGTATTAATTCTTTAAAGATTGTTAAAAGCGAAATTGAAGGAATGGGGTTTGCTCTTCCAATTGAGGATGTAATTTCTAATATTTCTGTTTTTGAAAGTGGTAAGGCTATTGAAAGACCTTATTTAGGTATTAGAATGTATAATGCAAGTGATGCGTCTTATTCAAGATATTTTGATATTGATATTAGTACTTCGGTTGATACTGGAGTAGTTGTTGCAGAAGTTGAGAAAGATTCTTGTGTTAATGGTGTTTTAGTAAAGGGTGACGTTATCACCAAACTTGGTGGCAATTCTACTGATAATATTGCATACTTAAGGTATGAACTTTATAAACATAAAGCAGGGGATAAAGTATCTATTACATTTATTAGAAATGGTAAGAGTGTTACTAAGGAAATTGTTTTAGGAAAATTAAAAGGATAGTTTTGGCTATCCTTTTATTCTACAGTGACTGATTTTGCTAGGTTTTTTGGTTTGTCTATGTCACAGTTGTTTAGTTTTGCTACTTCGTATGCTATTAGTTGAAGTGGTATTATTGTAAGTAATTGTTGGAATAATTCATTTGTTTTAGGAATTATTATTTTTTCATCGTAGAAATCTCCTTGTATGTCTTTGTTTGTAATTATTATTGTATGAGCACCGCGTGCTTTTACTTCTTTAATATTACTTATTGTTTTTTCTATAAGGTCTTCTTCGGTTAGTATTGCTATTACTGGAGTATTTTCTTCGATTAGGGATATTGTACCGTGTTTTAGTTCTCCGGCTTGATAGGCTACGCTGTTTATGTATGATATTTCTTTTAGTTTTAATGATCCTTCCATACAAAGTGCATAGTCAATTCCTCTTCCTATGAAGAATATGTTTTTGGCTTTATATATTTTATTTGCTATAGTTTTATAATCATCTTTATTTATTAAGTTTGTTATTTGCTCTTTTAGTTTTATTATTTCATTTTTAGTTATTTTTTTGTTACTTAGTTTTAGTGTTAGAGCAATTAATACTGTTAATTGAGCAAGGTAAGCTTTTGTTGTTGCTACTGCAATTTCACATCCTGCTTTAGTATAGATTACGTATTTTGATTCTCTTGCAATGCTAGATGCAAAAACGTTTACTATACTTAAGGTGTCGATGTTATTATCTTTTGCTTTTCTTAAGGCTGCTAATGTGTCTGCTGTTTCACCAGATTGGGATATTAAAATGACTAGTGTATTCTTATCGTAAAATGTTTTTTCATATCTATATTCACTTGCTACTTGGGTGTATACTTTAATGTTTGCATATTTTTCAATTAAGTATTTTCCTACTAGTCCGGCATGGTATGCAGAACCGCATGCTACTATGTGAATGTTTGTGTATTTTTTTAAGTCTATGTCTTTGAAATTGTTTTCTAAGCAGTTGTTTATGGTTTTTTCAAATGTGTCTGGTTCTTCGTTTATTTCTTTTAGCATGAAGTGTTCGTAGTCTCCTTTTATGCTTGATTCATATGTTCCTTCATAGGTGTTGATTGTTTTGTTTACTTCTTGTAGTTCTTTGTTATAAATGGTTATATTATTATTGCTTATTTTAGCTATTTCATAGTTTTCTAAAATTATGTATTTATTTGTATATTTAAGTATTGCAGGTACGTCTGATGCTATATAGTTTTCATTTTTTCCTAGTGCTATTATTAAAGGACTTGATGATCTTAGTGCGTATAAATGGTCTTTATCATCTTCGCATATTATTCCAAATGCATATGATCCTTTTATTACTTGGATTAGTTTTTGTAATGATTTTAAAATGTCTTTTTCTTGTTTATAAAGATAGTCTAAGTAAGCGCATGCTATTTCAGTATCAGTATCACTTTTAAAAGTATAATTATTTTTTAGCAGTTCTTCTTTTAGAGTTAGGTAGTTTTCTATTATACCGTTATGTACCATGGTGAATTTTCCTACTTGATGAGGATGAGCATTGGTTCTTGTTGGGATGCCATGAGTAGCCCATCTAGTGTGTCCAATTGCAAGGTTTGATTTGTCTTCTAAATCTAGTTTATCTTTTAGATTTTTGATTCTTCCTGCTTCTTTTTCTATAATTATTTTATTTTCTTTTAGGTAGGCTATACCTGCTGAATCGTAGCCTCTGTATTCTAGGTTTTCTAGTCCTTCGATTACTACTTTTATAGCATTATTATTGTTACCTTTGTATCCTACTATTCCACACATATTATTCCTTCCTTCTTTCTATTAATTATATGTTTTTATAAAAAAAGATATAATATTTATATCTTATTTATAGTTATCTTTTTTTACTTCCATAAAACTTTTTGGATGTTTACATACAGGGCAGATTTCAAGAGCATCTTTTCCTATATATACGTGTCCACAGTTTCTACATATCCATATTTTATCTTCGTTTTTATGGAAAACGGAATCGTCTTCAATATTTTTTAGAAGAGTTAAGTATCTTTCTTCATGTTCTTTTTCGATTTTAGCAACTTCTTCGAAAAGGTATGCTATTCTAGTGAATCCTTCTTCTTTTGCAGTTTTTGCAAATTCTTGATACATGTCAGTCCATTCGTAGTTTTCTCCTGCTGCGGCATCTTTTAGGTTTTCTAGTGTAGATGGTACTTCACCGTTGTGTAGTTCTTTAAACCATAGTTTTGCATGTTCTTTTTCGTTATTAGCAGTTTCTTCGAAAATTTCTGCGATTTGTTCATATCCATCTTTTCTAGCTTTTGATGCATAGTATGTGTATTTGTTTCTTGCTTGGGATTCTCCAGCGAATGCGGACATTAAATTAGCTTCTGTTTTGCTTCCTTTTAATTCCATAATTTTTCCTCCTTTTTTTGTCTTACAGACTTATAATTATCTTATCACTATTTTATGCAATAATCAAATGTTTTATTGCTTTTAATGTAAACAAAAAGAGGCTATTTAACCTCAATTTTGTTATCTTGGTAATCAAATGTTATTGTTTTACCAGGAGTTATTTCATCATTTATTATTTTATGTGCTAGAACTTCTTCGATTTCTTTTGAAACAACTCTTTTTAGTGGTCTTGCACCGAATGATGGATCATATCCTTGTTCTACTAAGTGGTCTTTTGCTTTTTGTGTTAATTCTATTTTTATTTGTTTATCGCTTAGTCTTTGTTCTAGGTTTTTAATTAGTTTGTCTAGTATTTCGTACATTACGTCTTTTGTTAATTGATTGAATACTATTATTTCATCAATTCTGTTTATGAATTCTGGTTTTAATATTTGTTTTAATTCTTTTAATACTTCGTCTTTATTATTTTCTAGAACGTGATCACTACCGATGTTTGATGTCATAATAATTATTGTGTTTTTAAAGTCTACTGTTCTACCATTTGAATCTGTTATTCTACCATCGTCTAGTATTTGAAGTAATAGGTTTAATACTTCAGGATGGGCTTTTTCTATTTCGTCGAATAAAACGATACTATATGGATTTCTTCTTACTGCTTCGGTTAATTGTCCACCTTCATCGTATCCAACGTATCCTGGAGGGGATCCGATTAGTCTTGAAGTAGAGAATTTTTCCATGTATTCAGACATATCAATTCTTATCATGTGTTTTTCATCGTCGAATAGTTCGTAAGCTAATGTTCTTGCTACTTCGGTTTTACCAACTCCGGTTGGTCCTAGAAACATGAATGAGCCAATTGGTTTGTTTGGATCTTTTATACCGCTTCTTGATTTTATAATTGCTTCTGCGACTAAGTGAAGGGCTTCGTCTTGACCTTTAACTCTTTTTTTCATGTTTTGTTCTAGGTTTAGAAGTTTTTCTCTTTCGCTACTGATAAGTTTGCTTACTGGAATATTAGTCCATTTAGCGATTATTTCTGCTACTTTTTCTTCGGTTACTGTTTCGCTTAGTATTTGGTTAGAAGTTTCTTTTCTTTTTTCCTCTAATTGTTGTTCTAGTTTTGGAATTGTTCCGTGTTTTAATCTTGCAGCAGTTTCTAAGTCATAGTTATTTTCTGCTTGTTCAAGTTCAAACTTTTTATGTTCAATTTCTTGTTTTAATTCTTTTATTTCACTATTTGTTTTCTTTTCTTCTTCCCATTTTGATTTTAAGATGTTTTCTTTTTCTTTTAGTGTTACTAATTCTTCATCAATTTTATTTAGTCTTTGTTTAGAAAGTTCATCTTTTTCTTTTTTTAGGGCTTGTTTTTCTATTTCAAGACGCATAATGTTTCTTGTTAGTTCGTCTAATTCGTTTGGAACTGAATCCATTTGTACTCTTATTGTTGCACATGCTTCATCGATTAGGTCTATTGCTTTGTCTGGTAAGTATCTGTCTGTTATGTATCTGTTTGACATTACTGCTGCGGATACTAATGCTTTGTCTTGAATTGTTACTCCGTGATGAATTTCAAATCTTTCTTTTAATCCACGAAGGATTGTGATTGTATCTTCGACAGTTGGTTCAGATACTTTTACTTTTTGAAATCTTCTTTCTAGTGCTCCGTCTTTTTCAATGTATTTTCTATATTCGTTTAGGGTAGTTGCACCGATTACGTGTATCTCACCACGAGCAAGCATTGGTTTTAGGATATTTGATGTATCCATTGCTCCTTCGACGCCACCTGATCCTACGATTGTATGGATTTCATCGATAAACATTATTATTTGTCCATTTGATTTTTTAACTTCGTTTAAGACGTTTTTAAGTCTTTCTTCGAATTCACCACGGTATTTGGCTCCGGCGATTAGGGATGCCATGTCTAATTCCCAAATTATTTTATCTTTTAAGCATTCAGGAATATCGTTTTTGACTATTCTTTGGGCAAGTCCTTCGATAATTGCTGTTTTACCAACACCTGGTTCACCAATTAAAACAGGGTTATTTTTTGTTTTTCTAGATAGTATTCTTGTAATGTTTCTTATTTCTTCATCTCTACCTATGATTGGATCCATTTTACCTTGTTTTACTTGTTCGTTTATATTTCGTCCATATTTTTCTAATGGATTTTTTTCTTCTTCATAATTCATATTCATATGTATTACCTCCCTTTTACACATATATTATATCACATTTTTAGCACTTGTCAAGTGAGAGTGCTAATTTTTTGATTCTTTTTTCACCTTTAATTAGTATGTGAATTATTGCATTTATTATTTAGATATTGTATACTTTATTTGGTGATATTATGAAGAAGTTTTTTGATGAATTTAAGAAGTTTATTGAACGTGGAAATGTTATTGATTTAGCAGTTGGTGTTTTAATAGGAGGTGCTTTTTCGAAGATTGTTTCTAGTTTAGTTAATGATTTATTTATGCCTTTTGTTGGTATTTTGATTGGAGGTCATGATTTTACTAATCTTACTTTAAAAGTTGGTGATGCAGAAATTAGATATGGTTCTTTGATTCAAAATATAGTAGATTTTTTAATTATTGCATTTTGTATATTTATATTTATTAGTATTATAAATAAGTTTTTTAATAAAAAAGAAGAAGTAAAAGAAGTGACTAAGAAGAGTGATGAGGTTGTTTTACTTGAGGAGATTAGAGATTTATTGAAGAAAGAGTAGTGATGTTTTATGGAACAGGAAAAGATTGGAAAGTTTATAAAGAAAATAAGAACTGATAATGGTCTTACTCAGAAAGATTTTGCTTGTAGGCTTGGTGTTACTTATCAGGCTGTTAGTAAGTGGGAAAATGGTAAGAATATTCCTGATATTATGATTTTAAAGCAAATTAGTAAAGAGTTTAATGTTAATATAGATGATTTACTTGAGGGAAGATCTAGTAAAAAGGGTTTTAATTATAAGGTTCTTTTTGTAATATTTGGTGTTTTTATACTTTTTTGTATTATTCATTGTATATTTTTTCATGATAATGATTTTAATTTTAAGACTTTGTCTTCTTCTTGTAATGATTTTAATATTACTGGTAGTATTTCTTATAATAAGGATAAGTCTTCGATATATGTATCTAGTATAGATTATTGTGGTGGGGATGATGTTACTAAGTATAGTTTAATTACTTGTAATTTGTATGAGAGTCATGGTGATGTTACTGTTAAGGTAAAAGAGTGTGATTATTCTAATAATAAGAATGTTACTTTAGAGGAGTATTTAAAGGGAGTTAGTTTTGTGACTTCGAATTATAAGAATGTTTGTAAAGATTTGGATATGTATATTGAGATTAATGCAACGTCTTTTGATGGGAAGACTACTAATTACAAAATACCACTTAATTTAGAAGATTGTAATTAATTCAACCTATGGTTTAGTTAGTTCAACTTCTTTTTTATTGCTTTTATATATAGTTTATATTTATACTTATTGTGGTGATATTAATGGAAGTTTATTTAGATTATAGTGCTACGACTAAAGTAGATAAAGAAGTTTTAGATTATTTTAATTATGTTTGTAATAATTTTTATGCTAATCCTAATTCTAATCATGATATAGGTAAAAAGTGTAATGATATAATTAGTTCTAGTATTTCTAATATTTGTAATTATTTTAATATTTTTGATGATGAGATTATTTTTACTAGTGGTGCTAGTGAGAGTAATAATACTGTTTTAAAGGGTATTTGTTCTTCTGGTAATGAGATTATTACTACTAAGTTGGAACATTCTTCAATATATGGTCCATGTAGTTATTTACAAAAGAAGGGTTATAAAGTTATTTTTGCTCCTTTGGATGAAAATGGTATTGTTGATATAGAAAAGTTAGAGGAATTAATTAATGATAATACTTGTCTTGTTTCTATTGGATGTGTTAATAGTGAGATTGGACTTAGACAACCAATTGAGGAGATTGGTCTTATGCTTAAGAAGTATCCTAATGTTTTGTTTCATAGTGATATTACTCAGGCTGTTTCTAAGACTGATATTGATTTAAGTAATGTTGATATGGCAAGTTTTTCTGGACATAAGCTTTTTTGTTTTAAAGGAATTGGTGGTTTAATAAAGAAGAGAAATGTTAAGATTGTTCCGCTTATTCACGGAGGAAAAAGTACTACTATTTATAGGAGTGGGACTCCTCAGACTGAGCTTATTTGTTCTTTATCTAAGGCTTTTTTATTGTTTAATAATGATTTTTCTTATGTTAATCGTCTTAATAAAAGGATAAGAGAACATTTATCTAAGTATGATAGTATTCTTATTAATAGTAATGATTATTGTATAGATAATATTTTAAATATTAGTTTTATGGGAAAGGATTCAAATGTTGTTCAAAAGTATTTTGCTGATCATGGAGTTTATGTTTCTACTAAAACTGCTTGTAGTAGTGATACTAGTTATTCGCTTTGTGTTTATGAGATTTATAAAGATAAAGATAGAGCTAGTTCTAGTATTAGGATAAGTCTTTCTTATAAGACTTTAGATGATGAGATTGATTATTTTTTAAGTGTTTTAGATAAGTTAATGGAGGAATATGATGAAATTGGTTAAGATTAGTGCTATGTGGTGTATGTCTTGTATTATTATGAATAATTTACTTGATGATGTTTTGTCTAAGTATAATGTTTTATTTGACATAGAGGATATTGATTATGATATGGATTCTTCTTTAATTTCTTTGTATGATGTTGGAAGTGTGCTTCCTGTTTATATATTGATGGATTCTTCTTTAGAGGTTGCTAGATTAGTTGGAGAAGTTAGTGATAGTAGGCTTATTTCTTTTTTAAAGGATAATGGTGGTATTGATGAAGTGTAGAAGGTTTATATATTTATTTTTAATAGTTTTAGTTATGTTTTTACCGGTTTGTGTATATGGAATGGATTCTTATTCTGTTGATACTGGTTTGTTTGGAGTGGTTTCTTTAAAGGATGTTTCTTTACCTATTTTTACTATTATATTGGGTGCTGTTGATGGGTTTAATCCTTGTGCTATGTGGATACTTATATTTCTTATTACGATGATGTTTTCTATGCATGATAGAAAGAAAATGTGGATATTAGGACTTACTTTTATTTTTACTAGTGGTTTTGTTTATTTATGTTTTATGGTTTCTTGGTTTAGTCTTGCTAGTTTTCTTAATAGTGTTGTTTTAATAAGATTTTTAATTGCTAGTTTTGCTGTTTTGTTTGGAATGGTTAATATTTATAGATATATTAAGAGTTTAAATAGTGATGTGGGTTGTGATGTTACTGATAAGAAGAAAAGGCTTAAAATAATGGAAAGAATTAAAAAAATAGTTACTGAAAAGAGTTTTTTATTATCAATAATTGGAATTATATTACTTGCTTTTTCTGTTAATTTAATTGAACTTCTTTGTTCGCTTGGGATACCTGTTATGTTTACGAATGTTTTAGCTATGAATGATCTTAGTACTTTAGAGTATGTAATTTATATTGGATTATATTTGCTTTTCTTTTTAATTGATGATATAGTAATATTTGTTATAGCAATGAAAACATTAAAAATAAAAGGTATTTCTAATAAGTATACTAAGTATTCTCATTTAATTGGGGGAATAATTATGTTACTTTTAGGTATTTTGATGGTTATAAAGCCTGAGTGGTTAATGTTTAATTTTTAGAGGTGGTTAAAGTGAAGAATAAAATTGATATTGTTTTTATAGTTATTACTATTTTAATACTTTGTTTTCTTTCTTATTTTGCATTTTTTAATAATAAATCAGTAGATAATGTGGTAAATAAGAATGCTACGGTTGATGAGATAAAAAAAGAAGATGGAATGATTAATATTTATTTGTTTTATGGAAAAGAGTGTCCTCATTGTGAAAAGCTTATAAAGTATTTGGATGATATTAATGATAAGTATGGTAATAAGTTTAATTTGTATGGATTTGAAGTGTGGCATAATTCAGAAAATGCTAATCTTATGAAGGAGTTTCTTCTTGCAAAAGGGGATAAGTCAAGTGGGATTCCTTATTATATAATTGGGGATGAATCTTTTGTAGGATATAATTATACTTATGATGAGAAAATAGTTTCTGCGATAAAGAAGTATTCTAGTAGTGATAGTGATATTTATTTTGATAAGATAAAGAAGTAGTTGGTTTACTTCTTTTTACATATATTTGTGTAAAATAAATATTTTTTTAATAAAATTATGTTAGAATAGATATAGTGTGTTTGAGGTAGGTGAAATATGAAGAAAAAGAAATATGTTTTATCGTTTATACTTTTTATTGTACTTTTTTTGATAACTTATTTATGGATATTTAAGTATTATGATATTAATATGCTTATTAAGTCTTTAAGGCTTTGCAATTTGAAATATATTTTATTAGCGGTATTATCAATTTTGATGTTTCCTTTATTTGAGGCATTGTTTTTAATTAGTATTTCTAAAGATATGGGTATTAAAATGAGTCTTTATAAAGCGCTTGGTTATGTGTTTACAGAAATATATTTTTCTGGTATTACTCCTTCTTCGATGGGGGGACAGCCTATTCAAATGTATGAAATGAAAAGAGATGGAATTGATTATTATAAATCAAGTATAATAGTTTTACTTAATACTATTATTTATAAGTTTACTTTGATATTTTTACTTATTTTATCTTTAGTATTTTATGGTCGTTTGATATTTGATTTTTCTAGTGTTTTTAATGTTTTAATAATACTTGGTTTTTTACTTAATTTAGTTGTTATTATATTTTTTATAAGTTTGGTATATTCAAAGAAAACAATAAAGTTTACTGAAAGAATGGTTGATTTTTTTATAAATAAGTTTGGTTTTATAAAGAATAAGGATATTAAGAAGAAAAGACTTGATGAAATGGTTAATAAGTATAATGATTTATCTAATTTTACTAAAGATAGACCGATTATATTTGTTAAATCATTTATTATTCTTTTACTTCAGAGGATAAGTTTTTTGTTAGTTAGTTATTTTATATATAAATCATTTGGTCTTAATGATTACAGTGTTTTTGCAATAATTGCTTTTCAAGTTTGTATTGTTATTGCTTCTGACTTTTTACCAACACCTGGAGGAGTTATGGTTTTGGAGGGAATTATTTTGTCTGTTAATGAATTGTTATATAAGAAAGATTATGTTTTATCTAGTATGTTACTTCAGAGGAGTATTAGTTTTTATTTATTAATTTTATTAAGTTTTGCATTTTATTTAATATTCCATTATAATAAAAAAAGAGGAAAAGGTGAAAAAGGAAATGAAAAAGAATATAGTTAATGTGGTACAAGGATTTTGTATGGCGCTTGCTGATAGTGTTCCTGGTATATCTGGGGGTACTGTTGCATTTATATTAGGTTTTTATGAAGAGTTTATTAATAGTATTAATGCTTTGATTAGTAAAGGACAAAGTAAAAAGAAGGCAGTATCATTTTTGATTAAGCTTGGTATTGGTTGGGCAATTGGTATGGCACTTGCATCAATTGTGCTTTCTAGTTTATTTGAAAAACATATATATAGTGTTAGTTCAGTATTTATAGGTTTTATAGTGTTTGCTATTCCTTTAATAGTTAGGGATGAAAAAGATACATTAAAGGGAAAATATGGATATTTATTTTATGCCTTTATTGGTATTTTGATAGTTTGTCTTATTACTTATTTTAATCCTGTTGGGGGAGGAAGTAGTATTGATCTTAATAATCTTAATGTAGGACTTTTGTTATATTTGTTTTTCGCGGGAGTTATTGCTATTTCTGCGATGGTAGTTCCTGGTATATCTGGTTCAACACTTTTGCTTATATTTGGTCTTTATGTTCCAATTATTACTTCGATTAGTGAGTTTTTACATTTTAATTTTAAGGTTTTACCAATATTAATAATATTTGGACTTGGAGTTATTACAGGAATGCTTTTAATTGTTAAGATTATAAAGAAGGCTCTTGATAAATATAGATCTCAAACTATTTATTTAGTTCTTGGTTTGATGGTTGGTTCAATATATGCAATAGTTATGGGTCCAACAAGTTTGGAAGTGCCACAGGAAGCAATGAGTTTTGGAACTTTTAGTATATTATTCTTTATAATTGGTGGAATAATTGTTTATGGACTTGAAGTTTTGAGAAAGAAATTAGATAATTAGCACGTTTAGTGCTTTTTTTCTTTGATGTTTTTATTGTTTATTGTTTTTTAATATGCTATAATCTAATTAAGTACTTATAATATAGGTTAGAAGGAGTGCAGTACAATGGCAGTATTAGATTTAAAAAATAAGGAAGAAGTTAAACAATATAATGATTTTTTAGAAAAACAAGATTATGTTAGTTTTATGCAAAATATTAATTGGGGACAAGTTAAGAATAATTGGAAAGAGGAGTGTATTTATTTAAAGAAAGATGATGAGATATATGCTGCGATGATGATATTGATTCAAGAAATACCAAATACTAATGTTACTTTTATGTATTCTCCACGTGGTCCGATATGTGATATATATGATATTAAGACTTTGAATGAGTTAATGGATGAAGCTAAAAAAATCGCTAAGAAATATAATGCTTATGTTTTAACGTTTGATCCTCCGATAAAAAATGATGAGAATTTAAAGAAAATCTTAAATAAAAATGGATATACTACGCAAAAGAAAAATTCGGATCCACATGATTTTATTAATCCTAAGTTCGAAGCAAAGCTTTATTTAGAGGGTAAAACTATTGATGATTTAAAACAAGAGTTTAAGCAAAAAACAAGGTATAATATAAATTTAGCTGATAAACATGATTTGAAAGTAAGATATTCTCATGATGAAAAAGATTTAGAGATTTTTTATGATATATATAAGACAACAGTTGTAAGAGATAAAATTGGTGCAAGGCCTTATGAATATTTAAAAAGAATGTTAAATGCTTATGATGAGGATACTTTAAGAATATATATCGTTGAAAAAGATGGTGAGGCACTTTCAGGTGCAATTTCAATATGTTATGGAAATGAGCTTTATTATGTTTATGGTGCTAGTTCTAATGAAAAAAGACATTTAATGCCAAATTATAAGATGCAAACAGAAATGATAAAATGGGGAATTGAAAGAGGATGTAAGACTTATAATTTTGGTGGAATAATCTATTTAGAAAAGGATAATGGACTTTATAGATTTAAAACTGGTTTTACTCATGCTGAAGGAATTGAGGAGTATATAGGTAAAATTAGTGTGATATACAAACCTTATAGTTATTTTAAATTGGTAACTTTAAAGAACATAAAGAGTAAGTTGTTTAAATAATTAGTTTGTTTGGAACTGATGAATTCAGTTCTTTTTTGATAGTTAAATTGTTACATATATTGGATAGAAGTTTTTGAATTTTTTACATTTATTTACTTTTTTCTTTCTTTATTATATAATAGGTGTGAGGTGATACGATGAAGGCACTTATAACTGGGGCTGGTTCTGGAATTGGACGTGAAATGGCTATTTATTTAGATAGTATTTCATATGATTTGATTCTTGTTGATAAAGATTCTTTGTCTTTAGAAAATTTGAAGAATATACTTAAGAGAGATCATAAATATATTGTTACTGATTTGAGTGATATGAAGAAGGTTAAAGATTTATATATATTTACTAAGAAAGATAATATTGATATGCTTATTAATAATGCTGGTTTTGGTCTTTTTGGAGATTATAATTCTTGTGATATGCTTACTGAACTTGAAATGATTGATGTTAATATTAAGGCTCTTCATGTTCTTACTCGTATGTATTTGAAGGATATGGTTAAGAAAGATAAGGGTTATATACTTAATGTTGGATCAAGTGCTGGTCTTTTGAAGGGTGGTCCTTTGATGAGTTGTTATTATGCTACGAAGAGTTATGTAGTTGATTTTACTTGTGCTTTGTATGAGGAACTTCGTAGAAATAAATCTCATGTTGTTGTTAGTTGTTTGTGTCCTGGTCCAGTTAGCACTAATTTTAATAAGACTGCTGGGGTTAGTTTTAATATTAAGTCTTTGAATGCTCGTGATGTTGCAGTATATGGTCTTAAAAAAATGTATCTTGATAAGAAACTTATTATTATTCCTGGTTTTATGACTAGAATTGGTGTTTTCTTTAGTAGATTTCTTCCTGTTAAGACTTTGCTTAGAATTACTTATAATATACAAAGAAAGAAAGGTAAATAAGATGAGATATTTTATAAAGTTTTCTTATGATGGATCTTGTTTTAATGGATTTCAAAGACAAAATAAATTAAAGACTGTACAGGGTGTTATGGAAGAAGTACTTACTTTACTTAATAATGGAAAAAAAGTTAATATATGTGCTTCTGGTAGGACTGATAAGGGTGTTCATGCTAAAGGACAAACTGCTCATTTTGATTTAGATGTTTCTGTTAAATTGTATAATTTAAAGAAATATCTTAATAAATGTTTTAATGGTGAAATATATGTTAAAGATGTTGCTGTAGTTAATGATGATTTTCATGCTAGATATAATGTTTTGTCTAAAACATACTGTTATTATATAAATATGGGTGAGTATGATCCTTGTATGAGAAATTATATTCTTCAGTATAATAAGAAGCTTAATGATGAGTTGATGAATAGTGTTATTCCTATTTTTTTAGGAGAGCATGATTTTAGAAGTTTTTGTTTTGATGAGAAGAATCAAGATAACTGTGTTAGAACTATATATAATGTAAAGATAAATGTCAATAATTGTCTAATGAAAATAGAGTTTACAGGTAATGGTTTTCTTAGAAAAATGGTGCGTAATTTAGTATCTGTGTTAATTTTGGTTGGCGAAGGTAAACTTAGTTACTCAGATGTTTTGTGTATATTAGAATGTCAAAAAAAGTCGTATAATGTCAAATGTGTGTCTTCTTGTGGACTTTATCTTGACAATGTTATTTACAAAGGTGATGTTAATGAGTAGTTATAACTTTAATGATATGTATGTTTTTGATTTTAGTTATTAAATGGATGTTTTAAAAAGATATTGAAAAATGATGTTTTATTTTATGATGTAAGTAATTATTTTAATAAGGTTCTTTTTATATATTTTATTGAATATTCTATCGTTAAGAGGAAATAATAATATTTCTTCTTTTTTTTCGTATACTAGTAATGGTGATTTTATGAATTATAAAAAACTTTTTATAAGTATCTTAATACCTGTTTTGTTAGGAAGTATTATTGGTTTAATTATTAATACTGATAGTTATGATATTATCGTAAAACCAGTGCTTTCTCCACCAGATTGGTTGTTTCCTGTAGCGTGGACTATTCTTTATGTGTTAATGGGTATTTCTAGTTATCTTATTTATAGAGATGATGGTATTGATAGTGAGGCATTGGGAGTTTATAAACTGCAACTTTTTGTTAATTTGATGTGGTCTATAATATTTTTTGTATTTAAGTTTTATTTAGTTTCATTTGTATGGATTTTAATTCTTGATGCTCTTGTTATTTATATGATAATTAAATTTTATAAGATTAATAAGATGGCTTCTTATTTACAAATACCATATCTTTTATGGATACTTTTTGCTAGTTATTTGACTTTAGGTGTTTATTTACTTAATTAATGTTTGTGAACTTTGTTTTTTTGACAGAGTTCTTTTTTATTTACAAAAGAAAAATGTGACCGCACTGGTAATTCAGTACGATCACATTTTTCATCGTTATTTTATCATAAAAAATGATAATGTGTCAAAATGTAATAATAAAAAGGAGCACCCCCCTCCGATTAACGGTGGGACTACTCCTTCTTGATTTGTATTATAACATTATATTTGGTATATTTCAAATCAATTATTCTAAATTATTGAGTTGTTCTTCGACTTTTTGAATTGTTCTTTTTAATGTTTCAATGTCAATATAGTTTTCAGTAAAGGGGCTATTATTTTGTTTTGCTTGTTTGGAATTAATATTTATTGTTACTCCTTTTAATTTTTCTTCTATTTCTTGTTGAAGTGCTCCGGTTGTACATAGGACTTGGCCTAAAAGAACGAACCAGTTTCCGATAGCGTTTTGTTCGTTTGCTGTTAGATCGTCTGTAATAGCTATTGCTATTATAAAACAAATAGTTGTCCATAGTTTTGCATCATTGGCACTTTTCATACTTAATTTTATAAATAATTTTGCAATTTATTAATATTATGTTATAATTTTTATGGTAGGTGAGTAAAATGGATTTGTTATTTTTGGTTATACTTGTTATAGTGGTTGCAATTGTTTTCCAAGATACAAAACGTTTAGTTTATTTAATTGGTATTCTTGAAGTATTTTTTAGACTTATTCATGGTATTGGAGACAGACTTGGTATTTCCGAGTTAAATGCTTTTATTAATCATTATATACCTAGTTCTATTTTTTCTATACTTTATAGTCATACTAATGGAATACTATATACTGTTTTATGTTGGGTAATTATTGGTATTCTTACTATGTTTTTATTCTATTTAATTAAGTATTTCTTTAGTGGAAAGAAGTTATAGTTTTATTTTTTTCTTCTTATAAATGTATAAAATACTTATTAAAATTATTGTACCAGTTAGTGTTATTTCTACTGTGTCTTTTTTTTCTTGATGTATTACTTCTTGTGTGGTTTCAGCATTTATGTTTAACGGAATAAGAATTGATGTAATTAATATAATAATTACGTATAATATTTTTTTGATGATATCACTCTCTTTTCATTTAATTATATTATTAAATTGTTTTTTAATGAGTAGTGGTTGATGGGAGGAATTATGTTAGAGGTTAAGCATATAGTTAAGAGTTATAAAACTGGGGATTTTGTTCAAAAGGCTTTAGATGATGTTAGTGTAAAATTTAGAAGTAGTGAGTTTGTTAGTATTCTTGGTCCTTCTGGAAGTGGCAAGACAACTTTTTTAAATATAATTGGTGGTTTAGATAAGTACGACAGTGGGGACTTGATTATAAATGGTAAGTCTACTAGAAGGTTTAGAGATAGAGATTGGGATAGTTATAGGAATAATTCTGTAGGCTTTATTTTTCAAAGTTATAATTTGATTCCTCATATTAGTGTTTTAAGTAATGTAGAACTTGGAATGACTCTTTCTGGTGTTTCTAGAAGAGAAAGAAAGAAGAAGGCAATGGATGCTCTTTCTAGAGTGGGTCTTTTGGATCATGCTAATAAAAAGCCTAATCAGTTATCTGGTGGGCAAATGCAAAGGGTTGCGATTGCTCGTGCTTTGGTGAATGATCCTGATATTATTTTGGCAGATGAACCTACTGGAGCACTTGATTCTGTTACTAGTGTTCAAATTATGGATTTAATTAAAGAAATATCTAAGGATAAGCTTGTTATTATGGTTACTCATAATAGTGAACTTGCTAGGGAGTACTCAAGTAGAATTATTAGTTTAAAGGATGGAAAGATCGTTGATGATTCTAATCCTTATGATGAAGAAGATTCTAGTAGTTATAGTTTTAGAAAGACTTCGATGTCATTTTTGACTGCTTTAAAGCTTTCTTTTACTAATATAATTACTAAAAAGGGTAGAACTTTACTTACTTGTTTTGCTTCTTCGATTGGTATAATTGGTATTGCTCTTATTTTGTCTTTATCTAATGGATTTCAGGGTAAAGTTGATGAGTTTGAAAGGGAGTCTTTATCACAAATGCCTATTACTATAAGTGAACAGGCTATAGAAATGTCTGATGTTATGAAGTCTTCTTCTGATACTAAGTATCATGAATATACAAGTGAAAAGTTTATAGTGCCAAAGGATGATGTTTTAGAAAAAGCTACTCATGTTAATAAAATTACTTCTTCTTATGTTTCATATGTTTCTGATATTGATAAGTCTTTACTTGGAGGTATTTCATATCTTAGAAGTACAAGTATAAATGTTATTACTTTTGATGGAGATAATTATCAATATATAAAGAGTGCTAATTTAGGTAATGATAATTATTCTTGGAATGTGTTTCCTGATAATCCTAATGATAGTGTTGGTGTTGTAGAAAGTAATTATGATGTAGTTATGGGTAAGATTAATACAAGTGTTCCTGGACTTATTCTTGTTGTAGATAAATATAATCAAGTTGATAAGAATGTTTTGAAATCTCTCGGTTTTGATGTTTCTAAGGATGTTAGTTTTGATGATTTATTGTCTAAAGAATTTAAGGTTATTTTTAATGATTCGTTTTATCAATTTAATAATGGTTATTATATGATGGGTACTGATTATGAAAATATGTATAATGATAAGAGTAGTATGAGTATTAAGATTCAAGCTATTATTCGTTGTAAAAAAGATAAAGAGATGTTGTCTGTTAGTAGTGGTGTTTTATATACTTCATCACTTGTTAATAAGATAATTGATGTTAATAAAGATTCTAAGATAGTTAATGATCAAAAGAATAGTGATTATAATGTTTTGACTTATCAAAAGTTTGATGATAGTGTAACTAAGGAAAGTGTTCTTGGATATTTAGGTGATGATAGTGTTCCTAATTATATAATGCTTTATCCAAAAGATTTTGGTTCTAAAGAAAAGATTTTATCTTATTTGGATAAATATAATGATGGTAAGAGTGATGATGATAAGATTTTATATACTGATATGGCTAAGATGATTAGTTTACTTTCTGGTAATATAATGGATGCTATTACGATTGTTCTTGTTGCATTTAGTTCTATTTCTTTAGTTGTTTCTAGTATAATGATTGGTATTATTACTTATATCAGTGTTTTAGAGCGTACTAAAGAGATTGGGATACTTCGTGCACTTGGTGCTAGAAAGAAGGATATAACTAGGGTGTTTAATTCAGAAACATTTATTATTGGTATTACTAGTGGTCTTATTGGAATAGGTATTGCGGTTTTGCTTACTATTCCTGTTAATAATATTATATATAAGTTATCTGATTTGAAAGGTGTTGCAAGTCTTAGTGTTAGTCATGCTATTATACTTATTAGTGTTAGTGTAGTTCTTACTTTAATAGGAGGATTTATTCCTGCGAAAGTTGCTAGAAGTAAGGATCCTGTTGTTGCTCTTAGAAGTGAATAAAAAAAGAAACCTAATGTGGTTTCTTTTTAGTATTGTAGATTTAGTTTTTTAGTTTTATTTTGTGTTGTAGTTTTAGTGCATTCATATTTTACGTTGTATTTTTCTTTTAGTAATTCAGTCATATCTTTATATATTTCTATAGCATCATCATATTTTTCATTTTTTATAGCATTAATCGCAGGATATATTCTTAAATATAACATACTTCTTGCAATAACTTCTTTTTGCTCATCTTGGTATAGTTTTTTACATATTTGTGGTCCGATTACGTCGTATTCTTCAAGTAAAGGGATGCAGTTTTCATCATTTTTCATTATGTTGTCTCTGAAAGATCTTAGTGTTTCTAGGATGTAGCAGTCATCTTTTTCATTTAGTATTTCACACATAGCGGTAGTTAAATAACAAGTGCTAGAGCTTTCATTTTTCTTTTCAAAATGATTATTACAACTTCTTTCTTCTGGGTTTACATATATTCCTTTTTTAGTGCATCTAAAACCTCTCCATGAAGAGTCTTTCATATCTAACCATATACAGTCAGAACATTGCCATGGGTATCCCATTTTATCACTCCTTTTTTGTTTTCATATTATAGCATATTTTTTTATTTATTGCAATATAATTAGTAGGTGATTATAGTGAAGGATTGCAGATATATTGATGATGATTTTATTATTAAGTATAAGGTTATTGATGATGAGATTTTTGTTTATTATAAAGATGGAAGGATTGATAATTTTTTATATGATGTTACGTTAGAGAGAAAGATTATTATAAAAATGAAGAAGCAATTAATGGAGAATGTTATGTTTAAGAAGATGAGGTTTAGGGATAAGTATGTTTTATTAGTTAGTTTTTATGTATTTGTTTTGGTTTCTTTTATGGAGTTTGAGTCTTTTGTTAATGATTTTAGTTTGGAGAATGGTTTTTGTTTTTTTAGTGTGTGTGGAATTACTTTGTATGATTTGTATTCTTTTATTAAGAATGATGTTTTATTAAGTGAAATTATTAAGGATGAGTATTTTTTGAATAATATAGATGGTGTAGTGGAGTTTGATGTTAATTTACTTGATGATTATAGTCTTAGTGATTTGAAGTGCTTGAGGAAGGAAAAATAGTTGATAGTTCTTGTATGATTTTTATTTGAGGTATATAATGTAGTTGAGGGGATAGTATGATTGATTGTAGTAATGGAGACAAAGATAATAAGAAAAGTTTTGTAAAGTTTTATGAGAGAGAAAATGGTAAGATAAGATTTTATACTTCGAATGGTGAATATTTACTTGATGATACTCTTGATAATTTGGTTAAAATTAGAAATGTTATGAATGGACAAGCATGTGTTAATGCTGGTTTTACTAAGAAGAGAGTTGGTGAGACTATTTTAGCTACTTTTTTACTTCCTTATTTTTCACATGCATTTCATTCATCTTTAGAGGTATTTAGTGATAGTACTTTGTTTAATATGATCTTTTTTGGTCTTTGTGTTAGTGCTCTTGATACTGATATGTACTGTATTGTATCTAGAAGTGTAATGAGTAGGGAGTGTTTAAAGGATAAGTATTATGTTAATAATATTGATTTTATTAATAAGCATATTAATGATTCTGATGTTAACGAGTTATTTGATGGGCTTGATTCTTTTAGGGATTGTAATGGTAAGTTATATCTTGATATGAATGATGTTGATATGATGAGTCTTTCTGATTTGGTTAAGCTTAGAATGGTTATTGAACAAGTTATGGAAGATAGGGTTTATACTAAGAAGAGGTGATTTAGTGATGGATTTTGATTTAGTAGTTAGTTCTAGAAGGAGTATTAGAAAGTTTACGGATGATATTGTAAGTTTGTCTGATGTTTTTGAGATAATTAAATGTGGTATAAAGGCTCCTTCTGCTAAAAATAGGCAACCATGGAGGGTTAAGGTTGTTTCTTCAGAGAATAAGGATATGGTTGCAAGTTTTTTAGAGAGTAAAAAAAGTGATGATGATATTAGTGTTTTAAATACTGCGAATGTTATTAGAGAAGCTAATAAACTTATTTTAGTGTTTGCTACTTCTTATGATAAGAATGATATTTTATCGATTGGTGCTTTTGTTGAGAATATGTGTTTGAAGGCTACTGAAATGGGACTTGGTAGTTTATGGATTGCTAATACTGATAAAGTAAACGATGAAATTAAAGATTATTTTGGAGTTGATATGGATATGGTCTCTTGTGTTGCGATTGGATATAAGAATCAAGATGTTCATGCTAGACCTAGAATGAGTATAGATGAGATTGTTTTATAGCCTTTGTGCTATTTTTTTTATTTTTTCATATAATTTATTGGTGATTTTTATGAATTATAAAGTGGTAATTAATCCTGTTGGTGGAGGTAGTGATACTGGTCTTAAGAGTGGTAATGTTCTT
This sequence comes from uncultured Bacilli bacterium, assembly GCA_934101185.1. Lineage (GTDB taxonomy): Bacteria > Bacillota_I > Bacilli_A > RF39 > UBA660 > JAEDJI01. The sequence goes on along the minus strand of CAKOQD010000001.1, from coordinate 104,802 downwards.
GAGAAGAATGTTTCTTTACTTGTTTCTAATTATATAAAAAATAGACTTGATGAGCTTGGAATAGAAAATGTTATTACTAGGACTGGTGATAATAATATTAGTTTGGATGAGAGAATTGATTTTATAGATAGTAGTTTTGGTTTTAGTGATGATGTTATTGTTATTACGAATGGGTTGTCTTCGTCTTCGGTTCCTGGGGTTGAGATTATTTATGCTCTTAGAGATAGTGATAGGTTTGCTAAGATTTTGGCAGAACAGTTTGAAAATAGTGATATTGATATTAATAAGTATTATCAACTTAGAATGGAAGAGGATACTGCGTTTGATAGTGATTATATAATTAGAAATACTGGTGATAGTGAGAGTGTAATTATTAATTATGCTAGTGTTAATAATAGTAATGATTTGAATAAGTTTGTTAATAATTATGAGGATTATGGTGAGGCTGTTGTTAGAGCTATTGCTATTTATACTAAGAATGATTATGTTCCTACTTCGAAGGGAGATTATTATACGGTTAAGAAGGGTGATAGTTTATATAGTATTGCTAGGCTTTATGATGTTTCGGTTGAGGATTTAAAAACTTTTAATAAACTTACTAGTAATGTTCTTTCTATTGGACAGGTTCTTAGAATTCCTGATATTGTAGAGAAAAGTGATACTAGTGTTTATTATGTTAAAAAGGGTGATAGTTTGTATGGTATTGCTAAGAGTTATGGTGTTAGTGTAGAGGATATTAAGAGGTTGAATAGTCTTAGTAGTAATAGTTTGTCAATTGGGCAAGAGCTTTTGATACCTGGACTTTCTAGTGAGAATAATGCAAGTGTTAAGGTTTATACTGTTGTTAAGGGAGATAGTTTGTATAAGATTGCTAATTTATATGGTATTAGTGTAGATGAGTTAAAGAATGCGAATAAGCTTAGTAGTAGTGTTCTTTCTATAGGGCAACAGCTTGTTATTCCTGATAGTGCGAATATAAAGACTTATGTTGTTAAAAGAGGTGATACTTTGTATGGTATTGCTAGGGATAATAATACTACGGTTGATAGGATAAAGAGTCTTAATGGACTTTCTGGTAATACACTTTCAGTGGGACAGGTGCTTAAGTTATAAAAAGTGGTTTTATTAATGGCTTAGTTTAAGACAAAAAATAATTGATAAACTACTTATACAAATATTGAAACAAGAACAAATATTTGATACAATATATACAGCAAAGGAGGTATCTTATGAATCAAGATAAAATGCATTTAGTAAATAAAATATTTAATAATGAAACAATTAGAACTGTTTGGGATAAGGAACAAGAAAAATATTTTATAAGTGTTGTTGATTTTGTTGGAGTTATTTCAGAAAGTAAGGATAAGCAAGCCTATTGGAGAAAACTTAAGCAACGTTTAAAAGAAGAAGGAAATGAAACCGTGACAAATTGTCACGCTTTAAAATTAAAAGCACAAGATGGAAAATATCGTATGACTGATGTTGTTGATATTGAAGGAATGTTTAGAATTATTGAATCAGTTCCTAGCAAGAATGCAGAGCCTATAAAACAATGGCTTGCTAAACTAGGAAGTGAGAGAATAGATGAAACGTTTGATCCTTCATTAGTAGCACAAAGAGCAATAGACTTATATAGAGCTAAAGGTTATGATGAAAAATGGATTGCAAAAAGAATTAAAGGTGTTCAGGATAGAAAACAACTTACTGATGTATGGAAAGATGGAGGAATAACTGAATCAAAAGAGTACGCAATTCTAACAAATGAAATTTATAAAGAATGGTCTGGTATGACTGCAAAAGAGTATAAATCATTTAAAGGACTTAGGAAAGAATCATTAAGAGATAATATGACTGATGTAGAAGTGGCATTAGCAGATTTAGGAGAAATAGCAACTAGAGAAATAGCAAAAAAGAAAAATCCAAAAGGATTAAATGAAAACATTGATGTAGCAAGACGAGGTGGCAAAATTGCTGGTAATGCAAGAAAAGATTTAGAAAATGAACTTGGTGAGAGCGTAGTTACTAGTAATAATGCATTAAACTACGAATATATTGAAGAAAAAGAAATTGAAATGAAATAGGAGATATTATATGGAAAGCAGTAAAAATAATAAAAAAATAATTATAGCTTTAATAATATTTATTACAGCCTTGATAATAGTTAATTTTATATTTTCGAATACTAAATATGAAATTACCTTTGAGATAATAATTTGTTTAAGTTTATTAGTTATCTTAGCGTTGTCAGAGATGTTTGATAATCTTAGTATACCGAAAGTAATATCTTTGTCTAAAAGCGTGAAAGAAGTAAAAAAAGAAAATGAAGATTTAAAAGATGCTAATATAAAATTATTGGAACAAATTACTAATATTAAGAATTCAAATAGTCAAAATATATTTTTGCCAAATTCTTTTAGTACTATTAGTTCCTCAAATATAGATGATATTACTAAAAATGTTGATAATTTAGAATCAGTAGATTTTGAGACTAAAGTTGTTAATAAAGATTATAAAGTGCTTGCATCAGAACGTTATAAATATAGACGTAATTTAGAAATATTCATGTTAAAGAAAGCATTAGACACTGATAACAATATTTCGAGTTATGACATTCAGTACGATATTAAGCTAATTAACAACAAGCTCGTAGATAATAATATAATGAAGAATGAAGCAAGATTTGACGCATTAAAATCGAATTTAAATGAAAATATCTTTTATGAAGTTAAAATTACACCATTCATGTTAGATTTTTCTTATCAACTTCACTACATGTTAAGAACTCTTGAATTATATAAGGAATTCACTAAGATACCTTGTAAATTGGTTTTAGTTTTACCTAAATTTGAAGGAGAATTAGAAAAAATATTATTTAATATGAATAGTGATAGATTTACTATAATGAAAGAAAAAATGTCAAATAGATTTGAACCAGCCATAGAAAATCATCTATTAGAAATAGTAGAAATTAATGTATCTAAAGAAGAATTAGATAAATATATTAAAGCAAAAGAAGAAAAAAACAACAGTTAGTTACACATTGATTATCGACAGGTGGTGAATGTGTGCGATCACTAATTTATAAATTGTTTCTTTTTTTGGTTTTTGTCAAATACTTTGTCAACTTCTTGTAAAGTTGACCTTTTTTCGTTTATAATATATATGGATGTGATTACATGAAAAATATAATTGAGAAAATATATGATTATTCTTTAGAAGAAATAATGGGAGAACGTTTTGGTAGATATTCTAAATATATTATTCAAGATCGTGCTATTCCAGATGTTCGTGATGGTTTAAAACCTGTACAAAGAAGAATACTTTATGCTATGTATATTGGTAAAAACACATATGATAAACCATATAGAAAGAGTGCAAAGACTGTTGGGGATGTAATAGGTTCCTTCCATCCACATGGTGATAGTTCTATATATGATGCAATGGTTAGAATGTCTCAAGATTGGAAGATGAAGAATCCTTATATTGATATGCATGGTAATAATGGATCAATTGATGGTGATAGTCCTGCGGCATACCGTTATACTGAAGCTCGTCTTTCTAAAATATCTAATGAACTTTTAAAGGATATTGATAAAAATACAGTATTATTTGCTCCGAATTTTGATGATACAATTATGGAGCCTACTGTGCTTCCAGCAAAGTTTCCTAATTTACTTGTTAATGGTACTACTGGTATAAGTGCGGGTTATGCTACTAATATACCACCACATAATTTAGGTGAAGTAATTGATGCTACTATTAAGAGAATAGATAGTCCTAATTGTAGGATTGAGACTTTGCTTGATATAGTAAAGGGTCCAGATTTTCCAACTGGTGGTATTGTTTTTGATAAAAAGGGTATTTATAATGCTCTTACTACTGGGAAAGGCAAGGTAATTGTACGTTCTAAAGTAGTTGAAGAAAAGGAAAAGGGTAAGACTACATTAGTGGTTACTGAAATACCTTATGAGGTTTTAAAGACTAATATTGTAAGAAAAATAGATGAGATTAGAATTGATAAAAAGATTGATGGTATTATTGAAGTAAGGGATGAGTCTGATAAGGATGGACTTAGAATTGCTATTGATATAAAGAAGGATGCTAATAAAGAGTTGATTCTTAATTATTTATATAAGAATACTGATCTTCAAGCTTCTTATAATTATAATATGATTGCAATTGTAAGAAGAAGACCTAAGCTTCTTTCTTTGATGGATATTTTAGATGCTTATATTGATCATTTGAGAAGTGTTATTCTTGCTAGAACTAAGTTTGATTTAGAACATGCTAAGAAAAGATATCATATTGTTGAAGGGTTAATTAAGGCTATTTCTATTTTAGATGAGGTTATTTCTTGTATTCGTAGAAGTAAGAATAAGGGTGATGCTAAAGATAATTTGGTTAAAGAGTTTGGTTTTACTATTGAACAGGCTGAGGCTATTGTAGTGTTACAACTTTATAGACTTACTAATACTGATATTGCTTTACTTGAGGAAGAGCTTGCTAATCTTAAATTAATAATCGAAGGACTTACAAAGATTGTTAATGAAGAAGATGCTTTGAAGAGTGTTATGAAAGAAGAACTTAGAAAGATTAAGAAAGAATATGATATTCCTCGTAAGACTGAGATAGTGGATGAAGAAATAGAAATTAAAATAGATATGGAAGCAATGATTCCTAAGGAGGATGTAGTTGTTTTAATAACTAAGGATGGTTATGTAAAAAGAACTAGTAAGAGGGGTTATCTTGCTAATACTGAGGATCCTCTTCTTAAGGAGAATGATTATGTTATTGGCCTTTATGAACAAAATACACTTGATACTTTGCTTATATTTACTAATCTTGGTAATTATATATATTTACCTGTTCATGAAATACCTGATATTAAGTGGAAGCAACTTGGAAAGCATCTTAGTAATATTATTAAATTAGAGGAAAATGAAGTAGTTATTGATGCTATTCCTGTTAGTGATTTTAGTAAGAGGTTAGATATTGTTTTAACTAGTAAGAATGGAATGATTAAGAAGACTTCTTTAGAAGAGTTTAAGGTTAGTCGTTATTCTAAACCAATTTCTTGTATGAAATTAAAAGATAATGATGAAGTTGTTAGTGTGTTCTTGTCAGTTTACAATAATATTTTAGTGGCCACTAGTAAGTGTTATAGTTTATGGTTTGATGTTAGTGAAGTGCCTTCTTCTGGCATTAAGTCAAGTGGTGTTAAGGCTATTGCTTTAAAGGATGATTGTGTAGTATCTAGTGTTAATTTTGATGATGATATGTTCTATGTATCTGTATTTACTGATAAGGGTACTGCTAAAAGGGTTAAGCTTAGTGAGTTTGAAAAGGGTACTCGTGCAAGACGTGGTCTTATGATTCTTAGGGAAGTTAAAACTAATCCTTATCGTGTTATAAAGGTTTTTGTTAATGATAAGTGTAGTTTTGGTATTAAGAGTGTTTCTGGTATTAATGTAATAAAGAGTACTGAGCTTAATATTTGCGATAGGTATCAAACAGGTTCAAGTATTTCATCATCAGAGGTTCTTGATGTATTTATGGTAAAAGACTTAGAAAAAGATTTAGATGTTTCTAGTAATGATAAAGATGAAGTTTTAGAGGATAATATTGATGAGAGTCCTAAAAGAGAAGTAGTTATTAGAGAACAAGGGCATCAAATGTCTCTTCTTGAAATAGATGATGAACTAAAGAAGATTGATGATATTATTAATTAGTGTCAATTTATGTAAATGTTTGTAAAGCAAACAAATTTTATGAATTTTATTTATTAAAGAGTATTTTGGATATCAATTTTTAAAATTGTCTTAGAGCAATTTTAAGATTTGGTATCTTTTTTTGTGTGAATTTTTACAGAGTGTGATTTTACAAGTATTTTTAGTTGTTTTATATTTAGTTCGAGGAGGTGATATAGTGAAAAGTAATACTTATAATAAACCTGATATTAAGGACTTGTCGTATAGACTTGATGAGAGAAGAGATGGTTATAAAATACCTATTGTTTCTGAGTATATGTTTAATGTAATGCTTAATAATGAATCTAGAAAACAGTTTATTTGTTATTTTATTTCTGGTTTACTTGGTGCTAAATATGATGAAGTATTTAATAGTATTAGGTTTATTAAGAATAAGATTGTCTTTAGGAAGAGTGAAGACTCTAATGGAGAGGTTGATTTTATTTGTAGAATTAATAAAGAAGTAGTAGGTATTGAAATAGGTGTTTGTGAGAATAGTAGGGATACTGAAAATAATATTGTGTTTTCTACTTTGAAGTTTGGTATGGGACTAAGTAATAAATCTATTTATAATATTGATAGGCTTGTTTTAATTAATTTGAATAATTATTCTTTTTCTGGTAATTCTAAGTCTATTAATAAGTGTACTATGAAAGATAGAGATGCTTATTATGGAAATGATTCTTTAGAGTTTATTAATATTTATTTACCTGTTATTAGAGAGAAGTGTTATAATTTTAGTTTTTTAACTCGTTGGGAAAAGACTTTGTTAGTATTTAATGAGACAAGTGATAGTGTTCTTTCTAGAATATGTGAAAAATCTATTTTTAAAGAGTATGTTAGTTGTGCTAAAGAAGCTAGTCAAAATGAAATATCTCTTGCTTATGATAGGGTTGTTTATGAAGAAAAAGAGTATTTAAATGAAATTAAAAGTTCTAGAGACGATGGCTATTTTGAGGGTATGGAAGAGGGTCTTTTTGAGGCTAAGAAAAGTATTGCTAAGAGGCTTTTGTCTTATGGTGTTTCTTCAAATATTGTTTGTAAGTGTACTGATTATACTCATGAAGAGCTTAAGTTTTTATAAGAAAAGACAGTATGTTTTTCATACTGTCTTAAATTATTTTAGTTCTTAGGACTCTTGATGTATTTGAGAAGTTAAGTTTTGCAATGTCTTTTAGGACGTCTTTTCCATATTTTTCTACTAGTTCTTGTCCTATTTTATCTACTTGAGGTCCTGCTCCTTTAGGTAGTGGTAGGTGGTATTTGTCACATATTTTATCGAATTCTTCTAGAAAGATGTATCTACTTATTATTGATGAGCATGCTACTGCTAAGTTTTTGTCTTCAGCTTTGGTCATGAATGTTATATTGGTTAGTTTATTTGGTATTTCTGATATGTATTCATAGTATTTTTTTTCTTTTGTGAATTCGTCTATTATGATATAGTCTAATTCATCTTTTATTTCATTTTTTAAACTGTATAGAACGTTATTATGCATTATTGCTTTTATTTTGTTCATATTAATATCTTCACTATGTTTTTCGTTGTATTCTTTGTTAGTTAGTATTAAGCTTTTATATTTTATTTTTTTGATTATTTCTGGTGCAATTTTTCTTATTTTTTCATCTGTTAGTTTTTTAGAGTCTGCTACTTTGATTGATTTTAAATAGTCTATGTCTTTAATGTTTACGTATGATGCAGTTACTACGATTGGTCCAAAGTAATCACCTGTTCCTACTTCATCTGATCCAATAGAGGAGCAGTACATGTATTTTTCTTTATCTTGTTCTTGTTCTTTGTTATTAGTATTTTCTTTTAACTCAGTCCACATGTTTGCATCTATATCTGCACTTAATCCTTGAAACATTACTTTTCCAGAAGTGTACATTGTTACTATTGTATCCATATCTTGTGCTTGGAATATTGCATATGGAGGAGTTTTATCTCTTAGTTTATCTTTATAATATTCAATCATTTTTTCTTTTGTTTGTTCGTCTACTTTTATTACAACGTTCATTTGTATCACCAAGTTAATTGTACTAGAAAGTGTTATTTTTGTAAAGAAGTTTTGATTTGTTGATGTATAAATGATATTATATATGTGGTGAGGTATTTATGAGAAAAAGAAAAAAGAAAACTAGTCCTTTTTTAGTGACTACTTTAATATTAATGTGTTTTTTTGGTTATTATTATCAAGATGATATAAAAGAGTTTATTGATGATGATAAAGTTATTTCGTATACTTTGGAGGATGTTCCTTCTTATAGTGGTAAAGATTATGTTTATATTAATAATAATGTTCCTAATTTTGATTTAGAGGATATTAATAGTAAGTCTTTTCAATTTTATAGTAATTTGGATTCTCTTGGTAGATGTGGTTATGCTTATGCTAATATTGGTAAGGATTTAATGCCTACTGAAAAAAGAGGTAGTATTGGTATGGTTAAGCCTAGTGGATGGCATACTGTTAAGTATGATAATATAGATGGGAAGTATTTATATAATAGGTGTCATTTGATTGGGTATCAACTTACTGGACAAAATGCAAATGTTAAAAACTTAATTACTTGTACTAGGTATATGAATAGTGTTAGTATGTTAGAGTTTGAAAATAAAGTTGCATCTTATATAAAAGAGACTAATAATCATGTTTTATATAGAGTGACTCCAATATATGATGGTGATAATTTACTTGCAAGTGGTGTTGTTATGGAGGCTTATTCTATTGAGGATTCTGGTAAGGGTATTAAGTTTAATGTTTATTTATATAATGTTCAAGATGGTATTGAAATAGATTATAAAACTGGAGATAGTAAAAAAATTAAGTAGGTGAAGTATGGATACGAGTATTAAAGCTTTTGATTTGTTTTGGGATTTATATAATGGTAATGATGATTTTAAAGAATTGGTTTCTTATGGGTTTGATAATAATTTGATTAGGTTTTTTGGTAATGAAGAGTTTAATAAAATTAATAGTCAAAACTTTATTTCTTATGATGATAGAATGAAAGAGTTTATTGATATGTTTCTTATGGGTTTTAATATTGGTAATTGTGTTGGTGCAAGTAGACAGCTTAGTTATTCTTATAATGATGTTGATATAGTATCTGGAGTACTTCCTCTTATTAAAGGGAGTAGGAATGCTGAGGAGTTTGGGGGTCATTGTTGGCTTGAGAATGATAGGTTTATAATTGATACTTCTTTGATGCTTGTTATTGATAAGTCTTTAAAAGATAGATTTGGTTATATTGAGGAGGAAAGGGTTACGAAGACTGCTCTTAAAAGGAATCAGTCTTATCAAAGTAGGAAAGATTTTGTTAATGATATTAGTTTTAGTAAAAAGAAAAAGAGTTAAATATTTTTTAACTCTTTTTCTATTATATCTATTATATTTTTTATTGCAATTTCTAAATCATTGTTAGTTATTATGTAGTCATATCTATCTTTAAAAGATATTTCATATTCTGCTTTATTTATTCTTTCTTCGATTATTTCTTTTTTATCTGTTTGACGTTCTAGTAATCTTTTTTTAAGTTCTTCAATACTTGGTGGACATATAAATATTAAGATTGCTTTATGGTAGTTGTTTTGAATGTTTAGAGCTCCTTCGACATCTATTTCTAATATGACGTTTATTCCGTTGTTGAGTTTTTCTATTACTTTGTTTTTTGGAGTTCCGTAGAAGACATCTTTGTATACTTCAGCATATTCAAAGAAGTTGTTTTCTTTTATATTTTTTATAAATTCTTCTTTTGATACAAAGTAATAGTCTTTTTCATTTGTTTCGTTTTCGCGTGGAGCTCTGGTAGTCATTGATATTGAGTACCAAAAGTTATTGTATGTACTTATTATTCTTTCTCTAATTGTTGATTTACCAACACCAGATGGTCCTGATATTACAAATAGTTTTCCTTTTTGTTGCATTTTATCTCTCCTTTTTGATAATTATAAAACTATTTTGATAAAAAGAAAAGTAAATCTTTGTATTTCTTTATATTTTTGGTATAATTATATAAGAAAGTAATTGAGGTGTTAATATATGTATTTAAAGGAAATTAAAATATCAGGATTTAAATCATTTGCAGATAAGATTAATCTTAGTTTGGATGATAATATCACATGTGTAGTTGGTCCGAATGGAAGTGGTAAGAGTAATATTGTTGATGCTGTTCGTTGGGTTTTAGGAGAACAATCTATTAAATCTTTACGTGGTAATAACAATATGACTGATGTTATATTTTCTGGTAGTAAATCTAGAAATCCTTTAAATCTTGCTTCAGTTAGTTTAGTTTTTGATAATAGTGATTCTTATATAAAAGTGCCTTATTCTGAAATATCTGTTACTCGTAAGGTTTATCGAAGTGGTGAGAATGAGTATTATATAAATAATGAGAAGTGTCGTTTAAAGGATATAAATGATTTATTTCTTGACAGTGGTATGGGTAAGTATGCTTTTAATATTATTTCTCAAGGAGAGGTTGGTAAGATACTTAGTGATTCTTCACTTGATAGACGTTCTATTATTGAGGAAGCAGCGGGTGTTTTAAAGTATAAAAAAAGAAAAGAAGAGGCTCTTAGAAAGCTTGATAAGACTAATGATAATTTAACTAGAGTAAAGGATATTATATCTGAGCTTGATACTCAGTTAGAGCCTTTGAAAGTTCAAAGTGAAGAAGCGAAGAAGTTTTTAGAAATTAAAAAGAGTTTAGAGGATATTGAGATTGCTCTTATTGCTAATGATTTAGAAGAGCTTAATGGTTCTTATAATGATACTTTGCTTGGTATAGAAAAACTTCAAAATGAAATTGTTGCTAAGAATACTGATGTTTCTAAAGGGGATATTGATATTTCTAAGAGTAAAGAGTTACTTGAGGAGTATAATAGTGAATTGGTTAATTTAAATAATAAGTTATTTTCTTTAGTAAAGGAAGAGGAAAGACTTAATGGTGAAAAGAATATTATTCGTGAACGTAGTAAGTATGATAGTGATGATTCTAAGGTTTATAACAATATTGCTAATTTAAAGGAAGAGGAATTAATTATTAATAATAAACTTATATCTTTAAAGACTGATATAGGTATTTTAGATAATAAACTTTCTAGTTTGGATGATGATATTAAGTTAGTGTCTTCTGAAATAAAAGATATTAGTATTAAAAGGAATGAGTTAGAGAGTGATGTTTATTCTAAGAATAAAAGAATTAATGATATAGAGTATAAGATAAAGTATTTAAATGATTATATAGAACAGGGTGGAAGTATTTCTTCGAATGCAAAGAAGGTTTTATCTAATCCTAAGTTAAAGGGTGTACATAATGTTATTTCTAAGCTTATTAGTATTGATGATAAATATGCTTTGTCTTTAGAAGTATCTCTTAGTGGTGCTAAGGATTATGTAGTTGTAGATAGTCCTAAGGTTGCTAAGGATTGTATTAGTTATCTTAAGGAGAATAATTTAGGAAGGGTTACTTTTTATCCTATTGATGTTATAAAACCTAGATATGTTGATGATGATACTAGAAGTGTTCTTAATAGTATGGATGGTTTTATTGGGGTTCTTGCAGATTTTGTTTCTTATTCTTCTTTGTATAAGAATATTGTTTATAATCAACTTGGTAATGTAATACTTGTTGATAATATTGATAATGCTAATGTAATTAGTAAGAAAATTAATAATAGATATAAGATTGTTACTATTGATGGTGAGGTTATTAATGTTGGTGGTTCTATTACTGGTGGTAGACTTAATCGTAAGTCTGTTATTTCTGAAAAGTATGAGCTACAAAGTTTAAAGCTTGAGAAAGATAGAATTATTAAGGATACTCTTGAGATTAATTCTTTAATAAAGGATCTTTTGGATAAAGAAAAGAGTAAGCAAGTTGCAATTATTGAAAAAGAAAAGGATAAGATTATTTTAAAGGAAGAAAAGGATAGTAAGATTAGTTCTTTTTCAGATTATAAGAAGAAGTATGAAAGTATTAGTTTTGAACTTAGTAACTTAGAAGATTTGTCTAATAATAGTCTTCATGAAGAAGAGGAAAGAATTATAAATAAGTATTATGAGGTTTTAAAGGATAAGGAAGAGACTTTGAAGCTTATTGATTTATCTAATAGTAAGATTGATTCTTTGAAGAGTGAAATTGAGGAGAAAGAGGCTTCTTATAAGTTGTTTAATCAAAGTATTAGAGCTTTAGAGAGTGAGCTTAAAGATTTAGAAATTAAGAATTCTAAGATTAGTGTTAGGATGGATAATATGCTTAATATTCTTAGTGATAGTTATTCTATTACTTTTGAGAAGGCTAAGGCTAATTATATATTAGAGATTGATCCTGATGTTGCAAGGAAGCAAGTTAATAGTCTTAAGAGTTCTTTAAAAGGAATAGGTAATGTTAATATTGGTGCGATTGAGGAGTATGAAAGGCTTTCTTTAAGATATGAGTTTTTAAATAAGCAGACTGTTGATTTAGAGGGTGCTATTGAGACACTTCTTAAGATTATTGATGAACTTGATTATGTTATGAAAGATGAGTTTATGAAGACTTTTAAACAAGTACAAATTGAGTTTAATAATGTATTTAAGGAACTTTTTGGTGGAGGGGAAGCAAGGTTAGAACTTACTGATAAAAGTAATGTGTTAGAGACTGGTATTGATATAGTTGTTACTCCTCCGGGTAAGAAGCTTTCTACTATTTCGCTTCTTTCTGGTGGTGAAAAGACTCTTACTGCGATTAGTTTACTTTTTGCAATTTTAAATATTAAGAGTATACCATTCTGTATATTTGATGAGATTGAGGCTGCTTTGGATGAGGCTAATGTTTCTAGAATTGGTGAGTATTTTAAGAAATATATTGGTAAGACTCAGTTAATTATTATTACTCATAAGAAAAAGACTATGGAGTATGCTAATACGCTTTATGGTATTACTATGCAAGAGTCTGGTGTTTCAAAACTTGTTAGTGTTAAGTTAGTTGATTAAGGACTTAGGTTCTTTTTCTTTTGTAATTATTTTTAATAATTTATTGACTTAGTTTGTTAATGTTTGTATACTTAAGATATAAAATAGAAAGGAGTTTTAAGATATGGAAAAGAAAAATACGGGGTTAATTATTACGATAGTAGTTTTGGTTGTGTTGTTACTTGGACTTTTTGGATATGTTTGTTATGATAAGTTTTATTTAGATAAAAAAGGTGATAAAACTAATAATGATTCTGTTCAGTTAGTTAAAGGAAATAGTTTTAAATTAGAAAGTATTGCTTGTGTTAATGAAAATAATACTTGTTCTAAAAGTTTAAAAGTTGCTTATAATAATAAAAATCATGATATAAAGTTAGTTAAGAAGTTAGTTGATAATACTAAGTATGTTATTGATTTATATGTTGATAATTCACTTGTTGATTCAATTGATGGTGGTGTGTTTTATGATTGGGGAGATGGTTCTAAATCACAAGATTTGATTAATAATTTAGATGGTTATGTTTATGTTGTTGATTCAAAATATTTGGCAATAGTATCTAGAAAAGAAAATGCTAAGCCAAGTTGGTATTTAAATTATTATAATGGTAATAATAAGATTAATTCAGATGCTGTTATGGTTGCTAGTAGAGGCATTAGTTTTGGAGTTGATGGAAAAGATTTAAGTGATATTAACTCAATTGTTTTTGATGGAAAAACTTTAACTTATTGGAAGGAATGCTGTGATAATACTGAAAAGGCAATAGATAATGATCATCTTGTTGTTGAAGAACATCATGTTACTATTGTTGATAATAAAGTTAATGATGTTATTAGTTCTTTCATAAAAAATGCTTCTGGTGGAGGAGCGTCTACTTGTGGTGTTGAAGAATGATTAATTTCATTCTTTTTTTTGTAAAAAACAGTTGATTTTCACCTCTTAATACTGTTTTATGGTATTTTGAGGTGAAAATATTGAGTATTTTATTTTTTTTGATAATTTATTGACTTAGTTTGTTAATGCTTGTATACTTAGTTTATAGAATAAGAAAGGAGTTTTAAGATATGGAAAAGAAAAATACGGGGTTGATTATTACTATAGTAGTTTTGGTTGTGTTGTTACTTGGACTTTTAGGATATGTTTGTTATGATAAGTTTTATTTAGATGATGTGTCAAAAGTAAATAATAAAACTAATGAAAATGTTAATTCTACTGGTACTTTTGAGGTATTTGCTAAAACACTAAAAGCAAATAGAGTAAAGCATATGCAAGAAGATAGTAAAAATAATATAAGTACTAATGCTGATGTTTATAATTCTGCTAATGGTGATATTGGTTATTATAGTGTTTTATTAACTGATGATGGAAAGCTTTCTGTTTCTTATGATAAGGATAGTCTTAAGAAGTATGATACTACTATTGATAGTAATGTATTGTTTTATGAATTAGTTAATTTTGGTAATGGTGGATATAAGACATTATTGTATGTAAAAGAAGATGGTAGATTATATAATGCTAGTGTTGAGTATGATGTTTATTCTGAAAATAAAAAAGCAGTTGGTTCATTATATGGTGATTATAAAGATATTGTATTAATAAGACAAGTTGGTAGATTGGATAAGTCTGATGGTGTTACGACTGGTTTTAAAGATTTAGAGCTTGTTGATATTAATGGTAATACTTATTATCCTCACAGAAGCAATTAAGAATGATTAATTTCATTCTTTTTCTTTATAATTTATTGACTTATTTTGTTAATATCTGTATACTTAAGATATAAAATAGAGAGGAGTTTTTTAAATATGGAAAAGAAAAATACGGGGTTAATTATTACGATAGTAGTTTTGGTTGTGTTATTACTTGGACTTGGAGGATATGTTTGTTATGATAAGTTTTATTTGGATAAAAATGGCGATGATGTATCAAAAGTAGATAACAAAAATAATGATAATAGTTTTGATGTGTATGCTAAAGCGCTGAAAGCAAATAAAGTAAAGAAAATGCAAGATGATAGTAAAAATAATGTTTATATTGATCGTGATGAATATAGTTCTTCTTTAGAGGATGAAGTAGGAACTTTTTATGTATTATTGACTGCGGATGGAACACTTTCTATTTCTTTTGAGAAAGAAAGTCTTAAGAAGTATGATATCACTATTGATAGTAATGTGTTATTTTATGAAATGGTTTATAATACTATTGATGGTTCAAGAACATTGTATTATGTTAAAGATGATGGTAAAGTATATATGACTACTCCAGAACTTGATGTTTATGAACAAAGAAATAAGATTTCTAGTAAGGTAGTTGATGGTGTTAAGGATATTGTTTTGATAAGGCAACTTAATAAGTATGATAAAGTTGGAAATGATGGTAAGGCTCATTTTTATGCTTTTGAATTTGTTGATATTAATGGTAATATTTATTATCCTCTTGAAGCAAAGAATGATTAATTTCATTCTTTTTTTTAACTTTTATTTTTATTCGACATTTTTCTTATTATTTATTTTTTATAATAATTATGGTGATAGTAATGAGAGGAAAGTTTTTGATACCTATAGTTTTATCGATTGTTATTGGGTTCTTTTTTGGAAAAGTATTTTTTAATAATTATGAGTCTTCATCTAATGTGTTTAATGAAGGTGAGAAGGTTTATTTTATACAGAAGGGTGTTTATAGTGGGCTTAATGATTTGAAAAAGAATAATTCTTCTTATGATGATTTTTTATATCTTGAGGAGTCTGATGGATATCATTATTATGTTGGAATAACTAAAAATGAGAAAAATGCTAAAAAGATTAAGGATTTTTATGAAAAGTCTAATATTAATATATATGTAAGGGAAAAATATATTAATAATGCTAATTTTGTATCAGTTGTTTCTGAGTATGATAAGTTAATTGATGTAGCATCTCTTAATAGTTTTGTGGACTTACAAAAAATAGTTATATCTAATTATAAGGAGATGATATTGAATGGGGAGGACTCTAATTAAAGAATTACCAATTGAAGAAAGGCCTAGGGAAAGGTTGCTTAAGTATGGAGCTGGTTGTTTATCAAATGCTGAACTTATTGCTATTATATTAAAGACAGGGGTTTGTGGAAGTAGTGTTTATGATCTTTCTAATGAAGTTTTAAAGAGTGTTTCTGATTTATCTGATTTAAGCAATATTAGTGTTAGTGAGCTTACTAAGATTAATGGTATTGGAAATGCTAAGGCAGTTGAGCTTATTAGCGCGATTGAACTTGGGAAAAGAGTGTTTTTTTCAGGGAGTAAGATTCGTGAAAAGTTTAGTAATAGTAGTGATGTTTATTTAAAGAATAAAGATTTGTTTTATTTAAAGAGACAGGAATATTTTTATTGTTTATATTTGGATAGTAAAAAAGAATTAATAGAAAGGAAGTTGTTGTTTATGGGAACAATTAATAAGAGTATAGTTCATCCACGTGAAATATTTAAAGAAGCATATAGACTTTCTGCTTCGTCAATTATTTGTATGCATAATCATCCGAGTGGGGATATTACTCCGAGTAGAGATGATATTATTTTAACTAATGCTTTGGTTGAGATTGGGAGACTTCAACAAATACCTATTGTTGATCATATGATATTTACTGATGATAATTATTATAGTTTTTATGAGAATGGGATTTTAGGTAATGAGAAAGTTTTATAAGATTTTGCTTGTTGTTATAATTGTTATTTGTTTTTTCTTTTTGTTTAATGATAGATTATTTTTTAAGAATAATCCTCTTCGTGAAATATATAAAGTGATTGTTATACCAGTAAATAAGATAGGAATGGAGTTTAATGATATAAGGCGTTATAAGAGTATTAGTAATGATAATAATAGATTAGAAAAGGATAATATTTTACTTAATAGTCTTAAGGAAGAGAATAGTGTTTTAGTTTTAGAAAATGAGAAGTTAAAGGATTTAATGGGTTTAGAGAAGAATTATTCTAATAAGCATGTTTATGCTAGGGTTATTTCAAGAAATAGATTGTATTTTTTTGATACTTTTATTATTTCTCGTGGAAGTGGTTCTGGTATTAGTATTAATGATGCTGTAGTTAGTGCTGATGGACTTATTGGAAGGGTTGTATCTGTTAGTAAAGATTATTCTACTGTTAGGATGATTACTAGTAATTATGATGATAATAAGTTGTCTGTTGTTGTTAATGGTTATAATGGAAATATTAAAGAATATAGAGATGGGTATTTACTTATTGATGGTGTTAGTAATTATGATAAGATAAGTGTTGGTGATAAGGTTTATACTTCTGGTCTTGGGGTTTTAGATAAGGGTCTTTTTATTGGAAGTGTTTCTAAGGTTTTAGAGGATAGTTATGGAATAAGTGGTATTTTATATGTTGATATTGCTTCAATAGATGATATTTCTTATGTGATGGTGCTTGCTCATGATTAGTGTTATTGTTTTAATATTTGTTTCTTGTTTTTTGGATTTATTTTTATCTTATTTGTTTAGTGGTATTATTCCCATTTTTATAATTTGTATTATTCCTCTTTTATCTTTTAGTAAGTATAAGTTTTTTATCTTTTTGTTTCTTGGTTTTATGCTTGATGTTTTATATAGTGATGTAATGTTTATAAATGTTTGTTTCTTTTTAATTATGTATTTTATTTCTTTTAAAAAGAATTTTTTATATTTAGTTTTATCTAGTTTATTTGTTTATGTTTTTTATATAGTTTATCTTTTTGGTATTTTAAATATATTAGGATATGGTCTTGTGTTTAATAGCTTGTTTAGTTTATTTAAATATTCTTTTGTTATTAATATTTTGTATATTATTGTAATTTGTTTCATATTTAGTCGTAATTTGGGTCTTAAAAAGAGTTTATATTAAACTTTTTTTTCATATAATTTTGTAGGTGATAAATATGTATGAATATAAGAGTGTTAATAAGTATCTTTCTAAGAATAAGGGTAAGAATAAGAAAAGATTTAGTAGTTTATTATATAGTATTTTTATAAAATTACTTATTTGTGTTCTTATTGTTGTTAGTGTTTTAATTGTTATTAAGATTGATAAGAAGAGTAGTGGTAAGATTAGTTCGTTTTTATATGATAATAATATTAGTTTTGCTAGGATTAATAAATGGTATAATGAGCATTTTGGAGATATTTTACCTTTTTCTAGTGATGCTAAGTCTAGTGTTACTCCAGTATTTAGTGAGAGTTTAGAATATAAGGATGCTAGTATATATAAAGATGGTGTTAGTTTGACTGTTGTTGACTCTTATTTGGTTCCTATTCTTAATGATGGAATAGTGGTTTTTAGTGGTGAGAAGGAAGGGTATGGACAAGTTGTTATAATTCAACAGAGTGATGGTGTTGATGTTTGGTATGGTAATATAGAAAACTGTAATGTTAAATTATATGATTATGTTTCTAAGGGTGAATTTTTAGGAGAAGTCCATTCTAATTTATATTTGGTTTTTCAAAAAGATGGGAAGTATTTAGATTATAAAGAGTTTATTTCATAAGTTTTATATTCATCCTTTAACTATATTGCTTATAGTACTTGTTATTTTTACTGGACTTTATAAAGAGTTTTTAATAGTTTTTTCTATTATAATAGTTCATGAGTTTGGACATTTATTTAGTGCAGTTTATTATAGATGGAATATTGATAAGATTAGTATTTATCCTTATGGTGGTTGTGTTAGTTTTAATGAAAAGATTAATAGACCTATAAGGGAAGAGTTAATTATTTTAGTGATGGGTCCAATTGTGCAGATGGTTTATTTCTTAGTTATTTATTTATTTTTTATGAGGGGTTTTATTGATTTTAAGACTTATAGTTTGTTTAAGACTTATAATTTTACTTTACTTAGTTTTAATTTAATGCCTATTTATCCTCTTGATGGGGGAAGGATTGTTAATGTTGTTAGTAATTATTTGTTTTCTTATAGATGGTGTAATTTAATTATTTGTATTGTTTCTATATTGTTTATCTTTTTAGTGGTTATTAATTCTTATAGTATTAATTTAGTAATGATGATGGTTTTTGTTTTGACTGAGGTTTTTGTTTTTATTAAAGAGCAAGGTTATTTATATAATAAGTTTTTATTAGAAAGGTATCTTGACGATTATAAGTTTCTTAAGTATAAGGTTATAAAGAATAAAGATGGTTTTTATAGAGATAAGAGGCATATTATTTATATTGATAATAAGTATGTTACTGAGAAGGAGTATTTAAGAGGGAGGTATAAATGAAAAGGGTTATTTTTTTAATGATTGTTATTTTGCTTGGTGCTTTGTATCTTAATTATAATGATTCTAGTAGTGTTTCAGAAAAGAGTAAAGATGATATGATGAAAGCAGTTTTTATTTCTTATATTGATTATTCTTCTTTAAAGGGTAGAGAGGTTATGGAACAAAAGAATATTATTAATGAGATGGTTAATAATGTTTCATATTTTGGTTTTAATACTATTGTTCTTCAAGTTAGATCTTTTGGTGATGCTATATATGAGTCTTCTTATTTTCCTGAGTCTATTTATGTTTCTTATGATAAGGATGGGAATGCTTTTGATATTTTGTCTTATTTTATAAGTGTTTGTGATAGTAAGAATATAGATTTATATGCTTGGGTTAATCCTTATAGGATTTCTAATACTGGTGATGTTAGTAAAATAAGTAAGAGTACTAGTTATTATAAATGGCTTAATACTTCGTTGATTGGGGTTTATGATAATGGGATATATTTTAATCCTGCAGAAGAGGATGTTAAGAATTTGATAGTTTCTGGTGTTGTTGAGATAGCTAAGAATTATAAGGTTAAGGGTATTTTGTTTGATGATTATTTTTATCCAAATGATAAGATTGATCTTGATAGTTATAATGCTTATGATGGTGATTTGTCTTTAAGTGATTATAGAATATTTAATGTTAATGATTTACTAAAGAGATGTTATAGTTCTATTAAAGAGGTAAATAAAGATGTAGATTTTGGTATTAGTCCTGCGGGTAATATTTCAAATAATTTAAAGAGTGAATACTTAGATATTCGTGGTATATTAAAGAATAAGTATTTGGATTTTATAATGCCTCAGTTGTATTATGGATTTTTTAATGAGAGTAAGCCTTATACTAAGACTTTAGAAGAGTGGAGTAGTCTTAATGCTAATAATATAGATTTATATGTTGCTCTTTCTATTTATAAGTCTGGTATGGTTGATAGTTATGCAGGTAAGGGTATTAATGAATGGATAAATAATAGTGATATTATAAAAAGACAGGTTATGAGTTCAAAAGAGGTTAAGAATTATAAAGGTTTTGCAGTTTTTAGATATCAACATGTTTTTGAGATGTTTGATAATGATAATTTAGTTAAAGAAGTTAGTGGTTTACGTGAAGTTATAAAAGATTATTGATAAAGATATAATTATGTTATTTACAGTTTTCATTAATTTTGATATAATTCTTTTAGAATAGAGGAG
Organism: uncultured Bacilli bacterium; assembly: GCA_934101185.1. Taxonomy (GTDB): domain Bacteria; phylum Bacillota_I; class Bacilli_A; order RF39; family UBA660; genus JAEDJI01. Next base: position 84,635 of record CAKOQD010000001.1, on the reverse strand, counting down.
TTGAGATTAATGAAAAAGTATTTTTATTGTTTTAGTTTAATACTTTTTGCTTTTGTTTGTATGAATAGTGTTGATGCTGTTAGTGCTAGTATTAATATTAGGTGTAATTCTTTGAAATTTAATAAAGACGCTACTTGTAATGTTTTTGCTAGTGTTAGTGGTGGACAAATTGAGGGTGTTTCTGTTGATTCGCTTGATGTTGTAAGTGGTAGTGATGTTGTTATTATTAAAGAGGATTATATTTCAATTCTTGCTAATGATAGTAAGGTTAATAATGGTGATAAGTTAGGTTATTTTACGGTTAAGTCTATTGGATATGGTACAAGTAAGGTTAGTTTAGCTCTTAATGCTAAGAGTAGTGCAGATGGGTCTAATGTGTCTATTAAACCTGGTGTTTTTACATTTAATATTTTATCACCGGTTGCTACTTTATCTAGTATAACTGTTAATGGGTCTTTGATTAATGGTTTTAGTAGTACTGTTTATAAATATAATGTTGACTCTATTAGTAGTGATAGTGTTAGTATTGGTGCTGTTGCTACTGCTCCAGGGACTAGTGTTAAGGGTACAGGTAATCATAAGTTAAAGTGTGGTTCTAATACTTTGAAGATTAATACTGTTTCTGGTGATAAGAGTAAGAAGCTTACTTATACTTTAAATATAAATAGAAAGTGTGATGATAATACTAGTCTTAAAGGAATTACTCTTTCTAGTGGGACGCTTTCTCCAGTATTTAGTGCAGATACTTTAGAATATAAAGTTAGTGTTGATACTAATGTTGAAAAGATGAGTATTGATGTTTCAAAGGAAGATAATCAAAAAGTTAGTGGGCTTGTTAAAGATGCTAAACTTGCTTTTGGAGATAATACTTTTTCAATAAAGGTTACTTCTGAGAGTGGAAAGAGTAAGACTTATAAGATAGTGGTTAATCGTGCTGATAACAGATCTAATAATGCTCTTCTTGGATCAATTACTATTGATAATGGAAAGCTTAATTTTGATAGAAATGTATTTATGTATGATGTTAGAGTTTTAAATGAAGTTAGTACAATTAATGTTGTTGCGACTCCTGAAGATAGTAAAGCTAAGGTAGAAGTTGATAGTCCTAAGAATTTAAAAGAGGGAGATAATAAAGTTGTTATTAAGGTAACTGCAGAGAATGGTGCTACTCAAGAATATAGTATAAATGTTAAGAGATTAAAAGTTGGTGAGGTTCTTGGTGATAATCCTAATATAGCTAATATTATTATTACTGGTTATAATATTAATTTTAATCCTATGACTACTAGTTATAATTTAAAGCTTGATAATAAGACTAAGAGTTTAAGTATTAGTGTTGTTATGCAAGAAGAGGGTGCAACTTATCAAATAAATGGTAATAATGATTTAAAGAATGGGGATATTATTACTATTAATACTACTTCAATGGATGGGACACAAAATACTTATAAAATAATTATTGAAAAGAGTAATGCTCAAATGTTTATTCTTATTGGTGCAGGGGTATTACTTGTTGCTAGTATTAGTGCAATTATTGTTGTGATGGTTAAGAAAAGAAAGGGTGCTTCTGGGCTTAGATTGGATAGTCCTAAGAAGGATAAGACTAAGGATATAGAAATGGTTGATGCAATTAGTAATCAAGATAGTGTTTCTAGTGAAGTAGAGGAAATTAATAATAAGATTAATACTTTAAGAGAAGAGACTGATGAGTTAAAAGAACAAGAAAAAAATAATGGTATGGAAAAAAATCTTAAAAAATATAAAAAAGATACAAGTGGTCCGATGAGTTTTGATCAGTTAAGAGAACTTGATCCTACACAAAATGGACAAAGTGCTTATGGTAATCATGGTCATAGTGAAGAGTATGAAAGAATAGAGATTACTGAGGATCAAACTAAACAGTGTCCTAAGTGTGGACATAGAATTAATTTTTCTTCAAAAGTTTGTCCTTATTGTAGAAAAGAGTTTCAATAAAAGTGCTTGAAAAAGTACTTTTTTTATATTATAATTAGTTTATATAATATAGGGAGGTTATTTATGGGGACTTCTAGTAATAAAGATAAATATGGTTTTTTATTTAAAGATGTAAAGGAATATAATAAGTATTTACTTACTTTAGTATGTTGTTCGATACTTGTTTTGACTGGTATTATTTCTTATATGGTTACTAATTCTTATGCAAAATGGAGTAGTAGTTATGTGTCAGATAATACGTTAAAACTTACTGCTACTAGAAAGAAATTAACTGATGTTGTAAAGTCTAGAGTGGGTAAGGATGGGGTTGTTAGTATTAATCAAGTAAAGACTGGACAAATTACATATGATTCAGTTGATTATAGATATAGTGGTTCTAATGATTCTGTTAATAATTATATAGATTTTAATGATGAAACATGGAGAATAATAGGTGTATTTACTGTTGATGATGGAAATGGTGGTACTGAAGAAAGAGTTAAGATTATAAGAGAAAAACCACTTAATGTGTTAAAAGCATATGGTTATACTTATGGTAGATGGTATAGTAGTTCTTATTTATCTGATAGTTATTCATATTATTATTTAAATAATACTTATTATAATACAATAAATAGTAAGTATAGAAAGTTAATGGCTGATACTAATTATTATCTTGGTATAACTAGTAGTTATAGTAGTATAAATGCGTCAACTGCTTATACTGCAGAAAGAGCTAGTAAGTCTACTTCTTATAATCCACAATATCAAAGTGCTAAGGTTGGATTAATGTATGCAAGTGATTATGGATATGCTGCTGATAGTAGTTGCCATAGTACTGCTATATATAGTTATAATAGTAGTTGTTATTCTAAGAATTGGTTATATAATAGTGTATATAATAGAGCTGCTTATACATATACTGGTTCTTCTACTGCAAGTTATGAATTATTAATGACAGGTTACAGTGGTAGTTATGCGAATACATTAAATGTTACAACTGGATCAAACTATAGAAGTAGTTATTCAAGTAGTTATTTAGTTAGACCAACAGTGTATTTAAAGGCTAGTACTACTCTTGAACGTGGTAATGGTACTAAAGATAATCATTATAAGGTGAAATTATTTGAAAGCTTAGATAAGAGTGGGGCAAACGAACCATCTTTAACAAGTAATATGATACCAGTATATTATGATAGTACTAGTGATAGTTGGAAGAAAGCAGATAGTAATAATGCTAAAGAAGCTAATAAATGGTATGATTATGATAATAAGATGTGGGCAAATGCAGTAACAGTTACAAGTGCCAATAGAGATGCTTATTTAAAAGCAGATGCAGGAACTACAATACCAATGAGTGATATAAATACAATGTGGGTATGGGTACCAAGATATACTTATACATATCTTAATACAAATACACCACAAGAAATAAATGTTAAGTTTGAGAGTGGTACAGCAAGTACTGGTACAATAAAATGTACTGATAATGTTACTGGTACTAGTAGTACAAGTGAAACATGTACAGATACAACAAATGGAGGATTAAAAGCAGGAACAAGTACATATACCCATCCAGCATTCTGGTGGGATAAAAATGATAACAACGTAAGAGAAACAGGAGAAGAATTAACAGGAATCTGGGTAGGAAAGTTTGAAGTATCTAGTGATACTAGTTGTACACCTAACACCAGTGATGCAGTAGGTTCAGGATGTAACTTGCAAACAATAAGACCTCAAATAAAACCAAATGTAACATCATGGAGAGGAGCACAAGTAGGAACATTCTTTAATGGAATCCAAAAGATGAGAGAAAGTGGAAATAAATATGGATTTGCAACAACTGATGAAACCCATATGATGAAGAATATGGAATGGGGAGCTGTAACATACCTATCACATAGTAAATATGGAATAAATAAAGAAGTAGCAATAAATAGTAAAAATACATATACAACAGGATGTGGACCACAAAGTGCAGGCTCAACAACAAGTGGTGCAACATGTTATTCATATACAACAGCGTTAGGACAAAGTGCAAGTACTACAGGAAACGTATATGGAGTATATGACATGAGTGGTGGAGCACACGAATATATGATGGGTAATATGGTATGGAGCAATGGACAACAAATGAGTGGATATCAAACAAGTAACAACTATAACTCAGCATTTACAGGAATCTTATATGATGGTGGTACATCATTTACAGGAACATATGCATTCCCAAGTAAGAGATATTATGATAAATATAGTTATGATGCTTCATCAAATATTTCATATACAAGAGGAAAGCTAGGAGATGCAACAAAAGAAATGGCACCAACAGGAAAAACAGGTAACTGGTATGGAGATTACGCCAACTTCGTGTACTCTGGCAACCCTTGGGTTCTGCGCGGCGGTAGCTTCTTTAATGGTGCTGTCGCCGGTGCCTTCAACTTCATCTTCAGCGACGGTTACGCTAACACTGACGCCTCCGCCCGCGCAGTCCTTCTTGGGGCCGGCGCTCTGGACTGACGAAGTCAGTGGCTCCTTTGGAGATGATAAACTAATTGTTATTTTTTTTCTCCCAAACTGACCCAGTTCAAAGAACTGGCACAGCAAAATAGAAAGAAAGGAAAAAAATGTTTTACAACTTTCGTACTTTTCCTTTTCATTTTTGGTTTCATCGTGTTGATTGAATAGCAAATTATAAAGAGTTCTAATAACTCTTTTTTTTCATATAATTCTTTAGGAGGTTTATTATATGATAAATAAGCAAGGGTTGTGGTTTTTAACTTTATTTAGTTTGGTATTAGTACTTAGTGTATATTATATAACAATGCCTAACGAAGTGTTTACTAATAGTATTATTGATAATGATACTTCTACTGATACTAAGTCTGTTAATAAGGAGGTTTCTGAGTCTAATTATTTAGCTACTTTAAAGATTGAGCTTGATGAGAAGAGGAATGAGTCTTTGAAGAAGTATGAGTCTATTTTGTCTGATAGTAGTGCTAGTACTAGTGATAAGAATGGTGCTTATGAGGGTATTAAGAATATTAATTCTACTAAGGCAATGGAGGAGGCTCTTGTTTCTAAGATTAAGAATGAACTTTCTCTTAATAGTTTTGTAGAGGTTGATTCTTCTAAAGTTTCTGTTGTTGTTGATAAGAAGGATCATGATGTGAAGCTTGCTAATAAGATTATGAATTTGGTTCAAGATGAGTTTAATTCTTATGTTAGTGTTTCTGTAAAGTTTTCTAAGTAACGTTTTATAGATTTTTCTCATAAAATATATTGGATAATATAAAACCACCCAATCTGAAAGTGAGGGAATGCTTTTTGAGAAAATCTATACTTACAAAAAGGGAAAAAGAAGTGTTTGAATTATTGATTTTGAATAAGACTACTAAGGAAATTGCTAGTAAGCTTAATATTAGTGAAAAGACAGTAAGGAATCATATTTCCAATGCTATGCAGAAACTTGGGGTTAAAGGACGAGCTGCTGCAGTTGTAGAACTTTTGAAACTAAGGGAATTATCACTATAACATGTGCTAAATGCACATGTTTTTTCATATATTTAATTGGTGAGGTGTATGTTTTGGAAAAGGTCTATTAATAAGATATTTTTTACTACTTTGATTGTGTTTATTGCTTTTGTACTTTTTAGTTTTAGTAAGACTGGTGTTGATAAAGAGTCTTATTCTAATTCTTCTTATAAAGTTTCTTTATATACTATTAATGATGATTCTTATGTTTCTATGACTAGTGTGTTTCTTGATGGGGATACTTTGGAGGAGAAGGTTTCTAATGTTATTGATATTATGATTATTGATAATAATAAGAATTCTTTGTTACCTAGTTATTTTAAGCCTATATTACCTAGAGATACTAAGCTTATTTCTGTTAAGTTGGATGGGGATATTTTAAAGGTTGTTTTTTCTAAGGAGCTTCTTAATATTAGTAGTGAACAGTCTGATGCTATGATTGAGTCTTTACTTTATACTTTGCTTGGTTTTGATGAGGTTGTTGGTGTTGAGATATATGTTGAAGACTCACTTCTTAAATATGTTCCTAATACTAACAAGAAATTGCCTACTGTTTTGTATGATGATTATGGTATAAATAAGAGTTATTCTCTTAGTAGTAATATGGATATTAAGAGGATTAATCTTTATTACTATACTAAGAATAATGATGATTATTATTTGATTCCTGTTACTAAGTATGTTAATGATAAGAGGGAAAAGCTTGAGATAATAGTGGAGGAGTTATCTAGTTTTTTGTATCATGATAATTTGATTTCTATGCTTAGTGATAGTGTTAAGTTAGTTTCTTATGATATAGATGATGATGTTATTAGTCTTGATTTTACTGATTCTTTTGATAATGTTTCTGATACTGTTGTTAAGCCTCTTTTATGTTCTTTGTTTTCTAATTATTCTGTTTCTAAGGTTAAAATAAATGTTGATGGTGTTAAAATTTTAGAAAAAGATAAAAAAGATATTGATATTTATTAAGTTTTGTTGTATAATTAAATAGCATTTATGAAATGCAGATGGATGTCCTGGTAGCTCAGCTGGATAGAGCATCGGCCTTCTAAGCCGGCGGTCAGGGGTTCGAATCCCTTCCAGGACGCCATTATCGGAGAGTGGCTCAACTTGGTAGAGCACTTGGTTTGGGACCAAGGGGTTGCAGGTTCAAATCCTGTCTCTCCGACCATTATGTTTAATAACCCTTGTAGGGTTTTTTATTTTGTGTTATAATTTTTTTGGTGGGTTGATTTATGAATAAAGAGTATTTGGATATAGTTAGTGATATTTTAGATAACGAATCTTTTAAGAAGCTTGATGATGAAGTACATCATCATGGTAGTAGGCTTGATCATTCTATTAGGGTTTCTTATAGAGCTTATAAAGTATGTAAAAGACTTGGTTTAGATTATGTTAGTGCTAGTAAAGCGGGTCTTCTTCATGATTATTTTTTTAATGAAGAGTTTAGTTCTAATAGTAAATTGTATAGGCTTACTCATCATTATGAAAGAGCAATTGTTAATGCTAGTAATTTAGTTAGTTTAAATGATATGGAAAAGAATATTATATGTTCTCATATGTTTCCTATTGGGGGAAAAGTTCCTAAGTATTTAGAAAGTGTTATTGTGGATATTATTGATGATGTTTCTGCGATATATGAGATTATGTCTTGTAGATATTATTTTGCTAAGTATTCATTTTTATGTTTGGTTATAAGTTTTTGCTTCTTTAGATAATCTTTTTTGTCCTCGTAGCTCAGCTGGATAGAGCAATTGCCTCCTAAGCAATAGGTCGTTGGTTCAAATCCAATCGGGGACGCCATTTAGTGTTATAAGAGTTTTATGACTCTTTTTTGTTTTTATTGTTTATTTTTTTGTAGTTATTGGTAATTGATTTATTTTTTGTTTCATTTTTCGACAATATATGATATAATTCATTATAGTAGGGTATTGTTTGTACTCTACTAATATGTTGTAAGGAGGAGTATTTATGAAAAAAAGAAATTTAGTAACATTATTATTAGTTGTGGCATTATTGTTAAGTTTTGGTGGTTTTACTTTTGCACGTTATGTGACTGAAGTTTCTGGAAAAGGTGAAGTTAGTGTTGCAAAATGGGCAGTTAAAGTTACTGATGGTACTAATGAATTATCTGATTCTGTTAAAGTTCCATTTACTGTTACTGCTAATGCTAATGTAGTTTCTGGAAAAGTTGCACCTGGAAGTACTGCTGTTGGGAACCTTACTATTGACCCAACTGGATCAGAAGTTGCTATTGATTATTCTATCTCAATTGATGCTTCTAATTTAACTGATGCTGGTTTAGCAATTAAATCAGTAAAAGTTGGCGATAATGCTTTAACTAGTTCTAATGGAGCATATACTGGTAGTTTATCTTTAACAGAAGTTACTGATGGTACTAAAGTAAATGTTACTATTGAAGTAGAATGGGCTAATGATGAAGCTAATAATACTAAAGATACTGCAACTGGAATTAATGCTGGAACATTAGAAATTCCTGTTAATGTAGTTGTTAAACAACATATTGCTTAATGGTTGGAAGATTATTCTTCCACTAAAGATTATAGTTTTGTAGTCTTTAGTGGAACAATAAGAGGTGAATTTATGAGTAATAAAAAATATAAGATTACAATTGTGATTTTAATAGTTATAATTTTATTGTTATTATTTTTTATATGTTTTAATGGCTTTTTTACTAAAGATGATTGTGAAGATGTTGTTAATGTTTTTGAAATAAAATGTGATTATGATTGTAAGTGTAATGACAAACAAGATACTGATAATAATATTAGTTCTGATGATAATGTCAGTGGTAATAAAACAAGTACATCTGTTGGCAAGTATGAAAATAGTAAAATAAATAACTTTGATAATAATGATAATACTAGCAATAATAATTCAAAAACAGAGTATAGTGATGAGATAGAAATTTATGATGATAATATTTCTTGGCGTTCTGATAACGATTTAAAAATATTTGAGAATTCTACTTATAAAAATTCTAATATTATTGCACCGGGAATTACTGGAAAATATAAATTTGTTGTTAGTAATAAAACTAGGTTTAATATTAAATATACTATGCTTTTTGAAGAAACAAATGATTATAGTATTAATATGAAATATCGTTTGTTAAATGGTAATAATTATATTGTTAGTGATTGGTCTTATTATACAAGTTTAAATCAAAATGATGTTAATTTATTTAGTGGTAATGATGACACATACTATCTTGAATGGAAATGGTTTGATAGTTCAAATGATACGTCAATTGGTAGTAGTGGTGTTGCTAATTACAAATTAAAAATTAATATAAAGGCAGAACAGATAAATGATTAATTTTTTAAGGAAAATAGTTGATTTTACTTTTTATTTTATATGCATTGTATTGATTATATATATTTGTATAGTTGGGTATCAGAGATTGACTAATAAAGATGTTGTTTCATTTTTTGATAAGTATTATTTCTTTGAAGTTGCATCATCTAGTATGGAAAGTGAATTGCATATTAATGATTTGATTGTTGTAAAAAGTTATGATAATTATAAAGTGGGGGATATCATTACTTATAAAGTTGATGATTCTTATGTTACTCATAGAATTGTTTCTATAGCAGATGATGGAATAATAACAAAGGGTGATGCTAATGGTGCATGTGATGAAATGATATCTATTGATGATGTTGTTGGAAAGTATGTTTATAAGTTTTTAATTATTACTTTGTTTTTAAAGTATAAGTTTTTGATAATTATTTTCTTCTTGTTATTCTTTGTTTTAGATAAGTTTATTTTAAACAAAAATAAGGTGGTGATGGAGGAATGAGGGTTAAAAGATTATTAATGGTTGTTTTGTTTATAGTTATTGGTATTGTAGTTTTTGGTAATACTTTGACTTATGCAAGTTATACTGATAATGTTTCAAATTATGGCTTTTTAAATGTTGCAAAGTGGACATTTCTTGGTGATAATAAAAATACTGTTATAAATATAAATATTAATGGTACATATGATGAATCGACTCTTTCTAATGGTAAAATTGCTCCAGGAACTAGTGGTGTAATTAATCTTAAATTAAATAATGCTAATACTGAGACTGGTGTTAAGTTTAATGTTAAAATTAATGGGATTGTAAATGCACCAAATAATTTGAAGTTTTATACTGATAAAGAGATGACTAAAGAACTTAGTAGTAATGGTATAGAAGGTACACTTAAACATAATGATATAGATGGTATTGATATTAATATATATTGGAAATGGCTGTATATAGTGGATGATATTGATAATGATACTTATGTTGGAATGAATGTTAGTGAATTGGTGGTACCTATTGAAATTGTTGGTACTCAGTATGATACAAATGTTACTGAATTAATAAATTTATGAGGTTAAAAGATGTTAAAAAAAATATTTAGTATTTTCTTTTATATTTTAGTTATACTTATTTTAATTATAAAACTATTAAATATCTTACATATTTCATTTTTTGGTTATCAGATGTTTACAGTTGTTTCTGGAAGTATGCAACCCACTATTAAGGTTGGGGATATAATATTGATTAAGAAACAAGATACTTATTTTGTTAATGATATAGTAACATATAAAAATGATGATGATTATATAACTCATAGAATTGTTGGAGTTAATGAACTTAATGTAGTAACTAAAGGTGATTATAATAATGCTTTAGATGATCCAATTCGTGTTAGTGATGTTGTTGGTAAAGTTGTTTTGATTTTAAATACTAGTTGTATTGTTAGATATACATCTAAACCGTTGTTTTGGATAGTTCTGTTTATATTTGGTTTTATTATAACTGCTTTAATACCTAGTAAAAAATAGTTAGGAGGGATAATGTGCTAAAGAAAAAATATTTGTATTTTTTAATTATATATTTCATGCTTTTTTTAGTGCTTTTTATGTCTCCGAGTATTTCTAAATATAATGAAAACATTGAACTTAGTAATAAAATGTATATTGCTAAACCTATCTTAAATCTTTCAATTACTGATGTTAGTGAAAAGGTTAGTCCAGTTAAAAATATTGAAATTCCTTTTCAGGTTACTAATTTTAATAATGATTTAGTTAATGATATTGCACTTTATTATTCTTTATTTGTTAATGTTGATAATTTACCTTTAGAGTTTAAACTTTATAGAGTTGATGATAATCAGAGAGAAGAGTTACTTCTTACTGATAATAGGAGTGACAAATTTCAGTTAGCAGCGGGTTCTAAAGTTACTGATAATTATGTTTTAGAAATTATATGGAATGAAAGTGATAAATCATATATTTATCAAAATATTAGTGATTATGTTAAAATAGAAGCAAATGTAGAACAAAGTGAGTTGTAAGGAGATGTTTTGATGAATAAAAAGTTTTTAATGATTATTGTAGTTATATTATTTTTATCTATCTCAACTTCATATACTGGTGCTAGGTATAAGTTTGATGTTTCAAAGAGTACTCAAATAACTAGTGATAAGATGTATAACTCTTCTGATGTTTCATACGATAAGTATGTAAAAGAAGATGATCAGTCATTGATTATTGATCTTGTACTTAATAATTATGTTTCTTCAAATGAGACTGATTTGGATACTGTTTTTGAAGTTAGTATTGATTCTTCTGTATTTGGTTTAGTTGTAGATGATAAAATATCTGATGATAATAAAATGAATATTACAATTGCAGGTGGAGCAAAGACTACAAAAAATTATACTCTTAAACTTGCTTTGAGAGAGGGTGCTTTGTTTAATGAGCAAGAAAGTATTGGGTTAAGTGTTAAGACTATTAGCCCTTATACTAAGGATGTACTTAATAAAACTATTACTGTTGTTTCAGAGGAAAATTTAGCAGAACATATTATTTTAAAAAGAATGGTATGGCAATCTGGTCTTACAAATGATGGTTATAGATATACTGGTTTAAGTCCAGATAATTATGTTTGTTTTGGTACTGATAACAAGAGTGATTGTATTAATAATCCTGATACATATATGTATAGAATTATAGGGGTCTTTAAGGATTCAAATAGTGTTAATCATGTAAAGCTTATTAAGTATAAGCAATTGAAGAATAAGAGTTTATGGTATGCTACAAATAGCACTGCTAGTTGGGATGTTAGTTTAATAAGAACTAATGTAAATGGTCCGCATTTTTTAACAAATACTTCTTCTTATCCTTATTTAAGTACGAATACTTCTTGGTATTCATCTATTATTGATTGGAATTATGCTGTAGTAATGAGTTATAGTAGTACATTTGAAGCTGCTTACAAAAAAGAATTGAGCTCAAGTACTTCTAGTAGTAAAATTGGGCTAATGTATGATTCAGATATTGGGTTATCTCTTGGTAGTGTTGGAATAAAAACTACTGCATGGAGAAATAAATCTTATCCGTTGCTAAAGTCTTGGTTACATCAAAGTAATAATGATACAAGTGTTGATACAGATGAATGGACTATTTCAGTTTATTGTAATGGATGTTCACATTATTATGCAAATGGTATTAAGTCAACAGGAACGTTAGATGCATTTAGATATAGTGTTAATTCTCATACATCTAGACCAGTTTTCTATTTAGATAATGGTGTTAAATATCTTTCTGGTACTGGAACTTTGGATAATCCTTATATTATAGGTGTTTCGTAATTAAAAATTTCTGATTATGGGAATTTTTTTATTTGACATTTATTTTTAATTGTGTATAATTAAGTTAGAGGTGATAAGATGAAGAATATTTCAAATACTTTATGGGGGATTGTTTTAATTGTTTTGGGTCTTATTTTAGGACTTAATGCAACTGGTTTGGTTGATATCAATATATTTTTTGCAGGATGGTGGACACTTTTTATAATTGTTCCTTGCTTTATTGGGTTACTTAGTGATGAGGATAAAACTGGTAGTTTTATTGGTTTATTAGTGGGAGTTTGTTTATTGCTTGGATGTCAAGATATTATTGGTTTTGATATTTTGTTTAAGCTTATTGTACCTGTTATTCTTGTTATTATTGGATTTTCTATTATATTTAAGGATAAGGTGTCTAGTAAAGTAAGAAAAGAGGTTAAAAAACTTAATAAGAAAGGTTCTAATAAGGAGTATTGTGCTACTTTTTCAGGACAGGATTTGGATTTTTCTGATGAGGATTTTAGTGGTTGTGATATGACTGCGGTTTTTGGAGGTATTAAGTGTAATATTTTTAAGAGTAATATTAAGAATGATGTTGTTATAAATACTCTTAGTGTTTTTGGAGGTATTACTATTATTGTACCTAGTGATGTTAATGTTAAGGTTGTTTCTACTTCTATTTTTGGAGGAGTAGAAAAGAAGGAAAGAGATTTTGATTCAAAGAATAAGACTATTTATATTAATGCTACTTGTTTATTTGGAGGAGTAGAGATTAAATGAGTAGTACTCAAAGGATAGTTAAGTATTTTGGTATAGGGGTTGCTTTTCTTTTAATATTTAGTATATTTTCTTTTTTGATTGATATTGTTTTATCGATTGGTAATTCTTTTGTGACTAGTAATGATAGAAATGTTTCTTTGAATTCAAATTATTTGGATGTTTCTCTTAAGTTTAGTAGATTAGAGATTAAAAGTGGAGATAGTTTTGATGTTTCTACTGATAGTAAGTATATAAGTGTTAATAATGATAATAATAAGATTACTATAAAAGAAAAGGGTCATTTTAGTTTTGATATGTCAGATGTTGTTACTGTTATTGTTCCTTCTTCTTATGTTTTTGATGATGTTTTGATTGATGCTGGTTTTGGTAGTGTTAATATTGATAAGCTTGTTACTAAGAATCTTTCATTTGATATTGGAGTAGGTAATGTAGTTATTAATGATTTAGTTGTTTATAATGATACTTCGATTGATGGAGGAGCTGGTAAGTTTGTTATTAAGAATGGTAATATTAATAATTTAGATTATGATATGGGTGCAGGTGATACCAATATTAATGCTTTTATTAATGGTTCTAGTGAGGTTGATTGTGGTGTTGGTAAGCTTGTTCTTAATCTTTTTAATGATATGTCAGATTTATCTCTTGATTTGTCTTTAGGAATTGGTTCTGTTAAGGTTAATGGTACTGATGTTGTTAAGGATAGTGTTTTAGGAACTGGTCGTAATGTTATTGAGATAGATGGTGGAGTAGGAGATATAAATATTAATACTAAATAGAAGTCTTTTGGCTTTTATTTTTTTGTTTTTCTTTTATTTGGTTCATTTTTTTGGTAAAATTATAGTAGGAGGTTAAATATGAAATACGTATATAGTTTTAAAGAAGGTAACAAGGATATGAAGGATATTCTTGGTGGTAAAGGTGCAAATCTTGCAGAAATGGTTGGTTTAGGGCTTCCTGTTCCTATGGGATTTACTGTTTCTTGTGATGCATGTTTAAGGTATTATGAAGATGATTGTAGTATTAATTCTTCGATTGAAGAGGAAATATTTAGTGAGATAAAAAAACTTGAGGAGTATACTGGTAAAAAGTTTGGTGATTTAGAAAATCCTCTTTTAGTTAGTGTAAGAAGTGGTGCTAGGGTTAGTATGCCTGGGATGATGGATACTGTTCTTAACTTGGGTCTTAATGATGAGGTTGTTAAATCATTTAGTGAGAAAACTTCGAATGGTAGATTTGTTTATGATAGTTATCGTCGTTTTATTCAGATGTTTTCTGATGTTGTTATGGGGTTTCCTAAGTCTAGTTTTGAAAGGCTTTTTGATAAGATAAAGGAAGATAAGGGTATTTCTAAGGATAGTGATTTGTCTTTATCTGATCTTATGGAAGTTGTTGATATTTATAAGAGTGAGTATAGGAAGCTTGCGGGAGTAGATTTTCCTAGTGATCCTAAGGTTCAACTTCTTGAGGCTATTAAGGCTGTTTTTAGGTCTTGGAATAATGATAGGGCTATTTTTTATAGAAAGATGAATGAAATACCTGATTCTTGGGGTACTGCGGTTAATGTTCAAGAAATGGTTTATGGTAATTTGAATGATAATTCTGGTACTGGGGTTGCTTTTACTAGAAATCCTGCGACTGGTGAAGATGTTTTATTTGGTGAATATTTGATTAATGCTCAAGGTGAGGATGTTGTTGCGGGTATTAGAACTCCGCTTGGTATTGATACTTTAAAAGATGTAATGCCTGATTGTTATATGGAGTTTTGTAAGATATGTGATATTTTGGAAAAACATTATAAAGATATGCAAGATATGGAGTTTACTATTGAAAATGGAAAGCTTTATATGTTACAAACTAGAAATGGTAAGAGAACTGGTAAGGCTGCGGTTAAGATTGCAGTTGATATGGTTAATGAAGGTTTAATTACTAAGGAAGAAGCTCTTATGAGAGTTGATGAAAAGTTGCTTGATAGCTTACTTCATGATACGTTTGATAATGAATCTCTTAAAAAAGGAAAAGTGATAGCTAAAGGACTTGCAGCTTCTCCTGGAGCGGCTTATGGTAAGATTATTTTTGATGTTAAGGATATAAAAAATAAAGATGATGATTATATTTTAGTAAAACTTGAAACAAGTCCTGAGGATATCGAAGGAATGGCAATATGTAATGGTATTCTTACAATTCGTGGTGGTATGACTTCTCATGCTGCAGTTGTTGCTCGTGGAATGGGTGCATGTTGTGTTTCTGGATGTGGTAGTTTAAGTATTGATAATGTTAATAAGACTCTTACATGTGAAGGTGGTACAGTTCTTTCTATGGGAGATTATATTAGTTTAGATGGTTCGACTGGCCTTGTATATCTTGGAAAACTTGATACTGTTGCACCATCGATAAGTGGAGATTTTGAAACTTTTATGTCTTGGGCTGATAGTATTAGAAAGCTTGGTGTTAGAGCTAATGCTGATAATTATAGAGATGCTAAAGTTGCTAGAGATTTTGGTGCAGAGGGTATTGGTCTTTGTAGGACTGAGCATATGTTCTTTGATGAGAGTAGAATATTTAGTTTTAGAAAGATGATTGTTTCTGAAACTAAGGAACAAAGGGAAGAAGCTCTTATGGAAATTCTTCCATATCAAAAGAATGATTTTATGGATTTGTTTAATGTAATGAATGGTTATCCTGTTATTATTAGGCTTCTTGATCCCCCTTTACATGAGTTTTTACCTAGTAAAGATAGTGATATTGCTACTTTGGCTGATTCTCTTGGTATTAGTGCTTCAGATTTAAAGAAGAAGATAGTTAGTTTGAAAGAGTTTAATCCAATGATGGGGCATCGTGGTTGTAGGCTTTCTATTACGTATCCTGAGATAGTTGTTATGCAAACTAAAGCAATTATTGGTGCTGCTATTTCTTGTAGTAAAAATGGAATTGTTGTAAAACCTGAAATAATGGTTCCTTTAGTGGGAGATGTAAATGAATTAAAGTATATTAAAAATATTATTAAAGAAGTTTGTGATGATATGATTAGTTCTAGTGATGTTTCTATTAAATATATGATTGGTACAATGATTGAGGTACCTAGAGCTACTGTTATGGCTGATGAGATTGCAAAAGAAGCAGAGTTTTTCTCATTTGGTACGAATGATTTGACTCAAATGACTTATGGTTTTTCTCGTGATGATGCTTCAAAATTCTTGAATGATTATTATGATAAGAAGATTTTCTTAAATGATCCATTTATGAGACTTGATACTAATGGAGTTGGTTCTCTTATGAGGATTGCAATTGAAAAAGCTAAGAGTGTTAATCCTGATATTGAACTTGGTATATGTGGTGAACATGGTGGGGATCCTTCTTCTGTTTATTTCTGTAATGAATTAGGTCTTGATTATGTATCATGTAGTCCTTACCGTGTTGCAATAGCGCGTCTTGCCGCAGCGAAAAGTGTAATTCGTGAAAGATTAGATTAGAATCTAGTCTTTTTCTTTTGAAAAACGCATAAAAAAATGTTGTAATTATATAATTATAATGGTATAATTAATTTACAACTTGATGGAGCTATAGCCAAGCGGTAAGGCATGGGTCTGCAAAACCTTGAGCACCGGTTCAAATCCGGTTAGCTCCTCCATTAAAAAGTTTCTTTAAACTTTTAGAGTTTGAACTTAATATATAGAATATCAATTTTTAAAAGAAATTGATATTTTTTGTGTTAAGAAAGAATTTTATTAAGATTAATATTGTAAGTAAACTAATATAGAAATTTAAAAGAAAAAACAGTTTATCTTATTAATCACTTAAATAAAGTCTTTCAAAATTTACCAGAATTTATTAAGACAATAGTTGACCATTTATTTAATCATAGTGGTTTAGGTTTAAAATATTTTAAGCAATAATATGATCCTGAAGTTAAAAGAAAATAATAAAGAAGATTTAAAGGATTTAATTTGTTAAACAAATTAATCAAGAAATGGAAGAATCTGCTGAAGAATTCTATTATACAAGGAAAGACAAAGAAAAAGACGATGGCTTATCATTATAAGTCATCGTTTTATAGTTTCAGTATCTATTTGTGAAATCTCCATAGATTTTAAATATTCTTTTAAAGCTTGAACCATTTTTTGATATCCTGCTTCACTCATATTATTTGAAACAAAATTATCATGTGAATATAATCCTCTTCTTTCGGCTAGATGATTTTCTCCAAAATCCCATATTTGGTAAGTTGATTGAAATTCTGAAAAACTTTTTCCATTAGCAGACTCAACAAAACTTTTAGCAGCATCAATGAATGAACCACCATTTTGAAGAATCCAATTTTCGATTCCAACTCCACCTAAACCACCTTGAGGAATTTCACCACGATTAGGTTTATATGCTTCGGCTTTTTTAAGTACTTGTTTAGCTAATAATATATTGGCAACAACATATTTATATTTTTCAGGGTCATTTCTTTGAATAGTAGCAAGTCTATCTTGTAATGCCATATCAGTAGAATACGATACTTTATCTGTTTTTTCAGTAAATGTAATATCAATATCTACACTTGTATTGCTATCTATTTGAACACTCTTTAATCTAAAATCTCCAGTTCCTGTTAATTCAGAGGAATTTTCTCTACCAAGATTTCTTAATATAGTTTGTTTTAATTCATTTAGTCTAGAAGGGTTTGATAATATTATTTTATCCAATCTCATCATAAAATCAAAATCCCCATCGCCAGGTTTATTTGTTCCTCTTCCAGTTGAACCAGTATCAATTAATTCTACAAATCCTTCGGTTAAATTACCATCAATATTAGTTTTTAAATGCAATCCTAATTCTTCAAGAGATTTTTTAATAATACTATTAATCTTTTCTCTTTTTGCTTGAACTTCATAATTGCTTTGTTCTATTTGCTCGGCAAAATATTCTGTTTCTTCTGTAATTAGATTTTCAGAGAAAGTATAATTATTCTCATCAAAATACGATAAACCACTCATTTTAGTTCTTAATTCATCATAATCTTTTGGAGTAAATACAATTTTACCTTCTTTATTAGCTACAGGAATGTAAAAGCCATTCATTGCTATTTCTAATCCAACTCTTGGATCATAGTTTTCCATAACAATATAATTAATTTCACTTGAAGCAAAACCTGTTCTAATTCCATAATGTCCTTGTCCTAAAATTCCTGTATAAAATACCTCCATTTTGGATATATCTCTTTTTGCTTCTAATGTTTCACTACTAGTTCTAGTAGTCATAAATCTATCATCATTTTTAAGTACAAACCATATAGGCCCATAACTTGAAGCCATAGTTGCACCCATTTTTTCACTTATTGTTCCGTCTGAACTCATTATCATTGAAATATCAGTATCAAGTGGAGTTGCATCACTAGTAGCACTTGAACCTAAGTACTCTTTTGCAACACTACCATTTTGTAAAATATTTCTTAAATATTTAATATCGCCAATTCCTTTAATGAAATCTCCTTGCTCTAATATCATATCTGAGTTAGAAGCATGTCTATTTCTATAATCAGCTGTTTTAACTTTTTGTTCAATAAATTCTTTAGCTTGTTCTAATGTGTCAATTCCAGTAAATCCACAGAACATTCGAATAACTCTATCTGCTAAATTATAATCTAATGTCCCATCTGGAGAGAGTTTTTTTGAAAGTTCTAAAATATCATTTAAAACATCTCCACTAGATATAAACATTTCGTTTCCCATTTTTGCTTTCATTGTATTATTATATAATGTTGCCAAATGATTGCTAAATATTATTAATTTTCTTTTTTCTATTTCACCAAGTGTATCAAATTGAATTTGTCCAGTTTTTATACTTTCATATAGACTAGAACCAAACTCTATATTTTTTAAATATGCATTAACAGACTTATTATTGGATCCGAAAGAACATTTTATTAAATCTGAAAAAACTATTATTTTTTTATTTTTTGTTGATGACTTTTTTAATACTGGTGAAACCATAGAACTTTCAAAATTAAAACCTTGAAAATCTGGATGTAGTATTTCAAAGCAAGAATATATTTTACCAACTGTTGGAATATTATTTCTTATAAATATATCTTCGATCTTACCTAAGCTTTCTAAAGGATTATTAGATTTTAATATTTGCGTAGCAAGTTCTTTTCTAAATGTAAATATTTCACTTGAATTTGATAATGAAAGTCTTGACAAAACTTCTGAAACATATTCTATTTTTTCTACATTAATGTTAGTTTTAAATTCTATAACATATTTTTTAAATTCTTTTTGAAGTTCAACATCTTGTATTTTAGAATATTCTGATATAACTTTCATACGATTATAGTTTCCAGTTTTAAAATTTTCAGAATCATTAAATAATGGAATAATCCAAGACATATTTTCTGAAAAAGCACATGCTATATTCGTATTTTCAAATATATTTAATAATTCTGGATTATCGTTAAAATCTTTTAATGTAAATTCTCTATTATAGAATTTATCTTTTATTTCTTGTGGCACATTTGCTCCTAAGAATAAAGTTGGATTATTATTTTTGAAATGACTGGGAATATTCTCATCGTACTTCATATTTCCATCAATAATATTCTGTAATATGGTTTTATCAAGTTCATCAAGAAAACCATCTTGCGTAAACTCTGGATTATATAAGAAGTTTTTAAGGTTATTTGCCTCATATACTTGTTCAATATATTTTCCATATATAGACATTACATCAAAGGCATCATCTGAACCGAATATTTGTTTAATACCACTAACTAAATTAACTTGTTCATATCTATCTTCTTCATTTGCAATGTTTACAGGCATATATTTAAATAAAACCTCTAAATCAACATTTTTTAAATATTCTCTATATGATGGATTTGACAAAATAAACTCTGATGATATTGTTCTACTATAAAAAGCTTCTTGTAATTCTTGAGGTGCATTTTTATCTAAAAACATAGTTGGATATTTTTCGCTTAAATTCTTAGGAATATGTGTAGGATAAGTCAATCTTTTTTCAATAATAAGTTTTCTTAAAGTTTCATGAATTTTGCTTTGAATTTGGTCTATATCATCATTAATTGAAAATTCTATCTCATATTGATAGTAGCCTGGTATTCTTTTATTGAAGACAATATCTAAAACATCACTGTATTCAGTAATAAAATTCATAACTCCATTAAAGTCAGTTTTATTACCTAGGAATTTATAAATATTCTCATATCCATCTAATGCATTACTGCCTTTGACTTGTATGTCTCTATTTTTTAAACATGAACTTAAATCTTTTCCGTTTAAGAATTGAATATATTCTGGATGCTCTAATAATAGTCGAGGAGTAATAGACTTTGTATAAAACATTTTTTGTAAATCTTCTGGTGCTTCTTCTGAAATAAATAACTCTGTATTTCTAGTTCTGAATTCTCCTGTCATATCTCTATAATCTGGAGCTTTATCAACATAATTCCAATCACTAGGTCCATATATTATCATTCTTTTCATTGCTTCATAGAATTCATCTTTAGTATATGGTCTATCAATATAATTACCATTTTCATCTTTATACTTTTTTGTATGGATTGTTTTATTAGGATCATGTTCATTATTTGAATAATGTAAATACATATCATCCATCAGCTTTAACATTTCACAATTATTTTTTGTGAAGAAATGACCACATTCATTATCGAAATCAACAATGTTTTTTAATCCATATGTGCCAATGAAAGATAAAACATCAGAGTTTAATAATTCTTGAAACGGAATTGACATATTGAAAATATAGTCTTGGGGTAATGTTTTTAATTCTTCTATTACAGGTATTGCACTATATTCATTAAATACTTTTAAATATTCTTCCATTGATGAGTACTTAAATATTTCTTTAAATTGTTCATCTGTTAGTTCAATAGGTGGTCTGTAATCTCCATATTTTCTATAAGTATTGCTTAATATATCATCAGTAAATTGTTTTAAATAATTATATTTTTCCTCGTCAGAAGTTGTATTAGAAATGGTATCAATAAATGTATATATATCATTATTTTCTACTATTAAAGGCGCTAATGTACCATAATTATTCATAAATTTTTTTAATGAACTATCTATAATATTATTTTTATTATTCTCATCATTTAATAAACAATAACTTAAATCTTTGTCTTTAAATAATTCCCAATTCCTGACAATTTCTTTTAAACTGACTTTACCTTCATTAAAGTTTATTTTCATATCTCTTAATCTGATTTCATTATAATCATAATTTTCAATTTTAGGTATTTCAAACAATCTATCAGAATATATTTCAGCCATTTTTAGTGAATAATCACTTGGTTTTATTTGATTCTTTACTAGTTCATATAAAGCACGATTAATATCTTGTGTTTGTGGATCAATAGACATTAATATATCTCTAAATCTAATGTTATTATCATATATTCTTTTGTTAATTAACTCCCAATCTAAATCTTTACATTTATCTATACCAAACTTTTCTACAATTTTTCTATCAGATTCTATAATGCAAGAAGTTGGTATTTTATCATCTAATTGATATTCAATAAACTCATTAAAAGATAAAGTGCAATTATATACTTTATTTAAGATATATTTTGGAACTTTTAATCTTTTTCATAATATTTGTCTTCTTTGATATTTATAATTCATCTATTATCACCTACAATACCATTTTATCATATAATTTGACCAATTTAACATAATTAATAAAAATTTAAATAAAATTGTGGTAAGATGTATATAGAAATTGATACAAATTGTATTAATTCCTAATTGTGATAGTTAAGTTGTAAATAACTTAATCAATCGCTCCATATTAAGTTATTATGAGACTTTGGTCTCTTTTTTTGTAATAAAAAAATACACTTTTATAGTGTATTAATCATCAGTTTCATAGTAATATGATGTTTCAATTCCTTTAAATATATTTGCTAATGAAAAGTCGTCTGTTAAGTTTTCTTTTATTAGTGTTTTAATTTCTAGTGTATTTATTGGACTTCTTTCCATTGCTTGTAGATATAGTGTTTTATCTATGTTTTGCCAGTTTACTATTTTATTAATATTCTTTTTAAGAATTAGATCTAACCATATTCTAGTGCTTCTTCCATTTCCTTCGAGGAATGGGTGAGCAATATTCATTTCAACGTATTTATCTATTATTTCATCTATTGTTGTTTCTTTCATTGTTTCAATTTTTTTTAGAATTTCTTCTAAGTACAGGGTGTTTGCAAATCTGAAGTTTCCTTTAGAAATGTTTGTTTTTCTTATTTCTCCTGCAAAATCATATAAATTATTAAATAGGTATTTATGTATTTGTTGTAGTCCTTTGATGGTTCCTACTTCTATTTTATCTATGTCATTGCTAGAAAATAGTTTTTTTGCATTTTCTAAGCTTTTAATATCTATATCTTTCATATTGCACCTCATTTTTATTTTATTACAAAATAAAAAAATGGCAGGGGTAGCAGGAGTTGAACCCACATCAGCGGTTTTGGAGACCGTTATTCTACCATTGAACTATACCCCTACGTCTAGTTAATTATATCATATAAATGTAAATAATAAAACTATTTTTTGAAAAATTACATATATTTTTATGGGTGATGTGTTTTTGAGTATAATAAAGTATTCTGCTAAAGAGAAAAATCTTCTTGCTAGACTTATGAGAGCAGAGGCTCTTGGTGAAGGGGATCTTGGTATGTTAATGGTTGGTAATGTTATTGTAAATCGTGCTCTTGCTGATTGTTTAACTTTTAAAAATATAAGAACTATTACTGATGTTGTATATCAAAGTCCTGGTGGTTTTGTAGGAGTTAATTCTTCTTTGTTTGTTGGTAATCCTACTGCTAAGGAGCTTAGTCTTGCTAGTCGTATTTTAAGAGGGGAGTATTATCATCCTGCGACTAATGCTTTATGGTTTTATGCTCCGAAGAAGGATGAGAATTGTTTAGCTCTTTGGTATGAACAAAGGAATTCTGGAAGGTATAAAAATCATTGTTTTTATATTCCTCAGTCTGGTGTTTGTAGACAGATTCATTAAAAAATAATTCATTTTCGAATTATTTTTTTGGTATTAGTAAGATTTGTCCTACTTTTAAAGTGTTGTTTGTTAGATTGTTAAGTTTTATTATGTCTTCTACTGATACATTGTATTGTCTAGATATTTTCCAAAGACTGTCTCCGCTTTGAACTGTGTATTTTTCATAGTTGTCTTGTTTTGGTATTGTTAGTTTTTGACCGATTGATAACATATTTGTAGATAGATTATTTATATTTTTTAGTTCATTAACAGATATGTTAAACTTTTTAGCAATGCTCCATAGAGAGTCTCCACTTTGTACTATGTATACATTTTTATTTGTTGTTTGATCTTTTTGTTCTTCTTTTACTGCTGGGATTAGTATTTGTTGACCTACAGTAAGCATGGTTGTACCAAGATTGTTTTCTTGTACAATGTCATTTACGCTTATTCCGTATTTATTGGCAATGCTCCATAGTGAGTCTCCTTTTTGAATTGTATATACTGTGTAGTTAGATTGTTTTGTTTTTGGAATGGTTAGTTTTTGACCTATTTGTAAGATGTTACTAGTTAGATTGTTTTGATTTTTTAATTCTTCAACACTGATATTATATTTATTTGCAATACTATATAGACTATCTCCTTTTTTAACTATGTATTGGTTATTTGTTTGTGGTGGTGTATATGGAACGTTTATGTAATTAGTTAATGCTTTTACTACTGCTTCAGCATAGTCTTCTAGATTGTTTTGTAATTGGTATACATCGTCTTTTGGACTATCTATAAAGCCATATTCTAACAATAATGATTGTAGGTTGCCTGTGTCTCTTATGATGAAGTAGTAATCTTTACTAGGGTTTTCTGGTAGTCTTCTTTGATAGGCTCCTCGAATGTTTTGGCCTTGTTTTGCTATTTCATTTAGGATATCTGTTGCTAGTTCATCATCGTTTCTTAAGGCATATACTACTTCGGCACCATCTCCTCCGCCAGCATTAATATGATTTGATATAAGTATTACATCTGATCTATTACCGAATGCATTCATTATTCTGTTTATTCTTTCTTTTCGATCTAGTGTTTCATCAGTTGTTCTTGTTATTTTTACTGGGACTCCTAATTCGTTTAGTCTATTGTATATGTAAAGGGCTGCTTCTAGTGTGAAGTCTTTTTCTTGGAGACCGTTTGCTACTGCTCCTGGGTCGACGCCACCGTGTCCAGCGTCTATAACTATTTTATAATTCATTAAAATCACCTAGATTATTTTATGCTATTTGGGTGGGTTTTGTTATATATAAATAAAAACTACTTTTTTAGTAGTTTCATTTTTTAATAATTAGTATTCTTTCATAAGTATATTTATATTTATTATCCATAGATTCCTCTATATTTTTCTATAACTTTTTTACGTTCTATTTCAGTTGTAGATTTGCCAATTATGCAATTATAAAGTTTTTGTTTTAGTTCTTTAGTTAATGGCATGCCTTCTTGTGCCATAGCACCATCAACTTTTTTTATTTTTTCTTGGATATCTTTTTTGTTTTGTTCTTTGTTATTCATAAAAATCACTCGCTTTTTTAAGTTTTTTGATATATATATTATATTATAATTTGAATAATATATCATTAGTTTTATATAATTTACTTGTATTATTGGATTGTTTTAATATATAATATTATTATAGGAAGTGGTAATGTGATTGGAATTGTAGATGCCTTTATAATTGGTATTATTTTAATATTTGGTGTTGGTGGTTTAAAGAATGGTTTTTTTAAACAGACTGTTATTACGATAGGTACAATATTATTATTTGTTGTTTCTTATTATCTTAAGGATTTTGTAGCGGATTTTTTGAGTTATAATTTGCCATTTTTTGATTTTGGTGGAGATATGATGGGGCTTGTTTCTCTTAATATAATAATGTATCAACTTATTGGGTTTATTTTAGTGTTTGTAGTATTATCTGTAATATTTGGAATAATTGTTAAGATTACTGGTATATTTGAAAAGATTTTGAAGTTTACTATTATACTTGGTATTCCTTCGAAGATATTAGGTTTTTTACTTGGACTTGTTGAAGGGTATGTTGTAGTATTTATTGCACTTTTCTTTTTACATCAACCAATAGTGGATGTTAAAGTGCTTGGGGAATCTAAGTTTATGGATCCTATTTTATCTTCTTCACCAGTTTTATCTAATGTTGTATCTGATACTAATGATGTAATTAGTGAGGTTTATGTTTTAGTGGATGATTATTTAAAAGATAAGGATGTTCATAAGTTTAATGTTAAGTCTATTGATGCTATGTTAAAGTATAAAGTTATTGATGTAGAGTATATGGATAAGTTAATTGTAAAGGAAAAGATTAATATACCTGGTATTACTATGGTAGTTGATAAATATCGTTAAGGAGGAATAGTATGTTAAAGTATTTAGAAAATGAAAGTTTTAATGAAATTATTAATCAAGATAAGGTTTTAGTGGATTTTTATGCAGAATGGTGTGGTCCATGTAAGATGCTTACACCTGTTTTAGAAAGACTTGGAGATTCTTTTGAAATAGTTAAGGTTGATGTTGATAAGCATTTTGATCTTGCTAAAGAATATGGTATTATGTCTGTTCCTACTTTAATTATTTTTAAGAATGGTAAGGTTGTTAAGCAAATGATTGGTTTTATGGGATATGATGAATTAAAAGATGAATTAGAAAGGGCTTAAGTCCTTTTTTGATTACTTTGTTTTATTTTTCTTGAAGTTTTAATTTGTTTATTGTATAATTTTATTAAGATATTGAGGGATGTTTATGAGAAAGATATTTACAAGTATTGATATTGGCACTAATGAGATAAAGGTCGTTACTGTTGAAGAGTTTAACGATAGGTTTAATGTGCTTGCAAGTTCTTCGGTTAAATCAACTGGTGTTAAGCAAGGTTTAATAGTGGATGCTAATTTAGTTAGTTCTTCTATTAAGAAGGCTATAAAGGATAATGAAAGTAAACTTGGTGTTAAGATTGAAGAGACTATTGCTATTGTTCCTTCGAATAATATGGAAATATGTATGAGGCATGGAAAAGTAAATGTTCATGATGATATGATTACTGGTGATATAATTTTTGATTGTATGGAGAATGCTTTAAAAGAAGAAAAAGTTGCTGGTATGGAAGTTGCTAATGTTTCACCAATAGAGTTTAGAATTGATGAGTCTAAGAAGGTTAAGAATCCTTTGGGTCTTTCTGGTAAGTGTTTAGAGTCTAAGAATATAGTTTGTTATGTTCCTAAGAAGAATGTTTATTCTGTTATTAGTATTATAGAGAGTTTGAATATTAAAGTAGTTGATATAGTTATTTCTTCGATTGGGGATTATTATTCTGTTAAGAATAAAGAATTGGATGAAAGAGTTGGTGCTATTGTAAATATTGGAGAGGATAAGAGTGTTGTTTCAATATTTAATAAGGGTATAATAATGAGTGAGAATATTATACCGATTGGTTCTAGTATGATTGATAAGGAGCTTATATTTAATTATAAGATTGAAGATAGTGAAGCTATTAAGATTAAGAATACTTTTGCAGTTGCTAGTAGGAAGTATGCTGATGGAGAGGAAACTTATGAGTTTGTTAATAGAGTGGGAAATGAAGTGTCTATTAATCAGTATCAATTAGCAGAATTAGTGGAGACAAAGTTAGTGGAAATGTTAAAAAGTATAAAAAATGAGATAAATAACTTAACAAAACGTGAAATTAATTATATAATAGTAACTGGGGGAATTACTTCTATGTTGGGATTTAGTTCCTTAGTTGAAGAATTGTATGGTAGACATAGTAGTGTTTTATCACTTTCTGTTATTGGAATTAGAAATAATAAGTATTCTACTGTATATGGTTCTGTTAAGTATTTTAATGAAAAACTTAATTTAAGAGAAAAAGATTATACGATGTTTAGTGAAGAAAAGATAAATGAATTGACACAAGTACGTAGAAAAATAGGGGCAGGTAGTGTGTTAGGTAAAATATTTAAAATATTTGATTAAGGAGATGATGTTATGTTTGATATGTCGATGGTTGACCAATTAGCAAAAATAAAAGTAGTAGGAGTCGGTGGTGGCGGTGGTAATGCTATTAACCGAATGATTGAAGCAGGAGTTCGTGGGGTTGAGTTTATTGTTGTTAATACTGATGCTCAAGTTTTAAATGCATCAAAAGCAGATATTAAGATTCAATTAGGTCATGGACTTGGTGCTGGGGCTAAACCAGAAATAGGTAAGGAAACTGCGATTAAGGCTAAAAAGGAAATAGAAGAAGCATTAAAGGGTGCTGATATGGTATTTATTACTTGTGGTATGGGTGGAGGAACTGGTACAGGTGCTGCTCCAGTTATTGCTGAAATATCACAAAACTTAGGTGCTTTAACAGTTGCTATTGTTACACGTCCTTTCTCTTTTGAGGGTAAAAGAAGAATGGATAATGCTTTGGCAGGAATAGAAGAATTAAAGAAGAGTGTTGATACTTTAATAGTTATTCCTAATGATAGATTAAGGGAAATTATAGATAAATCTACTTCAATGCTTGATGCATTTAAAGAAGTTGATAATGTACTTCTTCGTGGTGTACAATCTATTTCAGACTTAATTGCAGTAGTAGGGTTAGTTAACCTAGATTTTGCAGATATTAGATCTGTTATGGAAAAATCTGGTAATGCTATTATTGGTATTGGTATTGGTATGGGTGAAGATAGGGCTATTGAGGCTGCTAAGCAAGCGGTGTCATCTCCTCTTTTGGAAACATCTATTCATGGAGCAACTGATGCTATTATAAATATTACTGGTGGTGCTAATTTAACATTATTTGAAGCAGAACAAGCTGCTGAGGTGGTACGTGCTGCTGCTAATACGGATATTAATGCTATATTTGGTTCTGTTATAAATGAAAACTTAACTGATGAAGTTATTGTTACTGTAATTGCTACAGGTTTTGATAAGAAGTCAAATAAACAACCTTTATATAATCAAATTAATCAAACTAGTAAAAGATCAGAAAATAGATATGATTTAGATGATGATGAAGATAGTTCTTCAAGTAGTTTTGAACCTACTGAGATAGAAATACCTACTTTTATGCATAAAAACTTTTAGTTATTAAGAACCTCTTTTGAGGTTCTTTACTTTTTACTAATATTATGTTATACTAAAGCAGTTTTATGGGGGAGTATTATGTTGGTATTAAGTGAAAAAAATAATAAATTAGTTGTATTTTTTGATGGGCTTGAAGATTGTTATATTTTAGATAAATATAATGAAGAGTATTTAAATTGTTTGTATGCTTCTTATAAGGAAAAAATTTATGATTTAAATAATTCATTTCTTTCTTGTTATGTAAGTGAGAACGATCATATTTTTATAGACATTGATACAATTGATAATTTTAATTTATTAAAGGAATTTATTGATAGGATTAAAAATATAGATATTGTTATTAAAGCTAGTAATACTGAAAAAGTTTTTAATTTTATATCTTCATTGAATGAAAATGAGGTAAGTAATGTTTATATAAATTATCAATTTAGTTCTGAGAATGCAAGTGTTAAGGACTATAAGAATATGATATCTAAAATAAATAGTCTTGTTCACACCATAAAAAGTCTTAATCTTTCAGAGCTTGAAACTGTAATGGTGGTATATGATATTGTTAAGGCTAATGAGTATAAGAAGAAGTCTTTTGATGATCCTTCTCTTACTAGAGCAGTGCATAATGTAGTGCTTGGTGATGGCTGTGTTTGTGCTGGTTTTAGTAATTATTTTAATTATTTATTAAATGAGCTTGGTATAAAGAGTTATCCTGTTATTTTAGATCATAATAATAGAATTACTAGACATCAAAGAAGTATTATGTATGTAAATGATAAGAAATATGGTGTTAATGGTATTTATATGTTTGATCCTACTTATGATTGTAAAAAGAATAATAATTATGTTAATAATTATGATTATTTTTTACAAAGTGTTTCTTACTTTAAAAAATGCTTTGGAGATGAGTATATTGATGCTAGTAGTTTAGGTAATCATGATGTTTATACTTTGCTTGATACTAGTAATAAAGATTTAGATGATATGGAATTAATTGATTATGGTAATCTTAATAAGACTATTTCTTATTTGAATAGAATGTGTGGCAAGAAGAATGATTATTCTAGCATGTTTGATTTAGAAAAGAATAAGAAATGTGTTAATAAATATAAGAGATTATTATCTAGAGAAGTTGATTTTAATAAATTTATGAATTTATTATTTAATGTTAAACAAGTTGAAGAAGAAATTGGTATGATTGATGGGTATAGTGTTGATGAAGTTACTAATATTGTTTTTAGAAGGTATAAGAATATGTATGCTAGACTTAAAGATGCAAAGAAATTATTGATATTTGTATTACAATTTGGTAGTGATGATTTCTTGTTTGATGAAGAAATTGATAAAAAAATTAAGGAAATAAAGTAAAGTACTTTATTTTTTTTTTATTTATTGATATAATCAATATGTATAGTATAGAATGCTAGGGAGTGATACTTGTGAATAAGAGTATGAATAAAGAACAAGTTATTAAGATGGTGCCTGCTTTATTAGTTTTATTTATTTTAATAGCAGTAGGTACTTATGCTTTTGATAAAGTTGATCTGTTAGGGGTGCAAAATCTAGGAATAGTAAATGATCAAGAGGTTTCTTTAAGATTAGTTGAAGGTAATAAAGATATTTCTATTAGTGGTACTCCGATGAGTGATACTGATGGTAAAGCTCAAACTACTTATTATGATTTTACAGTAGAAGGGACTTCAAATGTTGTGATGGATTTAAAATATTATATATATTTGAGTCCTAAAGCAAGTGGGAATAGTGTTGATTCTAAGTATGTTAAAGTGTATTTAACTAAAGTTGAGAATAATAGTGAGACAGTAGTAGTGGATGTTGCTACTATAGATAGTTTAGAAAGATTTTATGGTGGCAAAGTAGTTGGTAATCAAACATTTAATTTTACAACAAATACTAAAACTACTAAAACTAGTACTTATAGACTTAGAGCATGGTTATCACAAGATGCAGTATTACAAGAAGAAACTAATCCAATTGTTGATAAAACTGAAGATGGTGTAAATATATCTGGTATGTCTGGTGGATATCAATTTAATATTGGTGTTACTACTGATTTAGTAGAACCTGCGCTTACTTTTGCTAAATCCAAAGTGGGAACAGATGGATTAGAATTAGTAACACATGAGATAGATAATACATTACAAGTAGATAATAAATTTGCAACTGAATATAGATATCGTGGAGGAGACTCAGTAGTAAAAAACTATGTAACATTTAATAATGAAACATGGAGAATAATTGGAATAATACCAACCGAAGATACAAATGGTAATGTAGAAAATAGAATAAAAATAATAAAAGATACCTCAATAGGAAATAAGTATTGGAATGAAAATGGTACAAATGATTGGACAATTGCAACATTAAATACATATTTAAATAATGATTACTATAATACATTAAGTACTAATGTTAAGAATATGATAGGAACAGCAAAATATTATCTTGGAGGATATGGTAATTCAAATATAACATCAGATATAATGTGGCAATATGAAAGAAAGAATGAAGCAAATAGAACAGGCTATTACTATGACACAAATCCAATAATGCAAAATTATGCAAATAAAAAGATAGCAATAATGTATGCAAGTGATTATGGATATGCAGCATCAAAAGAATGCACAAGTAACTTAATTGATTATTCTGGTTCAGCAAGTTGCAAAACAACAAATAATTGGTTAGATAAATCACAAGATGAATGGTTGCTTCCGCAGGTTTCAGGTAATTCCTTCAACGTTTTCGATGTGCGTTCGAATTGCTATGTCTATGACCTCAGCAGCGTTAACGGCTACGAGCATGCCGTGCGCCCAGTCCTTTATCTGTCATCTAACGTAAAGATTTCAGGTGGAGAAGGGACTTCTCAAAAACCATATCAACTTAGTATCAGTTGAGTAACATGAGCGAGCCTGCAAGGTAAAATCTTGCGGCGAGCAGTAGAAAATTAGTTATAGAGTCTAGCAAAGCTTTTTTGCTTTGCTAGGTGTATATAATTATTTTAATAAGATATATTTTTAGATAAAGTATATTTTATTATGATATATTATATTTAATATTTTATTATATAAAGAGGTGCTTATTTATGAATTTTTTTAATAAGTTTGATAAGTTAAAGGTAAAATATAAGGATAATCCTGGTGTTAAGATTAGTTTCTTATTGGGTATTATTTCTATATTATTTATATTTGTCGGAGGATCTTATGCTTTTATATTTAAAAGTGTTTATACTCAGTCTATTAATACTATTAGTGCAGGTAGTTTGGTAATAACATTAGAAAATACTACTCCAGTTATTAGTGTTAATAATGCTATTCCTACTCCGGATGATGTGGCTCTTAGTGATAGTACTACTTATGATTTTACATTAAAGAATACTGGTAGTATTAATGCTAAATATAAATTGTCTCTTATTAATAGTTGTACTGTTGGTAATTCTTATACAGTAGGAGATTCTTCGGTTAATGCTGATGTTTGTATTCCTGCTCAATATGTTAAAGCTGGTATAAGTAAAGATGGAGAAGATTTTAAAGTTGTAAAAGTTGATAGTGATGGTAATATAATTCTTGATTCTGGTTTATTAGAGAGGTCTGCTAGTAGTTCTTATAAATTGAAATTATGGTTGGATTATGATACTCCGAATAGTTATAATGTTAAAAATAAAAATACTATAATGAGTTATAAGATTCAATTATATAGTGAGCAAACTACTGAAGGCAAATTAGATACAAGTGGAGCAAATGCACCAGAACTTACATCAAATATGATACCAGTTTATTATGATAGTACTAGTGATAGTTGGAAGAAAGCTGATAGTAATAATGCTAAAGAAGCTAATAAATGGTATGATTATGATAACAAGATGTGGGCTAATGCAGTAACTGTTGTTTCTTCAAGTAGAGCTGATGATATTACAAAGAATAAGAGTGTTTCTATTTCTAATAAAACTATTGCTTCAGTTCCTCCTTCTACTTTTACTAGTGGGGGTTATAATATTGATAATGCTAAGAGTTATACTAAGATAACTGTTAATATTAAGACTGCTGGTACTTTTGGATTTAAGGCTACTGTTTCAAGTGAAGCTAATTGGGATAAATTAACTGTTACTGTTAGTAAAAATAGTGGTAGTGCTACTACTGTTGCGAATGCAATAAGTGGTAATAATGTTAGTAAAACTTATTCTGATGCTGCAGCAGTTGGAGATGTTTATGTTATAACTGCTCAATATACTAAAGATGGTAGTGGTAATACTTATAATGATAATGCTATTTTAGATACATTTACGTATCCTGCGAATAGTGTTGTTACTTTTACTGATAGTGCTACTGCTGGTGGTACTTCTGGACAAGATTGGACTGCTAGTGGAGCAATTACTGGTGGTACTGGTGTTTTAGTAGGAAGTTCTATTTCTTATAATAGTTCTACAAGTAAATATGATCTTAAAAATATTAGTTTGTCTTCTGTATCTAGTTCTTTGGTAGGTAAGTTTGTTTGTCCTACTGGTTCTGATTTGTCTTGTACTACACCTTATAAAATAGTTACTGCTTCTAGTAGTATTACAAAGGTTGATGAGTATAAAAGTAAGACCGTAACACGTAATGATTTAATTAATTCAAAAGTTGGTACTGAAATATCAATGGATGCAATTAATACAATGTGGGTATGGGTACCAAGATATACTTATACATATTTAAATACAAATACACCACAAGAAATAAAGATTAAGTTTGAAAAAGGTACAGAAAGTACTGGTACAATAAAATGTACTGATAATGTTACTGGAACATCAAGTACAAGTGAAACATGTACTGATGCAACAAATAATGGATTAGTTGCAGGAACTTCTACTTATACCCATCCAGCATTCTGGTGGGATAAGAATGATAACAACGTAAGAGAAACCGGAGAAGAATTAACAGGAATCTGGGTAGGTAAGTTTGAAGTATCAAGCGATACTAGTTGTACAGCATCAAATGATGTAGCAGTAGGTTCAAGATGTAACTTACAAACAATAAGACCATTAATAAAACCAAATGTAACATCATGGACAGGAGCACAAGTAGGAACATTCTTTAATGGAATACAAAAGATGAGTGCAACAGGAAACCAATATGGGTTTGCAACAACTGATGAAACACATATGATGAAGAATATGGAATGGGGAGCAGTAACATATTTATCACATAGTAAATATGGAATAAATAAAGAAGTAGCAATAAATAGTGCAAATACACTTACAACAGGATGTGGACCACAAAGTGCAGGTTCAACAAGTAGTGGTGCAACATGCAATTCATATACAACAACATTAGGACAAAGTGCAAGTACTACAGGAAATGTATATGGAGTATATGACATGAATGGTGGAGCACTTGAATATATGATGGGTAACATGGTATGGAGTAATGGACAACAAATGAGTGGTGATTCAACAGATAGTAGATATAACTCAGCATTTACTGGATACTTAGGAAATGATAATACATCATTTACAGGGACATATGCATTCCCAAGTAAGAGATATTATGATAAATATAGTTATGGAACAAGAGATACAGAATATACAAGAGGAAAACTAGGAGATGCAACGAAAGAAATGGCTCCAGTTTCATCTGACTTTACTTCATGGTATGGAGATTACGTTGCCTTTCCTAGCCGTTCCGCCCCTTGGTTCTTCCGTGGTGGGGTCTGTGGCAGTGGTGCTAAAGCCGGCGCGTTCTCCTACGACAGATTCGATGGTCACGCGGACTCTAGCTACTCTGCTCGTGCCGTGCTTGGTGTTCTGGACTGACGAAGTCGACCCTTTTCACTTAACTGTGTCTGACGTGGTTAATTAATTAAAAAATAGACTTAATCATCTAAAAAACTTAATCATCTAAAAAATGATTAAGTTTTTTTTATGGAGGGAGGAAAAGAAAATGGAATTAAAGAAACTAAAATATAGAGAGTTAGATAGGATGTATGTGGTGATTTATACGATAAAGACACCAGTACAACTTGAAGTCGAAGGAAGGGTTAGAACAAGAGACATGTATACTTTTATAGGAATAACGATTGAAGGTAAAAGAAGATTTTTAACATATGGTATAGATGTAAATTATGATACTGACTTTTGGATGCAACAATTTAAAAATATATCAAGAAGGGGAACAGAAAAAGTGCTTTATATAACACTTGGAGAAGAAAAAGGAAAAAGAGCGGCACAATTGACTTTTCAAGGAGTAAAGGTAATGCCAGATTTATTTAAACTAATAGATAAAACATTTCCTTATTTTGCAGATACATATAAAAATAAAATGCCTGAAGAGATAAAAAGATTGTATACATTAGAAACAAAAGAAGAAATAACGAATAAGAAAAATGGACATTCATCAAAAGGAAAGAAAATAAAAACAAGTTCAGGAGAAATAACAATAGATATGCCAAGAGATAGGAAAGGGACATTTGATCCGGTTATAATATCAAAAAGAAAAAGAGTAACTTCTGATTTTTCTGATTTTGCAATATTATTATATTTAAAGGAAATATTAAAAGTGATTTAGATTCTTATTATAAAAATGAAAATATTAAAGATTGTATTTTATGTATTGTTGATTTATGTTTTATTAATAAAGATATAGATAAAGGTATTAAATATTTTAAAGATAATTATTATGAAAGATTTGATGAAGTTAAAGAATATATTTTATTTTAGAAGATTATGGATTATATGATGAATGAATTAAAGAATATGAAAGTAATATTGGTAAGATTGATTATAGAGATACTTTAATTGAAAAGTATAATGAGTTAAAAAGTATTGTTATTTCATAGGTGTTATTTTATATAGAAGAACTTGTGTTTCACCAAACTAAGTTCTTTTATTATACTTTGATCTTCTTAAGGTGGTTAGTTACTAGCGTTCAGTACCGTTCACTAGCGTTCAGTACCGTTCACTAGCGTTCAGTACCGTTCACATCCGTTCACTAAGTAATATAACTTATATATTTATTATTGCTTTTTTTTCTTTTTTTATTGTATAATCTTTTCGGAGGTTAATGATATGAATGATTTAATTATAAAAGAAATGAGTAATGATTTAGGTATTAGTGTATCTAGAGTTAGTAATGTTTTATCTTTACTTAGTGATGGGAATACTATACCTTTTATAGCTAGATATCGTAAAGAGGTTACTGGTAATATGAATGAGGATGATATTAAGAAGATTAATGATGTTTATATGTACCAAGTTAATTTAATGAAGAGAAAAGAGGATGTTATTCGTCTTATTGATGAGAAGGGTATGATGAATGATGATCTTAAGAGAAAGATTATTTCATGTTCTAAGCTTGTTGATGTTGAAGATATTTATTTACCATATAAAGAAAGAAAAAAGACTAAGGCAAGTGATGCTATTGCTAATGGTTTAGAGGGTCTTGCTAAGATGATTTTGTCTTTTCCTATTAATGGTAGTTTAGAAGATCTTGTTAATAATTATAAGTGTAAAGTATCTTCATATGATGAAAAACTTACTGGAGCGGGATATATAATTTCTGAGTATATTAGTGTTAATAGTTATTATCGTAAGTATATTAGAAATTATTTATATAAAAATAGTGTTATTAGTTCTAGTAAAAAGAAGAATAGTGTTGATGAGGGTCTTTTATATGAGATGTATTATGATTATAGTGAGTCTATTTCTAAGATTAAACCTCATCGTATTCTTGCTCTTAATCGTGGAGAAAAGGAAGGTATTCTTAGTGTTAGTATAGATAATTTAAAAGATAATGTTTTGTCTTATCTTAATGATAAGGTTATAAAGAATAAATCTTCTTTTGTTTATTCTTTTGTTTTATCTTGTATACAGGATAGTTATAAAAGATTAATATTTCCTAGTATTGAGCGTGAGATAAGGAGTGAACTTACTGATAGGGCTAGTGTTAGTGCAATTGATAATTTTTCTAGTAATTTGAAGAGTTTACTTATGACTCCGCCGATGAAGGGTATTAATGTAATGGGTTTTGATCCTGCTTTTCGTACTGGTTGTAAGTTAGCAGTTTTGGATTGTACTGGAAAGGTTTTGGATATTAGTGTTATTTATCCTCATGAACCTAAGTGTTTGTATGAAGAAAGTAAAGAAATAGTTCTTTCTTTGATTGATAAGTATAGTATTGATGTTATTGCTATTGGAAATGGTACAGCATCTCGTGAGAGTGAATCTTTTATAGTGGATGTTTTAAAAAGTAGTAATAGTAATTGTAAGTATATTATTGTAAATGAGGCAGGTGCTTCTGTTTATTCTGCTAGTAGTCTTGCTAAGAGTGAGTTTCCTTTGCTTGATGTTTCAGAGCGTAGTGCTATTTCAATAGGAAGAAGGCTTCAAGATCCGTTGTCTGAGCTTGTTAAGATTGATCCTAAGAGTATTGGGGTTGGTTTGTATCAACATGATGTTAAGCAAAAAGAACTTAGTGAAGCTCTTGATTTTACTGTTTCTAGTGTTGTGAATGCTGTAGGAGTTAATGCTAATACTTGTAGTGCTTCGATTCTTTCTTATGTTTCTGGTCTTAATAAAAAAAGTATTTCTTGTATACTTGATGAAAGAGATAGACTTGGTAAGTTTAATAATAGAAATGATTTAAAAAGGATTAAGGGTATTAGTGATAAGGTTTATGAGCAGGCGATTGGTTTTATTAGGATTAATGATGGGGATAATCCTCTTGATAGGACTAATATTCATCCTGAGAGTTATGATGTTGTTTATAAACTTCTTGATGTTTTAGGACTTAGTATTTCTGATATAGGAAAAGAGTCTTTTAATAGTGTTTTAGATGGTTTTGATAAATCTAGTATAGATTTTGTTGATGAATATACTTTGCTTGATATAATTGATAATTTAAAAAAACCTCTTCTTGATCCTAGGGATGAGCTTGTTAAACCAGTTTTGAAAAGTGATATTTTAAAGATTGATGATCTTAGTGTTGGTATGAAGCTTCAAGGTACTGTTAGGAATGTAGTGGATTTTGGTTGTTTTGTTGATATTGGTCTTAAGAATGATGGGTTAATTCATATATCAGAGCTTAGTGATGGTTATATTAAGCATCCTAGTGATGTGGTTAGTGTTGGAGATATAATTGATTGTTATGTTTTAGAGGTGTTTAAGGATAAGAATAAGGTTGCTCTTACTTTGAAGAAGTAATGTTTTTAGTGAACAATTTTCTTATTTTTTAAAAATTGTTCAGTTGAATTAGAATTAGAAATAATTATAATATTTTACCTACCTTTATGGTAG
Source organism: uncultured Bacilli bacterium (assembly GCA_934101185.1). Lineage (GTDB taxonomy): Bacteria > Bacillota_I > Bacilli_A > RF39 > UBA660 > JAEDJI01. The sequence continues at coordinate 47,321 of CAKOQD010000001.1, read as the reverse complement.
GTTTTGTTTTGGAAAAATGTGTAAAAATAGTTGTAAAATGTATGGAAAAATGTGATTAATGCAATATTTTGGTGAAAATATAGCTATAAAAAAGAATGAAATGTTTAATGCTTAGAAGTTTGTAATGGTTTTATTTTACTATTGTTAAAAGTACTTGTTTGGTGTTATAATAGGTTTAGTTTAGTTATATGGAGGTTTTTATATGAGATATGTGTGTTTATTTATTATAACTTTTATACTTGTTATGTTTTATTATTATTTAATAGAGTTAAGAAAGGTTAAAAAGATTACTAAGAGGGGTTTGCCTGTTGAGTTAAAGTTATTTTTAAATATGTATAATGTTGATACTAGGAAGGAATCTTATAATAGTATTATGAAAAAGCTTATTGTTATAATTGCTTGTGATACTGGTATTATGTTGCTTATTACTGAGTTGTTTTCATCTATTATAGTTAAAATAGCAGTTGCTATTCCTTGTGTGTTGTTTCTTTTAATTATAAGTTACAAATTATTAGGATTTTATTATAAAAAGAAGGGATTGATTAAGAATGAATCATAGTGAAATAGAAAAAAAATGGAGAAAGTATTGGGAAGATAATGATACTTTTAAGACTGATGTATGGGATTTTTCTAAGCCTAAGTTTTATGCGCTTGATATGTTTCCATATCCATCAGGAGTAGGTCTTCATGCAGGGCATCCTGAGGGGTATACTGCGACTGATATTGTTTCTCGTATGAAGAGAATGCAAGGTTATAATGTTTTACATCCAATGGGGTTTGATTCTTTTGGATTGCCTGCTGAACAGTTTGCTATTAAGACTGGGAAGAATCCTAATGGGTTTACCGATGCTAATATAAAGACTTTTATGGAACAGTTGAAGTCTTTAGGTTTTTCTTTTGACTGGAGTAAGTGTGTGTCTACTCATGATCCTAAGTTTTATAAATGGACTCAATGGATATTTAAAAGGATGTATGAAGATGGTCTTGCTAAGTATGTGGATATGCCTGTTAATTGGTGTGAGGAACTTGGTACTGTTCTTGCTAATGATGAGGTTATTGATGGTAAGAGTGAAAGAGGAGGGTATCCTGTTGTTAGAAAGAATATGAAACAATGGGTTATTGATATGCCTTCTTATGCTGAGAAGTTGCTTAATGGACTTGATGAGGTTGATTGGCCTAGTTCTACTAAGGAAATGCAAAGAAATTGGATAGGTAAGAGTGTTGGGGCTTTGGTAGATTTTAAAGTTAGTGATAGTGATTATAAGTTTACTGTGTTTACTACTAGGTGTGATACTTTATATGGTGCTACTTATTGTGTTCTTGCTCCTGAGCATGAGCTTGTTGATAAGATTGTTACAGATGAATATAGAGATAGTGTTGATTGCTATAAGAAGGAATGTTCTTTAAAGTCTGATCTTGAAAGAACTGAGTTAAATAAGGATAAGACTGGTGTATTTACTGGTAGTTATGCTATTAATCCTGTTAATAATAAATTAATTCCTATTTGGATAAGTGATTATGTTTTGGTTACTTATGGAACTGGTGCTATTATGGCTGTTCCTGCACATGATGAAAGGGATTATTTGTTTGCTAAGAAGTTTGGTATTGATATTATTCCTGTTATTGAGGGTGGAGATATTAGTACTAGTGCTTATACAGGAGATGGAGTACATATTAATTCAGGATTTTTGGATGGTCTTAATAAAGAGGATGCAATTAATAAGATGATTTCTTATTTAGAGAGTGAAAATCTTGGATGTAAGAAGATTAATTATCGTTTAAGGGACTGGATTTTTGCACGTCAAAGATATTGGGGGGAACCTATTCCTATTGTTCATTTTGAAGATGGTAGTAGTTGTGCTTTAAAGGATGATGAACTTCCTTTGGTGTTACCAGAACTGGAGGATTATAAGGCTAAGAATGGTAAGGCTCCACTTGATTCTGCTTCTTCTTGGGTTAATATAGTTTATAATGGTAAAAATGCTAAGAGAGAGACTTCTACTATGCCAGGATCTGCTGGGTCTAGTTGGTATTTTTTAAGATATATTGATTCTGATAATGATTCTTGTTTTGCTAATTTTGAGCTTCTTAAGCATTGGATGCCTGTTGATCTTTATGTTGGAGGACCAGAACATGCTGTTGGACATTTACTTTATTCTAGAATGTGGAATAATTACTTGTATGATAAGGGACTTGTTCCTGTAAAAGAACCATTTAAGAAGTTAGTTCATCAAGGTATGATTTTGGGAGAAAATGGTATTAAGATGGGTAAGAGATATCCAGAATATGCAATTAATCCTAATGATATAGTAAGAGAGTATGGTGCTGATACTTTGCGTCTTTATGAAATGTTTATGGGACCTTTAGAAGCTGATAAGCCATGGAGTAGTACTGGTGTTATTGGTGCTAGAAAGTTTATTGAAAGGGTTTATCGTTTATATACTGAAAGTGATAAGATTAAGGATATAGATAATTCTAATTTAGATAGAATATATAATGAGACTGTTAAGAAGGTTACTAATGATTATGAAACTCTTAATTTTAATACTGCGATTAGTCAAATGATGATATTTATTAATGCTGTTTATAAGGAAGATGTTTTTCCTAGAAAGTATGCCTTAGAATTTATTAAGTTGCTTAATCCAGTATGTCCTTATGTTACTGAAGAGTTATGGAGTTTAATGGGTCATGATAAGAGTATTGCTTATGAGGTTTGGCCTAGTTATGATGATACTTTACTTGTTGATTCATTTAAGAAGATTGCTGTTCAAGTAAATGGTAAGGTAAGGGGAGAAATTACTGTGTCTTTAGATTTAGATGAAGATGCTATAAAGGAAATGGCTCTTAATGATGAAAATGTAAAAAGACATATTGATAATAAGGAAATAGTTAAGGTTATTGTTATTAAAAATAGAATAGTTAACATAGTTGTGAGATAAAGTTTTAATACTTTGTCTTTTTTTCTTGTTTTGAATTATTAAATGTGGTATCATATATATTAGATAATAGTATTGATTGTAACGATAGAGGATGATATTATGATTGATAGATTTTTAAGTTTGAATAGAAAAACAAAATTATCAGTTATATTATTTGGTGTAGGTTTGATTGGGCTTTGTCTTATTTTAGTAGGTCAGTCTTATGCGATATTTTCAGGGACTACTACTGATTCAAACAATCAAATAGTTAAACTTGGTAGTTTAGAAGTTGTTCTTACTGAACCATCAACTGGTATAGATTTAGGACTTAGTTCTATGTCTGATGTTGATGGACTGCTTCAGGAAGATGTTTATAGTTTTACGGTAGAGAATACTGGTAGTGCTAATGCAATGTATAAAGTTTTATTAATAGATGATGAGGCAAGTAAAGCGTCTTATACTGGAACTTTGTTAGATAAAGGATTAATTAAGATAGGTTTAGAGGTAAATGGTAAAGAAATTGGACCACTTACATTGTCAGAATTAGATGATTTATTAAATGAAAAAGAATTAAGAACAGGTAAAAAAGACACATATAAATTAAGATTATGGATTAGTGAAGATGCTAATTTAGATGAGATATCTGAACAACAAGTATTTTTAAAGTTGAAGCTTGAGGCTGAGCAGTATTTTAGTGAAATTGTAGGTAATTTAGATAATAGTGGTGCAAATGAACCAGTATTATCTAGTAATATGATACCAGTTTATTATGATAGCACTAAGGATGTATGGAAGAAAGCAGATGTAAATAATATTGATAGTAATAATAAATGGTATGATTATGATAAAAAGATGTGGGCTAATGCTGTGACTGTTGATGAGAATATTAAAAAGGAAGATGTTACAAGTAATAAGACGGTTTCTATTTCTGGTACTTCTAATCAGTATAAGACTTATACTTCTTTTACAAGTGGTGGTTATAATATTAATAGTGCTAATAGTATGTCAAAAATAACTGTTAATATTAATACTGCTGGTACTTTTGGATTTAAAGCTACTGTATCTAGTGAGGCAAGTTATGATAAATTGACTGTTACAGTTGCAAAGAATGGTGGTAGTGCTACTACTGTTGCTAATGCTATAAGTGGTACCAATAGTAATACTTATTCAGACACTGCTGCAGTTGGAGATGTTTATTTAATTACTGTTAAGTATGCAAAAGATAGTAGTGTCAATAAAAATAATGATAATGGTGTTTTGGATACTTTTACTTATCCTAGTAATTCTCATGTAACTTATACTGATAGTGCTACTGCTGGTGGTACATCTGGTCAGAATTGGACTGCAAGTGGTGAGACAACATCTACTGTTTATAGTACTAAAGTTGGAAGTGGTATTAATTATAATACTAGTACTAATAAGTATGATTTGGTTAGTCCTACTAGTAGTGCAATATCTAGTAGTTTAGTTGGTAAGTATGTGTGTCCTAATGGATCTGATACTTCTTGTACTAGTGTTTATAAGATAGTTAGTGCTTCTAATACTATTACTAAGGTTGATGAGTATAAGATGGTTAGTGCTGGTACTCGTAGTGATTTACTTAATGCAGAGGCTGGTACTGAGATACCAATGGATGGTATTAATACTATGTGGGTATGGGTACCAAGGTATACTTATACTTATTTAAATACAAATACACCAGAAGAAATACAAATAAAGTTTGAAAGTAGTACAGCAAGTACTGGTACAATAAAGTGTACTGATGCAGTAACAGGGACTAGTAGTACAAGTGAAACATGTACTGATAGTATAAATGGAGGATTAAAAGCAGGAACTTCTACATATACTCATCCAGCATTCTGGTGGGATAAGAATGATAACAACGTAAGAGAAAAAAATGAAGAATTAACAGGAATCTGGGTAGGTAAGTTTGAAGTATCAAGTGATACTAGTTGTACAGTATCAAAAAATGTAGCAGTAGGTTCAGGATGTAACTTACAAACAATAAGACCGAGAATATTACCCAATGTAACATCATGGAGAGGAGCACAAGTAGGAACATTCTTTAATGGAATCCAAAAGATGAATGAATCAGGAAACCAATATGGATTTGCAACAACTGATGAAGCTCATATGATGAAGAATATAGAATGGGGAGCAGTAGTATACTTGTCACATAGTAAATATGGAATAAATAAAGAAGTAGCAATAAATAGTGCAAATACATATACAACAGGATGTGGACCACAAAGTGAAGGATCTACATCAAATGGTGCAACATGTAATTCATATACAACAGCATTAGGACAAAGTGCAAGTACTACAGGAAATGTATATGGAGTATATGACATGAGTGGTGGAGCATATGAATATATGATGGGTAATATGGTATATCCAAATGGACAACAAATGAGTGGACATGTATCATCATATAATTCAGCATTTACAGGAATTTTATATGATGGCACATCATTAACAGGAACATACGCATTCCCTACTGCTAAGTATTATGACAAATATAGTTACGGAACAAGTGGGACAGAATATACAAGAGGAAAATTAGGAGATGCAACAAAAGAAATGGCTCCTACAGGTGGAACAGCTAACTGGTATGAAGATAACGCCAGCTTCGTGTTCTCTAACTACCCTTGGGTTGTGCGCGGCGGTTACTACTTTGATGGTGCTAACGCCGGCGCCTTCAACTTCTACCGCGGCGAAGGTGGCGCGAACGCTAGCAACTCTGCTCGTGCAGTCCTTCTTGGAGCTGGTGCTTAGGCTGACCCTTTCCACTTATCTGTGTTTGACGTGGTTAATTAATTAAAAAAGATATATCAATCAAATAATTTAGAAGAAGCAAAAGAAATGTATAAAGAGTTTATGAGTAAGTATAAAGATAAAAAAATAGTTTTAAAACAAGTAGAACTTTCAATAGAACATATTTATTCATTATTTGAAGTGCCAGAAAATGTAAGAAAGATAATATATACAACAAATCCAATAGAATCATTGAATTCGGCATTAAGAAGAGTAACAAATGGAAAGGGAATGTTTGAAAATAAAGAAAGTTTAATGAGAGTGCTTTATTTATGGACGATACAATTAGAAGAAAAATGGAATAAAGGAACAAATAATTGGAAGAATATATTAAAAGATTTAGTTAATATTCATGAAGAAAGAATAACAAAATATTTGGTTGAAAATAATGAGTAAATAGTATTGAAAAAAAGCAAGAAATATATTACAATTAATGTAGATGATAGGTCTTATCATAGGCTTAGACACAGTTAAAAATAAAAGGTCGCTTATAGGGTCTTTTCAAAGTCCAGTCTTGCTCTGTTGATGTAGTTAATTAATTTTGTAATTTAGGAGGTTATTATGAAAAAGAAAAATAAAATAATAGTTTTGGTTTTAATAATAGTTTTATTACTTGGAGTAATAGGATTTATATCTTTTAAGGATTCATTTAAGTTTAGTAAAGAGTATAATGTTTCTAAAATTAATAATTTTTCTTATAGTAGTTTATCTGATGTATTTGATATGTTAAATGATAAAAAAAGTGGAATAGTGTTCTTTTGTTATAGTGATAATTCTTGGTGTAAGGAGTATGCTAAAGTAGTTAATGATGCTTCTTTAGATAATGGTGCTAAGGTTTATTATGTTGATATTAAGAATGATATGGATAATAAGAGTGATAGTTATAATAAACTTGTTACTTTATTGGAAAACAGATTGTATAAAGATAAGAATGGTGATGATGAATTTCTTGTACCGTATATGTTTTTCTTCAAAGATGGTGTAATTATGAATCATGATAATGAAACATCTTTAGTAGTTGGAAATACTGATGTTAATACATATTGGACTGATAGTGAAGTTAGAGATTTTAATATTAAATTCAAGAAATTTTATGAAAATATTAAATAGGGGAGGTTTATTGATATGAAAAAAATATTTAAATTAAAGTACTTATTTGTTTTAACTTTGTTTATGTTATTACCGATGAGTGTTTTTGCTGATTCTGTTTATGAGGATTGTAAAATGGTTAGAGGTTCTGACGTTACTAATACTTGGACAATAAAGGATATAAAAACTTTAGAAAAGAACCATATTTATTACTGCCATGCCACAGATGATAGTAACAATGGCGATGATACTAAAGTTAATGGAGAAAATATGTTCAAGGATGAAAAGTACATATATGAACTTTTATATTATAATAGTGCTAGCGATGCTAAAATAAAAGGAAAAATTAGAGCTTATTGCTTAAACTTTAATGCTAATGCTCCGACTGATCAAACTTTAACTAGACAATATGATCAAGTTGATTCTGAAACTGGGCAAGCAGGTGTTATTATGGATAAGGGGCCATCATGCGCATTTTATAAATATAATGGTACTGGCGATACAATTAGACATAATAGAATTAGATATATTCAATATGCTTGTGCTGGTGAAAATGGTAATACTTGTAGTGCTACTCCTTGTACAGATAAATTTATATCTAATGATTGTGTTGGAGATAGAAAGAGTAAACCTAGTGATGCTGGTAATGGTATAGAAATAACTAGAATTGATAGATATTCTAAGGATGATAATTTTTATATTTATAAAGCAAGTGTTAAGATGAGTGGAAAGGTAACTGGATATACTCCATCTCTTACTACTTCAGTTAGTGGTGCTGTTATAACAGATACTTTATCAGGAAATACAAGTGTTACTTCGACTAGTAGTTCAACTCTTTATGTTAAAGTTCCTGTTTCTGCGGTTGATGATAGTCTTGCACTTACTTTAAATGTTGTTTCTGATACTTATAGTATTTCGTGTACTTATGATAAGTTTGGTATGGTATATTATTATCCATCTAAAAAGAATTCTGCTGGTGAACCTGAGAGAGTTGTTGGATTTCAACGTATTGGCTTTAGGGTTGTTAAAACTGTAAAACCTGTTGAAAATAAAACAAAAAATGATAGTATTGATTTTACTATTATACCAGATGAACCTGATGTTAGAAATAGTGAAGTAAATATTAAAAAGATCGATGCTGATACTGGTGATACTTTAGCGGGAGTTAAATTTGGACTTTATTCTGATTCAAGTTGTGAAACTTCTGTTGCTGATGTTAATGGTGATAGTGAAAGTGTTACTTCTGGTTATGGTTATGCTTCATTTGTTATTCCTGAAGATGCAACATATTATATAAAAGAACTTAGTACTTTAGATGGTTATGTGTTAAGTAATACTTGTCAAAAAGCTACTACTGATGGTACAATTACTGTTTCAAACAGTAAAAAACCAGAAGAACTTGTTGGAAAAATAATTGTTAAGAAATTGGATATAACTGATGGTACTCCAATTGAAGGAGTAAAATTCCAATTGTTAAAAGAAGATAAAACTACAAGTGCTACTGATATAGAAGAAAATGATCTTGGAATTTTGACTACTAATAGTGAAGGTATGATTACTGTTGAAAATATTCCTTATGGAACATATTACTTAAAAGAAGTTGAAACATTAGATATTTATATGTTAAGTGATGAATTGACTGAAATTGTTTTAACTGATGATTCTGAGACTGTTACAGTAAACAATATGAAAAGATTACTATCATTTTATAAAATAGATAGTGTTAGTAAAGAAGCAATTGGTGGTGGAAAATATAGAATAGTAGATGAAGAAGGTAATGCTGTTGCTGAATTTACTATGGAAGATGGTGTGTATAGTGAAGCTTTTGCTGAAGGTAAATACACATTTATAGAAGTTACTCCTCCAAAAGGTTATGTTGATGCTAATGTTAGTTTTGATTTTAAAGTATCAGATGATGGTATTGCTACTATAACATCTGCAGAAAATAAGCTTTATTATTTAAATGATAATGGTGGAATTATGATTGTTAATAATAAAGAAGAGATAGTACCTGATGTTCCTAAGACTGGTGTACTTACTAATGGAATGATTATTGGACTTGGTGCATTATTGATTATTGGTGGTGCTTCTTCAATAATAATTATTAAAAGAAAAAATAGTTAGTTAAAAATCTCTAGTTATCTAGGGATTTTTTCTTTATTTTTTTGTAAAAAAATGTTATATTTATACTAGAGGTGTTTGTATGAGACTAGAAAACTATGATAAGAAGACTTTATTTATAATAATTATAGTGGCAATTATTTTAATTATTTTATTTGTATTATTTATGTTTAGTGATTCTATGAAGTTTAAAAGAGAGTATGGTGTATCTTTTAATAATAAGTTTGTTTATACTGATATATCCTCTGTATTAGAGTCTGATTTTACTGGAGTAGTATTCTTTTGTGATAAGGATAATTCTTGGTGTAGTAGTTATGCTAAGTTACTTGATTCTGTTTCTAAGGAGAGTAGTGTTAAGAAATTATATTATGTACCTATTAATGATGTTTCTGTTTCAAGTGATGAATATAAAAGCCTTATTAAACTGCTTACTGGTACTTTACATTTAGATGATAATGGTAAAGAGGTTTTACGTGTTCCATATACATTGTATTTAAAGAATGGAAAGGTTATATATTATGATAGTGAGACTTCACTTACTATTGATGGAGATACTCCGGATAATTACTGGACTGATTCTGAAAAAAAGGATTTTACTAATAGATTTAATGATTTTATAAAGGGGGTTTATTAGTATGAAGAAGAAGTTATTATTTATATTTTTGATTTGTATTTGTTTTATTCCATTTAATGTTAATGCAACTGAGCAAGTTAAGGGTGCTAGGTGTAATACTTCAAATAATGGTAATATGTTAAACGATTGGACTTTGACTAGTAATAATAAGATATTGCCTGCTAAAAAGGTTAATTATTGTACTAATACAGATGTTTCTGATTCTAGTACTGGTGGTAATATTTTTGAACTTTCTTATGTTGATGGTAGTACTAGATATAGGCTTTATTGTTTAAATAAGGGTTTTAATGCTCCTGTAAATAACTCTATTATGTATGATGCTACTATTACTGGTGGTCCAGCTTGTGCTTTTTATAAGTATACAGGTACTACTGAAAAGAATAGGCATAACAGAATAAGATATATTCAATCTAAATGTCATGCTCCAAAGGATAAGTGTTTAAATACTACTTGTGATGAGCCTTATGTATCGAGTGATTGTGGTGGTAGTAAAAAGGATACTCCAATCGATAAAGGTAATACTATTTCTTTGAGTACTACTAAACAACCTGATTATGAAAATTATTTTGTTTATAAAGCAAGTGTTAGTATGAAAGGTAAAGTTAGTTCTTATACTCCTAGTTTAACTACTTCAATTAGTGGTGCTATTATAACTGATAGTCTTAGTGGTACTAGAAGTGTTACTAATACTAGTGCTAGTACTTTATATATTAAGATTCCTAAAGATTCTATAAAACAAGTTGTTAGTACTAAACTTCATTTAAAATCTAATCAATATACTAATAGTTGTACCTATAAAAAGTATGAACTTATTGCTTATGTTCCAATTAAAAGTGAAAGTAATAAGACTAGAATTACTAATTTACAACGTGTTGGTTTTAGAAATGTTATTCCTAAAACAGTTGAAAAATCTGCTAGTCAATCTGCTAGTTCTAGTATAACAGTAATACCTAAGGAGGCTGGTAAAGTAGAGCTTGCAATTATTAAAAAGAGTGATGATGGAAAGTATTTAAGTGGGGCAGGATTTGGTCTTTATAGTGATAGTAGTTGTTCTACTAGAATAGATAGTGCTACTAGTGAAGATGGTAGTTTAGCATTTGTTGTTGAACCTAATAAAACATATTATGTAAAAGAAACATCTGCACCAGATGGATATCAATCATCTAATGAATGTAGAAGAGTTGATGTAAAAGAAAATGATGTTTATGAAACATTTACTAATACAGAAATTGGTGTTGAACCAGAATATGATACTATTGATATAGAAAAAGTTGATAAGACTGATAGTAGTAAAACTTTGGCAGGGGCAGAGTTTGGTCTTTATAGTGATAGTAATTGTAATGATTTAGTTAGTGATGCTGATGGAATTAATAAAAAAACAACAGGTGATAGTGGTGTTATTTCATTTAGAGTAGAAAGAGGTTCAAGTTATTATATAAAAGAGTTAAGTGCTCCGAGTGGTTATTCACTTAATTCAGTATGTATGAGGGCTTCTATTGGAACTAAGATGGTTATTGAAAATGATTCTTATAAAGAATCAACTGTTAAGAAAGTTGATAAGACTACTAGGGAAGGTCTTAGTGGCGCTAAAATAGGATTGTTCTCTGATTCTACTTGTAAGACTATTACTACTGATGTAAATGGTAAAGATGTGTTAGAAACAGGAGTAGATGGTACTTTAACATTTGTACTTGAATCTACTAAATTATATTTTGTAAAAGAAGTAGTGGCACCATCAGGTTATGAAAATGATATTGTTTCTTGTAGACAAATTGCTCCGGGTGGTTCTGTTACATTTGAAAATGAGGAACAAGAGTTACTTCCTCAATATGATTATATAAATATTAAAAAGGTTAATAAGAGTGATAACTCTGTACCAGTTGAGGGAGCAGTATTTGCTTTATATTCAGATAGTAATTGTACTAATTTAGCTTTTGATAGAACTGGTAAGTATAAATCTAAATCAGGTAAGAGTGGTTTATCATTCTTTGATGTTGATAAGTCAAAGACATATTATGTAAAAGAAATTGAAGCTCCACCTACTTATCAACTTGATTCTACTTGTAGAGTAGGTATTATTGGTGGAACTATTACAGTAGAAAATGATGTAAAAGAAATTGAGTATGCAGATGTTAGTATAAAGAAAGTAGATAAAAATGATAAGAGTAAAGTTCTTAGTGGTGCAGCGTTTGGTATATATTCAGATAGTAGTTGTAGTAATGCTACCGAAGATGCTTTTGGTAATAGTACGAAGATAACTGATGCATCTGGAATTGCAACATTTAATGTTGATAAGTCAAAGACATATTATACTAAAGAACTTAATGCTCCTTCTGGATATACTATGGATAGTTCATGTAAGAAGTTAGTGGCTGATGCTACTATTACAATGGAAAATGAAAAGAATAAAACTTACAAAAAAGTAGATGTAAAAAAAGTAGATAAGGCTACTAATGCAACACTTAGTGGTGCAACATTTGGAATATTCTTAGATAAATCATGTAGAATTCCTTATTATGATAAGAATAGTGTAACTAATGTTACTACTTCGAGTGATGGTATTGCTTCATTTGAAGTGGATGATTCACAGTCATATTATATAAAAGAAGTTTCAGCACCAGATGGATATACTAAAGATAGTGATTGCCATACTGCAACAGTCGGAGGAAGTATTACTATTTCTGATACAAAAGAAGTTACTTATGGTACTATTGATATTTTAAAAGTAGATAGTGATGATGATAGTGTTGTTTTACCTGGAGTAGAATTTGGACTTTATAGTGATAATAGTTGTAGTGTTAGTGTTACTGATTTTGTTGGTAACAATAAGGGTAAAACTGATGGATATGGTTCTTTATCATTTGTAGTAGATGATTCAAAGACCTACTATATAAAAGAACTCTCTGCACCAGATGGGTATACGTTAAATGATAAGTGCTTACTTGCGGATACTACTAATGTTATTGTTGTTTCAAATAAAAAGATTGTTGCTGATACTGGTAAGATTATTGTTAAAAAGATAGATGCTAGTGATGAAAAACCTATTAAGGGTGTTAAGTTTGAGTTATTAAAATCTGATAAAGTTAGTCGTGCTACTGATAAGGATGGTAATGAAATAGTGGTTCTTACTACTGATGACAATGGTAAAGCTGAGGTTTCTAATTTATTATTTGATACGTATTATTTAAAGGAACTTGAAACTGAAGATATTTATATATTAAATGATGAATTAGTGGAGATTACTTTGGATAAAGAAAGTGTTTCTAAAAAGGTTGAAAATTTGAGAAGATCAGTGTTGTTCTTAAAACAAGATAGTGTTAGTAAAGAAAGTATTACTGGTGGTAAGTATAGAGTAGTAGATGAAGAAGGTAATAAAGTAGCTGAGTTTGCTATGGAAGATGGATATTATACTTTGAATATGAAATCAGGAAATTATAAGTTCATTGAAGTAGAACCTCCTAAAAATTATGTTGATGTTAATTTATCATTTAACTTTAATGTTGATGAGAGTGGTATTGTTACTATTACTTCAAATGAAGATAGGCATTATTCTGTTTATGAAGGTAGTGGTATTTATGTAGTTAATGATAAAGAGGAAATAGTTCCTGATGTTCCTAAGACTGGTGTTTTTGATAATAAAATGGTTATTGTAATAGGGACATTACTTATTGTCGGAGGTGTTTCTTCGATATTGATTATAAAAAGAAAGAATAAATAATATAAGACTTCATTTTTGGAGTCTTTTTTGTAATTTTTTAAAAAAAGTGCGATTCTATATAAAACAGACATTTCAAAAAACATTCGTTAAGAAAAGTGTAGTCATAATACATTTTTGATACTTATAATTAAAATAATTGAATCAATTTTAAAAATTGGTTCTTTTTCATATGATGAAATCTTAAAATTGGTCGTTTGACAAGGTTTTTTATATGTTTTATATTGGTTTAGCAAGGGAGTATTCTTTGTGAAGGGAGGTGAAAAGTATGAACTTAACAGGTAATAAATTAGCTCTTTTAGATAAGTCTGTATCTAATGATATGGCATATAAACTTAAAACAAGACATAAAGGTTACAGGATACCACTTGTATCAGATGTAATGTTTAGAACTATGTTTTTTAATGAGAGTAGAAAAAAGTACGGATGTTATCTAATCGCTCTTTTACTTAATCAAGATTATAATGAAATATTTGAAAATACTACATTAATTAAACCAACAGTAGATGAAGAAAAAGCAGATAAATCTAGAAAGACAGTTGATTATCTATGTAGAATAGATGGGGTATTAGTAAATGTTGAAATGAATAAGAATAAGACAAGAACTAATCTAGAAAGAAATCTTGATTATATGTTTAGACTTCATGGTGGAGGAATGAAGATTGGAGATGAAGACAATTATGAAAGCTGTCTGCAAATCAACGTAAATAATTTTGCATTTGAAGGAAAAGATGAAGTATTGGATGAGTATATGATAGTCAATCTTAGTAATATCGATGAAATATATACAAATAAAGTACATATTATCAATATTTACTTGCCTAACATAAGAAAAAAAGATTATAATAGTCTTGAAGATTATGAAAAGTTGTTATTAATCTTTAATGAAGAGGATGATGAAGTCCTTGATATGTTAAGTGAGGGTGATGATATCATGAAAGAATACATTGAAGATTCTAAAAATGCAAGTGAGCAAGACGAAGTGATTGGAATGTATGACAAAGAGTTAAATGATGAAATGTTAAAAAGAGCAGAGATAAGAGAAAATAGAGAAGAAGCATATAATGAAGGGCTTGAATCTGGTCGAGAAGAAGGCCGAGAAGAAGGCCGAGAAGAAGGTGCTTTAGAAAAAGCAAGAGAAACTGCTCTTAAGATGATTCAAAATAACTTATCATTTGATCTTATTACAGAATGTACTGGACTTTCATTTGAAGAGCTTAATGTACTCAAAGAAGGAATAGAGTAATCTATTTCTTTTTGTTTTGTTATGTCAACTTTTAGATTAGCTATTGAAAAATGTTTTTTTTTTCATTATAATATAATTGGTGGAATAGTATATGGAATATAAGTCTTTAAAAATCAAGATAACTATTGGTGTTTTATTAGTTTTTATTGGTATAATTATTATTTCTTGGAACTATCTTTTAGAGAAGAAAAATCAAGTTTATGATACTATGTATTATGAAATTGCTAGTTTACCTTCTTATATAGAAGATCAAGAAAAGTATGAAAAGGAAAAAATAGAAGAACAGATAAAAGATATTAAAAATAATGAAAAAAAAGATAATAATGGTACTAGTACTGATAATAAGGGTAATTCAAATAAACCTTCTGTGAGTAAAGATGATTATCTTGGTAGACTTATGATTCCTAAGATTAATTTTAACCGAAGTTTTTATAAAATTGATAGTGTATATAATGATGTTGATAAGAATATTCAAGTTATGAAAGGTTCATCACTTCCTGATGTTGATGGTGGTAATCTTATAATAGCGGGACATTCTGGTAATGTTTGGTTTAGTTTTTTTAAGAATTTATATAAGCTTAAGAAGGGTAATAATGCTTATGTATATTATAATGATACTAAATATACATATAAAGTTGTAGATATATATAATGTTAAAAAGAATGGTAAGGTTACTGTTAAAAGAGATAGAACTAAACGTACTATGACTCTTATTACGTGTACTAAAAATTCTAAAACATTGCAAACTGTTTATATTTTAGAACAAGTTTCGGTAGAATAGAATAAAAGGGAGATGATTACATGGAAGAATTTACATTTTTTGAAAGAATAACTAGAGTTCTTTCTATGTTTTTCTCATCTTCATTTTTTATAGCTTTATTTATAATTGGAGTTATTACTGTAATTGCATTTTTATTAAGTAATAAAATAGATAAAGAAAAAAGACCATTTTTATATATTGGTATAGGTTTGGTTTATGTAGTTGTTACTATTTTAGTATTTATTAAGTATGGTAGTGGAATAGTTTTAATTGGGGATGCTTTTATTGAAAAGTTATTTACTGCAATATATTTTCCTAATATTATATCTTATATGTGTATGCTTATTATTTCTATGTTGATAATGGTATATAGTATTTTTAATAAGAAATATAGTTCATTTTTTAGACTTTGTAATTTGCTTTCTTGTTTAATTATTGGACTTCTTACTATTCTTATTATTGATTCTATTGTTACAGCGGATATAGATGTGTATGAAAAAGTTTCTATTTATTCTAGTACTAATACAATGGTTCTTATCCAATCTAGTATGGGTGTGTTTACTATTTGGTTATCGGTACTAATGGTTAATGGCATAGTTAATTTAATCACTCGTAGAGTTGTTAAGGAAGAGGATACTTATGTTGATGTGGATGTTACTGAAGTTGTTCCTTATACTGAACAAGAATATATAGATGGTTATATAAATTATACTAAGAAAAAGAAGTATCAAGAGTATTTGAATGAAATATTAAAATGATTTAACGTAAACAATGTGCTTTTTGTATGTTGTTTATTTTTTTATATAATAGTTTTGTGTTATAATTATTTGAGAGGTGTTTCTATGAGAAAAAGAAATAAAAATAAAGATAGTATAGATAAAAAAGATAAAGTTAAAAATAAAAAGAAAGGTATAGTTTTTAAGATAATATCTATTTTACAGATAGTGTGTTCTGTAGTATTATTTGGTTTTGTGTTTATAATAGATGTTCTTCCTATGAAGTATTTACTTCTTCTTTTATTAGCACTTGCTATATTAGATGTTATTTTCTTTCTTATACTTTTTAAGAGTAGATTAAAGAAAGGTATAAAGAAGTTCTTTTCTGTTATATCAGTTCTTTTATCAATTGTCTTTGTAGTGGGATCATTTTATTTATATAAAACTTATGGTGTAATATCTGGAATGATTGATACTGATTATGAAACTTATAATTATTCTGTTATGGTATTAAAAGATAGTGATTATAATAGTGTTTCTGATATTAAGAATGAGGTTATTAGTTATTATGAGACTAAGACTAATGAAAATAAGTTATTGGTTGAAAAGGTTAATAAGCTTGGTAAAGAGTCTAAGAGTTATATTAATTTAAATACTCTTGCTACTGATTTATTAAATAAAGAGACTAATGTTATTGTTTTAGAGGATAATTATAAAAAGACTCTTATTGATGATCAAGATGATAATGAATATAATGAAGTAAAAGATTTTAAAGATAAGACTAAGACTATTTATACATTTTCATTTAAAGTAAAGAAAGATAATACTAGTAAGGATGTAAATGTTGTTTCTGAAGTGTTTAATATTTATATAAGTGGTATTGATACATATGGAACTGTTTCTTCTGTTTCACGTAGTGATGTTAATATAGTAGTTACAGTGAATCCTAATACTAGACAAGTTTTACTTACTTCAATTCCTAGAGATTATTATGTACAGCTTCATGATACTACTGGTTATAAAGATAAACTTACTCATGCTGGTATATATGGTACTGATTGTTCTATTAAGACTATTGAGGATTTACTTGGTATAGATATTAATTATTATTTTAAGGTTAATTTTACTAGTTTAATTGATATAGTTGATGCTCTTGGTGGAGTTAATGTTTATGCTGATCAATCTTTTAGTACATGGAATGGATATCATTTTACTAAGGGTTATAATAAAGTAGATGGTAATGCTGCGCTTGCTTTTGTAAGAGAAAGAAAGACTTTTGCTAATGGGGATAGGCAACGGGGTATTAATCAACAGGCTCTTATTAGTGCAATGATAAATAAGTGTGTTAGTAAAGAAATACTTACTAAGTATACTAGTTTACTTAATTCTGTAAAGGGTAGTATTATTACTAATATGCCTACGAAAACAATGTTGTCTTTGGTTAAGATGCAACTTAAGAATAATACTAGTTGGACTATTAGTACGAATAGTTTAGATGGTTATAATGCTTCTAAATATACGTATTCTTATAGTTATCAACAATTATATGTTATGGAACCTAAGGAAGAGAGTGTAGAAAAGGGTAAAGAATTGATTAATAAAGTACTTAATGGAGAAGTTTTAGAGTCTTCTTATACTGATAGTGATGGTACTGTTCATAGTGTTACTAAGTCTAATGTTTCTAAGAAGAGTAGTACTAGTAGTAAGACTACAGTAAAGAAAGAGGAAGTAAAAAAAGAAGAGGTTAAAGAGCCTGTAGATAATAGTGATAATACTTCTGCTGATAAAAAAGATGATGTTGTTCATAGTGTACCTGATGATGGAAATAATACTGATGAATCTGGTAATAAAGATGATACATCTTCAGATAACAAAGATGAAGGTAAGGATGAGTCTTCTGTTGATACTGGAAGTGAAGATGGTTCTAATGTTCCTTCTCAAGAAGAGGGTTCTAATTAAATAAAATTAAATTTATTATTACAAATATGCTACCAATTATGAAATATAGTATTGATGATTGGTAGTTTTTATATTTTAGTGATGAAGGCATTAATTCATAACAGGATATATGAGTCATTATTCCGGCGATTAGACCAAATATTATTCCTAGTACTATGTTTGATGGTTTTAAAAATAATAATGCCAGTAATGCACCGAATGGTTCACTTATTCCTGATATGAATGTGTAGAAGAATGCTTTTTTCTTTTTGTTTGTTCCGTAATAGATTGGAAGGGCAATACTTATTCCTTCGGGGATGTTATGTAGTGCTATTGCAATTGCTAAGGATATTCCTAGTGTTATATCGCTTTTTGTTGTTATGAATGTTGCTATTCCTTCGGGGATATTGTGAATAATTATTGCTATCATTGATACAAAGCCTACTTTATATAGATTATTATTGTTGTCTGTTGGTACTTTTTTGTCTATAAATATTGATATTAATACACCGATTGATACAAATATTAATGATATTATAATAGAGGGAAATTTATAAAAATTGGTACTTAGGAATTTTATTGATTCTGGTAATAAATCTAATACTGATAGAGAAAACATGACTCCTGCAGAGAATGCCATTGTTTTTAGGATAAAGTTGTTTATATTTTTCTTTTTAATTAGTATTAGTGTTGCTCCGATTAATGTGGATAGTCCAGCGATTGATGATATTATAAAGGCTACTATTGTATTGTTCATTATATTTTCTCCCTTCAAAATAGTTATATTTAATAATATGTATATGTTTAGTATTGTTTCTTGTTTTATAATGTTTAATTTTTTATACTATAATATGAAAAGTTATTATTAAAAATCAACAAAAAAATATTGTTTTAATGGTATAATATTTATGAGGTGTTGTAATGAAACAAATTATGCTAATTTCAATAAAAACAAAATATGCAAATCAGATTTTTAATGGAACAAAGTTATATGAGTACAGAAGAAAAAGTATTGGAGAAAAAAATTGTAATAAAAAAATATTTGTTTATTCTTCCGAAGAGGAAAAAGCAATAGTAGGATATATAGTTGTAGATAAAATCCTTGAAGGAAATATTAATTATATATTAGAAGCGACTAATAATAAAAATAATAGTGATATAATAGATTATTTTAATGGCTGTGATAAATGTTATGCTCTTAAAATAGCTAAAGCAGTTAAATTTAAAACACCAATTTATTTAAGTGAAATAAAAAAGAAAGAAAAAAACTTTGTAGTGCCACAGTTTTATCGTTATATAAAAGAAAATGAGTATATCTATGAGAAATTAAAAAGCATATAAAATGGAATTATTGCTTCTTAGTGGTACGAGTTATAAGTAGTCTTGTTCGAAAATGTTGGAAAACTCTATTAATAATGGAGTTTTTTTAGTAGGTTTTTTAAAATTGATAGGGTATAATGAGTAAGTTTTACTCTTTTTTTATGTTTAAGCTTATTTTTGTTATATAGAATGCAATTATAGCTAGTATTAGTCCAATTAGGAGGTTTTGGTCTAATACTAGTTTTGTTTTTATTAAGGCTGGTATTGTTGATATGGTGAATCCTAGTATAGCAAAGTATGTGTATCCGTAGTATTTGTTTAATAGTTTAGTAATTATTTTAGATAAAATGAATCCTCCGACAAGAAACCCCATAATTATTGGAAATAGTATTGTAATATTTATAGTGTTGATGGCATTTATGTAGACGCCATACATGCCAATCATTGATAGTAGTACAGTAGATGAAATACCAGGAATGATGGTAGAGCTTGCTATTAAGATACCTGTTGCAAATAGAAGGATATAGTTTTTGATATTTATATCTATGTTGTAGATAGTGGTATTACTTTTATAGAATAGTAACATTATTCCTATAGAGAAGGTGATAAAAAATAGTATTAGATATTTATCTTTGAATCCTTTTTTAGTTGATTCTTGTATTAATGAGGGAATTGTTCCAAAGATTAGTCCTACGAATACTAGTGATGTTATGGTTGGGTATCTATTTAGAAAGTAGAATATTACATTACTAAATAGATATGTACCTATTGCTATTCCTGTTGCTATTGGTAATAGAAATGTAATGCTTTTTTTAGGGTTTTTAAAAATATTACTTATTGCAAGTAAGCATTTATCATATAGTCCTAAAACAATTAAGAATGAGGAACCACTTACTCCAGGTAAGATGTTAAATATTCCTACTAGTATGCTTTTTAAAAAATTATTCATAGTTAATTATATACATTTGTGGTGATGTTATGAAGAGATTATATTATATTATTTTTATTATATTGATTGTTTTAATATTTTATTGTTTTTTTAAGAGTGTTATTTTTTATATTGATAATAAAAAAATAGAGGTTAGTTTTAAAGAAACTAATAGTGTTAGTGAATCTTTTTCTAATAGTGATGTTATTTTAACTTATAGGAATAAATATAATAATGATGATATTATTGGTATTTTAGTTATTGATGGTTTGAATATTAATGAGTTAGTGGTTAAGGGAGTGGATAATAGTTATTATTTAAATCATCTTGTTGATGGAAGGGTTAGTGTTCTTGGTTCTTTATTTATGGATTATCGGAATGATTTTTCTAGTAAACAGATTAATATTTATGGTCATAATTCTAGGTATTATGACGTAGTATTTAAAAGACTTGAAAAGTATTTAGATAAAGATTTTTATAAAGATAATAGATATATTTCTTTAATTAGTGTAGATGGTGTTTTTACTTATGAGATATTTTCTATTAATGTTACTAATAGTGAGAATCATCTTGATTTTTCTTCTTCATTTAGTGATAGGGTTAAGTATCTTAAGAATAATTCTTTATATGATACAGGAGTTGATGTGTCTTATGATGATTATTTATTAGTATTACAGACTTGTATTTATAATAGAGATGGTGATCTTCTTGTTATAAGTGCAAAGAGAGTTAATTTTTAGGAGAGTGATTTTATGAAAAAGTTTTTACTTATTGGATTTATTTCATTTTTTGCATTTTTAAATACAACTTATGCAGTTGATTATAAGAAAAATGTTGATGATTATAGTATTAATGAAGTGTTTAGTAGTGAGGTACTTGCTAATGAAAAGAAAGATAATGTTATTAAAAAGTTAGAGGAAATTAGAAAGAATGTTTTAAAGACAGGTGGTTTTTATTCTTATGATATTAGGGTTAATTCTGTTTTAAGTGATGATAAAGTGACTAAAGTTTTTAATTCTTTTGATGATTATAAAAATAATCTTCCTTTGTATGAGAAAGAGTATAAGAATGCACTTTTTGTTATTAAACTTAGTGAAAGGTTTAAGGATAAGGATCTTTTAGATAAACGTATTAATTTTTTAAATACTGAGTTTGATAATTTTTCGTATGAAGTATCTAATGATTATGAATATAGTTTAAAGAGTATTGATGTAGTTAAAAAGACTTTAAAGGATGCAGAGGATATAGTTAATGATTTTAAGTCTAAGTATGTGGAAGTTACTGGTGGTATTACTAAGGTTAGGAATAAATCTTTGGATGAGGTTATTATTTCTAATGAGATAAAAGATAGTTTTGATAATTATGATGATGCTTTAAGGTTAAAAAATAGTTTGGTTTCAAATGAGGATTATGAGATTGTTGCTGATATAAGTAAAGAAAGTAAGGAGGTAGAGACTTCTAGAGAGGATATTTCTAAAGTATTTAAAAGTCTTAAGGAAGCAGAAGATTATATAAGTGGTTTAAAGAGTAAGGGTTATGATGTAAGTGGTCTTAAGAGTGAGTTACAATCTTTTGAGGAGTCTGTTTGGTCTACTGATAGTAGTGTTGTAGTAAATCCTGGTACTGTTGATGGGAAAGTGTTTAATTATGGTCATTTTGATATTGTTTTAGTTAATGATTTTGTTAAGATTGATAAGGATGGGAACAAGAGTAATGTAAGAGGAAATATTGTAATAAATAAAGTAGTTGTAAACAATGGTGATAATTCTAAGAATATTAAGATGAATAATCCTAGTAGAGATCCTAATGGTGGATATTATGAGTATACTTCAGAGAAAAGACATGGTTTAAATATTAATAATAAATCTCTTGTTACGATAAGTGGTAATGTTTTATATAATGGTATTAGTCTTCCTTTTACTGTAAGTGGATATCTTAGTGAGTCTTGTAATGTATGTGGTGGAAGAGAGTCTTCTAAGGGATTTGATCTTAAGTTTAAGTCTGTTACGATAAAAGAGAATAAGGTTATTATTGATACTAAGTTAGTTAGTAATTATAAAGTTAGTGGTACTATTTCTAAAAAAGAGAATAAAGATTTTTATGTGGTTAGATATACTAAGACTAAGAAAGGATATGATTATAATGTTTCTTTAAAGGGAAAGGAACGTAGTTTAATATATGTTCTTAATGGAAATATAAATATAGAGCATAAGGTTTATGATTATGTTTTATCTGGATATGGAAGAGGATATATGTTATATGGTGATGTTTTAGTTAAGTATGTTGATAGAAATGGAAAAGAAATAGCTAAGAATGATTATTTTTATGATAGGGTTAATAATAGTTATAGTACTAATCCAAAAGATTTGACTAATAAGGGTTATGTTTATACTAATTTATATACTGTTTCAAAAGATGATTATGGTACTGATGGAAAGTTTATAAATGATAGGATTGTTATTACTTATATTTATGATAAGGATAAGGTTCATACTGTACAGACTGGTGTTTCTGTTAATAATGGTTATTTAATTCCTTTAGGAGTTTCTTCTTTAGGCTTAGGGTTGCTTGTTTATTTTAAAAGAAGATTTAGTTAGGACTTAGGTCCTTTTTTGATTCACTTATTTTTTTTATTTTCATATAATACAAAAGAAAAGGAGGAATCATGAAAAAAATTATTACTATACTAGGTTGTATATTTATAATAGTTTTCTTTTTTGTTCTATATAAATTAGACACTAAAGATGATAATAAGCTTAAGAAAGTTGTGGTGGCAGAGGTTACTCATAGTGTGTTTTATGCACCTCAATATGCTGCGATTGCAAATGGTTATTTTGAAGATGAAGGTCTTTTAGTTGAACTTGTTTTAACTAGTGGTGCTGATAATGTTATGGCTGCAGTATTATCTGGTGATGTTGATATTGGATTATCTGGAAGTGAAGCTACTATTTATGTTTATAATGGTGGGGAAAAAGATTATATAAAGACTTTTGCTCAACTTACTAGGAAGGATGGATCATTTATTGTATCTAGAGAGGATATTAAAGATTTTAAGCTTGATGATATGAAAGGAAAGTATATAATTGGTGGACGTCTTGGAGGAATGCCTGAGATGACTTTGGAATGGTCTTTGAAGGAAGCTGGTATTGATCCTAATAAAGATTTGACTATTGATACAAGTATTCAATTTGCTTCAATGGCGAGTGCTTTTATCGGGGGAACTGGGGATTTTGTTAATCTTTTTGAACCTCTTGCTACTCAAGTAGTTAATCAAGGATATGGTTATAAGGTTGCCGATCTTGGTAGTTATGGAGGGGATGTTCCATATACTGCATATAATGCTAAAATTAGTTATATAAATGAAAATAAGGATGTGATTGAATCGTTTACTAAGGCTGTACAAAAGGGACTTGATTATGTCAATAGTACTGATTCTATTGAAATAGCAAAGACTATTTTAGATTTCTTTCCTGATACATCATTAAAGGATCTAACAAGTGCTGTTGATAGTTATAAGAAGAATGATACTTGGCCTAAGACTACAGAGTTTACTGAAAAGTCATTTGATCATTTACAAGAAATATTAGTTAGTGCAGGGCAATTAGATAAAGATAAAACTGTTAAATACAGTGATTTAATATATGTTAAATAATATATTAGAGTTAAAAAATATAAGAAAAATATATCATAGTAAAGATGGGGAAACTTTAGCACTTGATAATATAAACTTAAAGGTTTTAGATGAGGAGTTTATATCTATAATTGGTCCTTCTGGATGTGGTAAGTCTACGCTTCTTGGAATAGTTGCAGGTATTGTTTCAAAATCAGGAGGAAAGATAATTGTACCTAATGATTTTAAGATAGGGTATATGCTTCAGGATGATTGTTTGTTTCCTAAAAGGACTGTTTTAGAGAATGCAGTTCTTGGTCTTGAAATTAAGGGGCTTCTTAATGATGAGAGTAGGAAAAGAGTTGTTGATTTACTTACTAAGTATGGTTTGGGGGAATTCATAAATAGTTATCCAGATAGTCTTAGTGGGGGAATGAAACAAAGGGTTGCTCTTATTAGGACGCTTGCTCTTGATCCTGATTTGTTACTTTTAGATGAACCTTTTTCTGCTTTGGATTATCAAACTCGTCTTAGTTTGTCTGATGATTTATATAGAATAATTAAACAAGAGAGGAAGACTGTGATAATGGTTACTCATGATATAGCGGAGGCTATTAGTATGTCGGATAGAATAGTGGTTCTTACTAAGAGGCCTAGTACTATTAAGAGTATTTATGATATTTTATTAGATAAGAAGGATGTTCCTACTAAAAACAGGCAAGATAAGAATTTTATATATTATTATAATAAGATATGGAAGGAACTTGATAATCATGTGTAGTGAAGAACATAGAGTTTATTTATCTAAATTAAAAAAGGATAAAGTAATAGTTACAGTACTTAGAATATCAATTTTGTTTATACTTCTTTTGATATGGGAAATATTAGCAAGATATAATTTAATAAATAGTTTTTTATCTTCGTCTCCAGTGCTTGTTTTAAAGACTGCTGTTAATTTGATAAAGGAAAATGATCTTATTATTCATATTTGGTATACTCTTTATGAGACAATTATAAGTTTTTCAATTGCTAGTATACTTGGTCTTTTGATAGCTAGTTTGTTTTGGGCAAATAAGAGAGTTGCTATGGTGTTTGATCCTTATTTAACGGTTTTAAACTCACTTCCTAAGGTGTCACTTGGGCCGCTTTTGATAATATGGGTTGGTGCTAATGTGAGGTCTATAATAGTTATGGCTATTTTAATATCTGTTTTTACTACTATTATAAATATGTATAATGCTTTTAACCAAACAGATAAGTCAAAGATTTTACTTCTTAAGTCTTTTGGTGCTAGTAAGATGCAAATATTTATGAAGTTGGTTTTGCCTTTTAATGTTAAGACTTTGATGAATACTTTAAAAATAAATATTAGTTTATCGCTTATTGGTGTAATTATGGGAGAATTGTTGGTGTCAAAAAAAGGACTTGGTTATCTTATAACGTATGGTTCGCAGGTGTTTAATTTGAATTTGGTTATTACTTCAATATTTATACTTGGAATAATATCATATATTTTATATTTAGTTATTGAGAAGGTAGAGAAGAGATTAAGATAAAAAAAATTACAACGTTTTATAATGTTGTAGTTTTCTTTTTTTATTGATTTTTATTAATTGTTAGATAAATTGCGGTAACTGGATTATGCAGGTTTTTTTATTGTTTTAATTATTAATATTTAGTATAATTTTTATATCATGTAATAAAGGAGGTAATGAAATATGAAAAATGAAATTATACTATTTGAAAATCAGAATGTAAAATTAGAGGTTAATATGAGGGATGAGACGGTATGGCTTACACAAGAACAAATGGCGAAGCTCTTTGGCAAGGATAGAACTGTTATTACAAGACATATTAATAACATATTTAAAGATGGTGAATTAGAGGAAAAAAGCAATGTGCAAAAAATGCACTTTGCAAATTCGGACAGACCTGTATCGCTTTATAACTTAGATGTTATTATTAGTGTTGGTTATCGTGTTAAGAGCCAAAATGGTGTTATTTTTAGAAAATGGGCAAATAAAGTATTGAAAGATTATTTGTTAAAAGGTTATGCGGTTAATCAAAAAAGATTAGAATATCTTGAGAAAACAATTAAATTAATAGATATTGCAGGAAGAATAGATATAGAGCTTAAAGGAACAGAAGCTCAGGAAATAATTAAAGTAATAAACAGTTATTCCAATGCTTTAAATCTGCTTGATGATTATGATCATAAGAGGATAACTAAACCAAATGGAACTAAAGATAATAAAAAGATTACTTATGAAGATTGTATGGATATAGTTAATAAACTTAAGTTTAATAGTGATAGTACTTTGTTTGCTCTTGAACGAGATGAGGGTTTAAAAGCTATTATAGGTACTATATATCAATCTTTTGATGGTAATGATTTGTATTCTAGTATACAAGAAAAAGCAGCTAATTTTTTATATTTAATTATTAAAAACCATACTTTTATTGATGGTAACAAAAGAATTGCTGCGACACTTTTTATATATTTTCTAGAGTTTTATAGTATTTTATATAATGGAAATGAGCAAGTTATTGATAATAATACTCTTGTTGCTGTTACTTTGTTAATTGCACAGTCTGATCCAAGGGAAAAGGATATATTGATTGATTTAGTAATTAATTTTTTAAATAGTAAGTATTAGTTTATTGTTTGCTTAGGTAATTATTGGTGTTAAAGAAGAGTTTTGGTTATTTAGAAGTTAAGATAAAAAATTACAATGTTTTATAGTATTGTAATTTTTTATTGTTTTAACTCTTAATATTTAGTATAATTTTTATAGATGGTAGGTGTTTTAAATGGTAAGATTACTTCTTTTTGTATCAATTTTTCCTGTTTTTTTAGTAGGAAGTTATATTTATAATAAGGATAGGGATAGGGAACCGATGAATCTTATATGGAAGTTGTTTTTTGGAGGGATTATTTCTACTGTTATAACTTTGATTTTATCTTCTTTGATGGGTTATGTGTTTCCTATGTTTAATGCTGAACCAGAAAGTTTAGATACTTTGTCTTTATTTATATTTGTATTTGTTGGAGTGGCGCTTGTTGAAGAGTTTTCAAAATGGATTGTTTTGTATGTAGTTTCTTATAATCATGAAGAGTTTGATCAGTTGTATGATATGATTGTTTATGCAGTTTTTGTAGCGCTTGGTTTTGCTTGTTTTGAAAATATTTTATATGTTTTTAGTGGAGGAATTGGTGTTGGAATAACAAGGGCTTTTACTGCGATACCTGGTCATGCTTGTGATGGAGTTTTTATGGGGTATTATTTAGGGCTTGCTAAGATAAATGAGGTTAATGGTAATTATAGATTTAAAAGAAAGAATATATTTTTATCACTTTTTGTTCCGATTTTACTTCATGGTATTTATGATTATTTATTGTTTTTAAATAACTGGGTTTTTGCTTTGATATTTTTAGTATTTTTTATAATTTATTTTATAATTACTGTTAAAAAAGTGAAAAAATTATCAGGTCTTAATTCTAGATTTAAATAAAAAAGTGCCAATTAGCACTTCTTATTCGTTAATGTATCCAGCATTAGCGAATTTTTTAATTACATAGTCTTTTGTTCTTACTCCTTCGATTTTATTCATTGTTTCTTTACCATCTTCGATAAATAGAACAGTTGGAGTACCTGAGACTTCTACTAGTTTGTAGAATGATTCAGAGTCTTTTGTACTTAGTTTATCTGTGTATAGAGAATATACTTTTAAGTTGTATTTTCTAAGTACACTTAAGAATGTAGGATTGAATTCTTCACAAGCTGTGCATCCATCTTGTTTAACGTATAGGACAAATTTTTCTTTTTTATCCATTTTTGATACTAATTGTTGATATGTTATTTCTGTTATGAATTTTTCTTCTTTTTCACTAAAGAATATTGATAAGAATAGTAATATTGCTATTAATAAGACTATAATAATTATAAATAATTTGTTTTTCATTTTTTTCACCTCGAATAATATCATATCATAAAATGTAACTTTTTGGTTATAAAAACTTTACATTTTTTATTATTAGTTATATATTATTATCACGGAAGAAGGGATACTATGAATAGTTTTTGTACTGATACGATTGTTATTTGGAGAGGAATTGGGGAAATAATTCATGTTATTAGACTTGTTATTCCTGTTATTATTGTAATATTTGGTACTTTTGATTTGGGTAGGTCTGTAATAGCGGGAGAAGATAAAGAAATAAAGAAGTCTCAAAAAATGTTTATAAAAAGACTTGTTTATGGTGTTTTGATATTTTTCTTGCCTATGATAATAAAAGCTGTGTTCTCACTTTTTGATGAGAATTATTTGAATAGTGAATCTAAGGTTTGTTATGAGTGTGCTACTAATGTTAGGGGTAGTTATTGTGAAAAGTATAAGTCTAATTATATTATTAATCCTATTAGTGATGAACCGCTTGAGGAATAATTTTACATATTTGTATTATTTTGTTTGACAATATTGATTGTTTTATAGTAGAATAATATTAGAGAAAAGGAGAGATAGTATGGAATTAATGTTTATGTTAGCAGATTTTTGTGCTGAAACTAAAAATGTATGGATTTTAATAGGTAAAGTAATTAGAATTATTTTGATTGTTATACCAATTATTATAGTTTTAATGGGTACTTTTGATTTAGGTAAGGCTGTAATGGCTGGTGAAGATAAAGAAATCAAAGAAGCACAAAAGATGTTTATTAAGAGATTAGTTTATGGAGTTATAATTTTCTTTATTCCATATTTAGTAGCAGGTGTTTATAGTTTATTTGATGGTATGTCTACTGAAGGTGGAGATACTAATGAAGGAACTAATCTTTGTTGGAAATGCGCTATTAAAGGCGGAAAGTGCTAAATGTTTATTAAATGAGCAAATAATTATTGTTATTTGCTTTTTTTTTTGTTATAATTTAAATTGAATAAATATAGTTTTCTATATTTCGAGGTGATTTTTAATGAATATGTTAATTGAGTTTTTTAAGTTTAGTGATAATTGTGATGTTTTGGGAGATGAATTTATTTCTATTTTAAACGATGCATGGGAAATAATCATGATAGTAGTACCTGTTATTTTAGTTGTTATGATTATACTTGATATAACTAAGGCAATTACTGCTGGAGATGAAAAGGATATGAAAAGTGCTCAAAAAAGATCTATTACAAGGATTATTATTGGTGTTTCAATTTATTTTTTACCAATGATTGTTAATGCGATTTTACATCTTGCGGGAATTGGTTCTGGTACATGTGGATTATAGGTAGGTGAGATTATGGGTTTTATTAATGTTTTAGGAATACTTACTGAAGGTTTTTATTCTTTAACTAGTGGAATATATTATTTTTTAGGTAATTTATATACTTTTATAGTAGATTTGGCTACGACTAATTTTATTACCTCATCTGTTATTGAAGATTTTGTTAGAACTATTTATGTTTTAGCAGGTGTTTTCATGCTATTTAGGGTAGCAGTTAGTTTTTTAAACTCGTTAATTGATCCCGATAAGTTTACTGATAAAAATGAGGGAGCTAGTAAAATACTTACAAGACTTGTTATTGTTGTTGTGCTTATGATTGCTCTTACACCTGGTTCATTTGTATATAGATTTTTGGATCGATTACAAAGTGCTGTTATTGGTGAGGATGGATTGATTGTTAATATAGTTGGTAAGGCTGAATTGAATGTTGGTAGTGCTGTTAATAAATATATTAGTGATATAAATCCTTTTGGGGATATGAGTGCTGATGCTGCTAATTTTAAGAATTTGAAAGTTGGTTCTATTGTTCAAAATGGTAGTGGTGTTTGTTATGAATTGACTGCTTATGGTACTGCTAAATCTAATCCTTCTTATAAAAAAGTTAGTGATTGTACTGATGAATATTATGTGATACTTAATAAGTATTGTAAGCAGACTACTAAGTTTGTTACTTCTGGTGAAGAAGGAATAAGATATCCTGCTGATTTAAAGAATGTTGCTACTGGTAAAGAAATTAGAAATGTTTATGTTAATTATGATATATGTGAGGGAAAGCAAGTAGATGATGGTTTTAAAAATAGTGGTGCAATAACTGATATTGATGATGGGAGTAATAAAGGTTCTAAAAAAGTTACTTTAGATTCTGGTGGGTTATTTGCTCAAAGTGTTTTAAATACTATGACAAGTTGTCCTAGTGTAGATAATCAAGCTTCTAAAGAATGTGTTAAAGATATAAAAGGTAATGTTCTTGTTGATAATGATAAGGCTATTTCTGATATTGATGATGAAAAACTTAGTATTAGTTGGCTTATTGCTATCATTGTTGGTATTGTTATAATATTTTATTTGGCAGTTTTATGTATTGAAGTGGTTGTTCGTAGTTTAAAACTTATGCTTTTACAAATGATTTCACCAATTGCTATAATTAGTTATGTGTCTCCAAAGGATAAGGTACTTGGTCAATGGGCTAAAATGTATGCTTCAACATATTTGGATTTATTTATTAAATTATTTGCTATAAAACTTGGTGCTGAGTTAATTGGTGCGATTAAGTTTAGTGGTAGTGTTATAAAAGATTTAATATTAATACTTGGATGTTTAGTGTTTATGAAGGTTATACCTACAGTAATTAGTAAGATATTTGGTATTGATATTGCTTCTGGAACATTGAAGGATTCTATGGGAATGCTTAAAGCTGGTATAGGTGCATCTGCTGGTGCAACTGTTGGTTCTATAGTTGGAGCAAGTACTGGAAAGGGTATTGGAAGATTAACTGGTGCTTTGCGTGGTTTTGGTGCTGGAGCAAAATCAGGTTATAAGGGTGATATTCTTACTGGTGCAAAAAATACCTCTAGTAAAAATCAAAGAATAAATACTGCTAAAGAACAAGAATTAAACTTTTTTGATAGAGCTGCAGCTACTCTTGCTGCTAAAACTGGTATGCCAACTAAAGGAGCTGCTGCTAATGAAAAAATTTCTAAAGTTAATGATGTCGCTTCGGCTAATAAAGACTTAAAAGATTGGGCTGAAGCTGAAGCTGTTAAGAAAAATACTGTAGTTTCTGGTTTTGAGTATAAAGATTTGAATGGGAACAAACAAACATATGGTGGTAGTGTTGGATTAAGTGTTTTACAAGCTAAACTTGATTCTTTAGAAAATGTTGATACTAGAGGAATGAATGATGCCCAATTGGATGCGCATACTAAAAAAGTGGCTGAAACTAAAGCAATATTGGCTGGGGCGAAAACAGCAGGAGCTGCTCAGTATATAAAGGCAAACCAAAATGATCAAGAAGTTAAATCGAGAGTTGAGGCAGTTAATAATGCAATTGCTGAAGCACAATTATCTGGTGCTGATAATATCAGAAATAAAGATGGTGAAATATTTACATTTGAAAAAATTAATCCAAATAAAATTGATGCGGATACCATTAAGAATATTAAATCTGCAGCATATGGTATGAAAAATGCTATTGGTGAACTTGCCAAGAAAGATATTGCAAAAGAAAGATATGGAAATACAAATTCATAATATAAGGGGTGTGATACTAAGTGAATAATTATAATTATTTGGTTCCTGCTAATACAAAGAAACAGGGGTTAATGTTTGGGTTTATGACTCCTACTGATCTTATTATTGCTATAGTGGGAGCGTCTATAACGTTTGTTCTTCTAATGATATTTCAACCTAAGACATTGGGATTTGGAATACTAGTTGTATTGCCGTTTCTAATTGCGGCATTTCTAGTGTTTCCAATTCCAAATTATCATAATGTAAGGGTTTTGATTATGGAAATTTACAGATATTATTCTGGTAGAAGAAAATATATATGGAGAGGTTGGTGTTATCAATATGAACAATCAGATGATGAATAATGGACAAGTTAATCGTGGTGCTGTTAATGTAAGGATGGGGAATGCTCCTCAAAATGGTGGTAAAAGAATGCCACAGGCTGCTAAAAATAATCCAAAGTATACGGAGAATTGGTTAAATCTTAAGACTATTAATAATGGCATTATGTATAATACTAGGAATGAAATGGTTACTGGTGTTAAGATTCAGCCCAAGAATATATTTATTCTTGATTCTAGTGAAATGGATCGTACTTTGATAGGTCTTATGAATTTTTATAATAATATTAATTATGAGTTTTGGTTAGTGGTTGCGGATCGTCCTGTTGATATAGCTATGTATCAAGCAGAGTTACAACTTTTGTATCAACAAACTACTGATCAAAGGATACGTAAACTTATTGCACAGGATATGGATAAGGGTGATTTCTTTAAGAATAATAATGTAGTAGATACTGAGTATTTTATATTATTTAAGGAAAAAAATATGGATATGTTGCAAAAAAAGGTGCGTGGAATGATTACAGAACTTATGGGTGCTGGACTTACTGCGAGTCAAACTACTAATGATGATTTAAGAATGATTATTGATAATTTCTTAAATGGGGGTAAGGATTTTAGATCAGGAGGTGTGATGCCAAGATGAGTTTGTTTAAAAGTGAGGTCGCTCCGAAAGGACTTGATTTTACCTCTAATGATATGATTGTTGTTAGTGATAAATACATGACAATACTTACTGCTGTATCTTATCCTAGGAGTGTTGGAGTTGGATTTTTATCTAATATTACTAACATGCCTGGGGTTAAGATAGTTATTAAGCATATACCTGTTCCATTTGAAACGCTTGCTAAAATGTTGAACAAAGAACTTGCATCTATGAAAACTAGATATCAAGATGAAAAAGATGCTACTTCTCAAGAGAGAATAAGACAAGATTATGATACTATTGAAACGTTTATTCAACAACTTGCTGCTGCTCAAGCTAGAACTTTTGATTTTCAAATGCATTTAGTTGTTACTGCTGATACTAGGGAAGAGTTAGAACTTAGAAAAGTACAAATTAAAAACTATCTTAGTGCAATGGGTCTTCGAGCTGTTCCTCTTAGATTTGAACAAGAAAAGGTTTTAAAATCAATTATACCGACTTTCCCTAAACAAGATATTGAGGAAAGAATTGGTACAATAATGCCTAGTCCTACTATGGCGGGAATGTATCCATTTATATTTGATAGTATAAAGGATCCAGGGAAATCTATTTTACTTGGTACTGATTTTTCTGGAGGAGTTATATTATTTAATCAGTTTTTATATCAACTTAAAAAGAATGAACATAATAGAAATAATGCTAATATGATAATACTTGGTACTTCTGGTTCTGGTAAGAGTACTGCTGCTAAGTTATTATTACGTGGTGCTATTAGAAATGGTTGCAAGATTGTTGCAATTGATCCTGAAAATGAATTGTATGATATGGTTACTACTCTTGGAGGAGATTCTATCGATCTTGGTAAGGGTGGAGAATTTGGTCTTATAAATCCACTTGAAGTTATTATTGATGCTGATGATGAAGAGATTAAACAAGGACTTGGTTATACTGTTCTTACTAAGACTTTACAATTTTTAAAGGCTTTTATGAAGTATTATGATCCATCTATTGAAGAGGATGTACTTAATGTATTTATTGAGTTAGTACAAGAAACTTATCGTAGATTTGGTATTGATTTTAATACAGATTTTTCTAAGTATAGTCATGAACAATATCCTACTTTTGATGATGTTTATGTTACTATACAAGGTAAGCTTAGATCTATTACTGATTTAACTCATGAAAGAGATATATTAGAAAGACTTGAACTTAAGATTAGACCTCTTACTAATGAACTTAGATTTTATTTTAATGGTAAGACTACTATTACACCAAGAAGTAATTTTATAGTGTTTAATATAAGAGAACTTATGAATGCTGATGTTAATATAAGGAATGCTTTGTTCTTTAATGTTCTTAAGTATGCATGGAGTTTGTGTTTGGATTCTTCTATTAATACAGTAATGATGGTTGATGAAGCGCATGTTCTTCTTTCTGGTGGTAATGTTTTAGGAGCTGATTTCTTGGCACAAATTCAAAGAAGGTCTCGTAAGTATAATACTGGTAATATAATTATTACTCAACAACCTAGTGATTTTACTCCTCAATCTGTTATTACTCAAGGTAAGGCTATATTTGATAATGCGTCTTATTATATGGTTATGGGTCTTAAGAAACAGGCTGTTGAGGATTTGTCTTTGCTTATTGATCTTAATGATAATGAAAAAGAGAGTATAAAGGGTTATTCTCAAGGGGAAGCACTGTTTGTATGTGGTTCTAGAAGAATGAGAATTTCTGTAATACTTACTCAAGAAGAGTTAGATTCCTTTGGTAGTGGAGGAGGATTATAAGATACTTTTTAGTATCTTTTTTCTTTTATAAAAAAATAGAAATAAGTGTTATTTACTTATTTCTTCAGGTAATAATAGATTTAAGTATTTTAATAGTTCTTCTTTTGTGTATTTATTGCTATTATTTAACCACTGTATTCCTACATTAAATATTGCACCAAGATAGAATTTTGCCATGATATCACTTGGTATTTCTTTTATTGTTTCGTTTTTTAATCTATTTGTTATGTCTTGATTTAAAACATCATATATTATGTCCATTGTCATACTATTTCTATTGTTTATCATAATACTTGAATATATTTGTTTTTTATCTTCGACGTGGTCTAGAAATATTTTTATCATTTCCATATAGTATTCTTTAGTGTTGGAAATGTTTTTATTTTTTTCTAGTTCTTTAGTAAATGATTCTTTTAGTACTTTTATGTATTCTTCGAGTAGTTCATATTTATCGTTGTAGTGGGCATAGAAGGTTGATCTATTTACTAGAGCATGGTTGCATATGTCTGATACTTTTATTTCTTCGAATTGTTTTTCTTTCATTAGTTCTACTAGTGTGTTATATAAATTGTTTTTTGTTTTTATTACTCTTAAATCTTTTTTATTCATTAATATCACCAACTTAATTATACTACTTTTAGTACATTTGTAAAGATAATGTACTTTTTGTTGCTTATTTATACATACAGTTTTTATTTTTTGTTGGTTATGTTTACATAATGTAGTTTATGTTTTTGAATATTTTATGTTTTTGGAATAGAATTATAAAGCGTGGAGGTTATATTATGAAAAAGATTGCTGATTTTATATGTAAGCATAAGAGTATTATATTAATTATTGCTGTTGTTTTATTTATGTTGTCTCTTGTTGGGATGAGGCTTACTAATATTAATTATGATATACTTGTTTATTTGCCTTCGGATATTGAGACTGTTAAAGGGCAAAATATATTAAAAGATGATTTTAATATGGGTGCTTATTCTATTGTATTAGCGGATAATATTACTAGTAAAGATTTATTAAAACTAGAATATAAGATTAAAGATATTGATGGTGTTAATAAAGTTTGTAGTATATATGATGTAGTGGGTACTAATGTACCTATTGAAATGTTACCTAGTGAAATAACTGATAAGATGTATAAAGATAATACTACGTTGTTTTTTGTAACATTTAATGATTCTACTTCTTCGGATACTACGATTAATGCTATTAGTGAGATTAGAGAGTTATCTAATGATATTAAAGTTAGTGGGATGAGTTCAATGGTTTTGGATACTATGAATTTGTCTGATAGTGAAATTACTATTTATGTTATAATTGCAGTTTTACTTTGTTTGCTTGTTTTAGAGTTGTTTTTAGATTCTTATTTAGCACCAATTTTACTTCTTGCAAATATAGGAATTGCTATTTTGTTTAATCTTGGCTCTAATATTGTTTTTGGTGAAATTTCTTATATTACTAAGGCTCTTGTTGCTATATTACAACTTGGGGTTACTACTGATTTTTCTATATTTTTGTATCATTCTTATTTAGATAAGATTAAGAAGTATAAGACTAAAGAGGAAGCAATGAGTAATGCTATTGTTGAGACATTTACGTCTGTTATTGGTAGTGCTCTTACTACTATGGCGGGGTTCTTGGTTTTGTGTACAATGAATCTTACTTTAGGAAAAGATTTAGGTTTAGTAATGGCTAAGGGAGTATTACTTGGAGTTATTTGTGTTATTTTTGTGTTTTCTAGTTTATTGCTTTGTTTTGATAAGTATATAGAAAAGACAAGACATAAGGTTATAAGTATTAAGTTTAATAAGTTTAATGATTTTATAATTAGAAATTATAAGAAAGTGTTTGTAGTTTTTTTACTTCTTTTGATTCCTTTTTATATGGCTAATTCTAAAGTAGATGTTTATTATAAGATAGATGAGAGTTTGCCTAAGACTTTAGAGAGTATTAGTGCTAATTCCGAGTTGAAGAGTAAGTTTAATCTTGTTTCTACTGAGATTGTTTTAGTAGATAAGGATATGAAGCTTGATACTGAAAAGAAGATGGTAGATGAGTTAGAGAGTCTTGATGGAATAGATATGGTTTTATCTTATTCTAAGTTAAAAGATAGTGGTTTATCTATTGATATGTTACCTAGTGATTTGTCTTCAGTTTTTGTTAGTGATAAGTATAGGTTAATACTTCTTAATTCTAATTATGATGTTGCAACTGATGAGCTTAATAATCAAATTGATGAGGTTAATAAGATAATTAAGAGTTATGATTCTAATGCAATATTCGCAGGAGAAGGACCTCTTACTAAGGATTTGGTGGATATTAGTGATAAAGATTTTAATAATGTTAATTATTCTTCAGTAGTTTGTATTTTTATAATTATGATATTTGTACTTAAGTCTATTGTTCTTCCTATTCCTCTTATTGCATCAATTGAGTTTGCAATATTTGTTAATATGGGTATTTCTTATTTTGGTGGAGATGTGCTACCTTTTGTTGGTCCGATTGTACTTGGTACTATTCAACTTGGGGCTACAATTGATTATGCGATTTTGCTTACTACTAATTATAAGAAGTATAGAATGGAATGTGATGATAAATTTGAGGCAATGAGAATGGCTCTTAATTATTGTAGTAATTCAATACTTTCTAGTGGTTTGTGTTTTTTTGCAGCGACTTTTGGAGTAGGTCTTTATTCTAAGTTAGAGATGGTTGGTTCTTTATGTACTCTTATTTCTAGGGGTGCTATTATAAGTATGGTGGTGGTACTTAGTGTTTTACCATCTATATTGCTTATTTTTGATAGATTGATTATAAGGAGGAAAGTTATGAAAAATAAAGGAAATAAAATAATTATGGGTGCACTTTTACTAGCTATGTTTGTTCCTAGTAGTGTTATGGCACTTGATAGGGAAGAAACTGTTTATGCTAAGCTTTTAGGTGATGGAAGTGTTAATAAGATATTAGTTAATGAACATTTGATTAATAGTGAAAATAAAAAGGTTCTTGATGATTATACTGATTTAGAGAATATAGTTAATTTAAATAATGATGATCCTTTTACTAAGAGTAAGAATAAAGTTACTTTTAAGAATTTGGATAGTGATGTTTTTTATCAAGGTACAGCAAAGAATGAATTGCCTGTAAGTGAAGATATTACTTATAAGCTTGATGGAAAGAGTATTTCTTTAGATGAGTTACTCGGTAAGAAGGGTAGAGTTGAAATAACTATTAAATATACTAATAAAGATAAGCATGTTGTATCTGGTAATAGTTTATATACACCATTTGTAGTTAGTACTGTTACTAGTATTTCTAATAAAGATAATAATAATATTAGTGTTTTGAATGGTAAGGTTATTGATAAAGGAAATGAATATTTTATTGTAGGTCTTTCTACTCCCGGTTTATATGAAAGTTTAAATATTGATGAGTTAGATGATCTTGATAAGGTTGTTATAAGTTATGATACTAATAATTTTGTTCTTAATAGTATTTATACTCTTATGACTCCGAAAGTTATTGGAGAAGATGATTTAAGTATTTTTTCTAAGATGGATAGTTTAAGTAGTAGTGTTGATAAGTTACAAAGTTCAATTAATACTATTGAAAAAGGTTCAAATAAGTTAGTGGATGGTTCAAAGAAGATTGATGATAGTGCTTTACTTATTAAGGAAAAGATTGATACTATTTTAGATAAATTAGAATTACTTGAAGGATCAACTAGTGAATTACATTCTGGTATTAATCAAATAATTAGTACAATTAATTCTAAGAAGAGTGAATTAAATGACCCAGAAGTTTTGAGTAAAGTTAGTGCAATTGATAATCAAATAAATGCTTCAAAAGGTGAGATAGAAAGTCTTAGTATTAAGGCTCAAACTTTAAAAACTAAGTATGATAGTATGGGACTTGATTCTGTTAGTTATGATGATATTTTAGGATCAAGTGATGATGATAGAATGACTAAGTATCAAATTAAGTATGATTATGAAAATAATTATGAAGTTTATACTAAAGCTATTAGTGTTTTAACTAATGATGTTGTTAATTTAACGACTGCTAAAGTGATTATTACTTCAAGTAGTTCTAGTGTTAATGAACTTGTTAATTCTTTGGAAGTTTATCTTACTAAGTTAGAAGATGGCTCTAAAAAGATTAATGATGGTACTACAATGCTAAAAGAAGGAGTAAGTTTGCTTGATAGTAAAATGAATGAGTTTAATAAGGGTACAAATGATTTGAATAATGGACTTAAGGAACTTAATTCTGGTATTAGTGCTTTTAATAAACAGGGTATAAATAAACTTAGTAGTGTTACTGATAATATTATGTATTATAAAAATAATATAAAACAATTAGTTAAGTTAGGAGAAGATTATCAAACTATATCTGTTAAAGATAGTAGTGTTAATACTAATACTAAGTTTGTAATGGTTGTTGAAAAACAAGAAAAGAAAGAGGATAAAAAGACTGAAGTTAAGAGTGAAGATAATACTACTTTTATAGATAGAGTTAAGAATTTGTTTAAATAGATCACTTAGGTGGTCTTTTTTCTTTTATATAAAAAGTAAGTTTTTAAAACTCACTTTATTAATGGATTGTAATTTGTTATAGCATTTACTAGTTTTTCATGTTTTATTACAAAATGAATAGTTGGATTTTTACTTTTAGTAAGTATTACATAGTTGTTTTCTAGAATGGTTATTGTAATATTATTGAATGGTTTGTTATTAGTGATTGTTACTTTATAATTTTTATTTTTTTGTTCATATTTTATAGTTTGTTCGTAGTGTTTTAAATAGTCTTCGTATGTGTATTTTATATCTTTATAAAAGATGTTTTCTAGTGATAGGTTAATTGTTTCATTACTATTTGATTTAGTTATTATGTCATTTATTATGTTGTCTTTTAGTATTTCGTTTATAGTTTTTTCTTCTTCATGTTTATATTTAATTATTTTGTTTATTTCAGTATTTGTTAATTTATTATTTATTAATATATTTTTTAAAGTATTATCATCTATAGTAAATAATGGTAGACTAGAGTAGATTCTAGTTCTTTTTGCTTTTGTTTTATATGATGTTTTTAGAAAGTTTTTAAATTGTTCTTTTTGTTCTTCTTTATATATTTCCATAAGAGGATTTGCTTTTTTTAATAAAAGGTTTGTTTTTTGGTTGTAATATTCTACTTCTTTTTTGTTTGTTGTTAAATAGTACTTTCCAAGTCTATGTGAGCCGTTTATACATTCACCGGATAAAGCTGCGACTTTTGATGTGTAGTCGATCTGATTGTAGATGTTATTTTTATTGTTTTTGAAGTAGTATGGTGATACTTGTCCTGTCATATATATAGGAATCCAACTTTGTAGTCCTAACATCATTTCATTATAAGGTCTATCTAGATTATGGATTATGTTTAGATGTAGTCCTTTTTTTAAGCAACATGCTATGGCAAACATCCACTTTTTACTGAATTCTAAATCTTTTGCCATATCTTCCATAGGCATATTGCTATACATAAATATATCTTCTTTTGTTTTTGATAGGACTGTTGTTTTGAAGAAGTCTAGTTCTGCTTGTTTCATTTCTTCAAGACCGTAATAGTTTTTAGTTTTGGCTTTATAGAATGGAATGGTAGGTATTTTTAGTTCATCAAATTTTATTTCTTTTATATAGTCATTTAGGTTAAAATCATTGAACTTTTCTAGGAAGTTTATTATTTTTTGATCTTGTTTATTGGTTGTAGTTAAATAATTTATTATTTCTTTTTCTATATCGTTTTCATTTCCTATAAGATTTTTTATTGTATTTAAATTTTCTTTGGTATTATGTTTTTCCATAATGTAGTTTGTTACTTTTGTAGCAAAGTTAATTGGATCTCTTGGTTTAGATTTTCCATATCTTATTCTTGAAATGTGTGATTGATCGAAGTTTATATATTTTGCCATTTTATTTATATTTATGTTTAATTCTTTTATAAGGGTGTCTAGGTTTTCATAGTTAAAGTTATCTTTATCTTCTATAGTTTGTTCTAGTTCTATTTTGATGTTTTCTTTTATAGGGTTTTGTTTTTCTATATTAATATTGTTTAGAGCAGTTATTAATTTATTTAGTTGATTACTGCCTATTAATGGAGTTCTTTCTCCTTTTTTGTATCTACTTATTACAGATTCTGATATGTTTGATTTATTAGATAGTTCTTTTGATGTTATGTTTAGTTCTTTTATGTAGTAATTTAATTTATCTTTAAAGTCCATTTTGATCACCTATATTTATTATACTATATATTTATTTGTTTTACTTATAAAGTTGTCATTTAAAGCAATGTTTTATTTGGCAATTTTATTGATATATTTTATTTTGATTACTATACTATTTATGTGGAGGTATAATATGAATAAGAAGAATATAATTGTTATAGTAGTTGTAATACTTGTTTTAGGAGGATTATTTTTTTATAAGAATGATTCTAAGATTGTATCTAAGAAAGAAAAGGTTAAAATAGTGGAGTCTAAGGCTTCAAAGCTTAAGCTTGTTGATTATAAGAGTGATGTTTTTAATATGAAGGTTCCAGATGGTTATAAGGTTGATAGTGCTGGTACTGGTGTTTATTATGCTATTCATGCTTATGATCCGGATGATTCTAACAATTCAATTTTTTTAATGATTAAGATACAACCATTACTCAAGAGTAATAGTGCTAAAAAATTTTGGAGTAATTATTATAAATTAAGTGGGAATGATTCTAGGTATAAGGTATTTAGTGAGGCTGTTGTTTTAGATAATCCAACGACTGAGGGATTTTATAAGAAGTTTAATGATATAGGTAAGTATATGAATAGTGTTGATGCTACTTTGTCTAATTTTAAGTTTCCTGTTTATAGTGATTTTAAAAAGGTTGAAGAGTTTAAAAGTGATGCTTCGATGAAGAGTGTTGCGCTTGATAGTAAAGTTCTAAGAGCAACTTTTACTGGAAATAATAAGAAGAAGGGTGAAGGTATGTTTCTTGCTTCAATAGTTAATTTTGGTAATCAGTATCAAGGTGGCTCAGATATTTTATATTATATGGTTTATGATATTATGAGTGTTACTGCGAATGAGAATGATTTTATAGATTATAAGGATATACTTCTTAAGTCTGTTAATTCTATTGAGTTTAGTGATGGTTATGTAAAGAAGACTATTGATGATAATAATGCACAAACTAAGAAGGCAATGGATCTTAATGCTAGTATTCAAAGGGCGTTTGATTCTTATATGAGTGCTTGGGAGAGTAGGAGTAAGTCTTATGATATTATGAGTCAAAAACAAAGTGATGCTATACTTGGATATGAAAGGGTTTATGATGTAGAGACTAATGAGATTTATAAAGCATATAATGGTTTTACTGATGATTATGATGGTGAAAGATATAAGAGTGTTAGTGATGAGATGTATGCTGATAGGGTGTATGGTTATATAGAAAAGTAGGGAGGTTATTATGAAAAAGTATTTTGTATTAATATTGTCGTTAGCTATGTTTTTCATGATTGGAATAGATAGTGTTGATGCTTTAGAGTCTGGTGTTTTGTATGACGTTGATTTAGGTACTGTTAATGTTGGGTATACCGATGTTCCTAGAGGGGATGTTATTGTACATAATAATGGTACTGAGGCATGGAATATAATGAGAGTGGAAACTAATAGAGATGATATCTTTAGTGTAAATGGTACTTTTATTGGTTATGTTTATCCTGCTTATGATAGTTATGGTGATTATTATGTTTCTGCTAAAGAGGGTCTTCCTGCGGGGGTGTATACTGCTGAAATAACAGTAACTACTTGGTCAATGTTAACTATGAGTGCTAATGTAACTTTGAGAGTAGTGGATCCTAATGCTTTTTCTAATGTTTCTGTTACGAGTGCTACTGATTTTGTTAATGCAATAAATAAGAGTAATGTTGATGATTCTTTTGATTTAATAAAGTTGGATTCTGATATTAATATGGGGGTTAATGATGAATTAAATTGGCATATATATAAAGATACTGTGTTGGATTTGAATGGAAATACTTTGACTTTAGTGAATGATAAAACATTTAATTTAACATATCATGATAATGCTACTTTTAAAATGATTGATTCTAGTGTGGAAAAGACGGGAAAGATTTATAAGAAGAAGAATGATGAGATATTTTATTTCTTTACTGTTCAAGAAAATGATACGACTAAAAAGCATAATATTGCTGTTTTGGTTGATGGAGTAAAAATAGAAAGAGAGAAACAACCAGAGGAACCTAGTACTGTGTTTAAGGGAAAGAGTGATTACAAGTTAACTGTAAAAAATACTACATTGAGTGGTTTAACTTATTTATTACGTAGTGATGATAATGTAAGAGTTGATTTGAGTATTGAAACAATTGAACTTTATACGTATTCAGGTCAAAGTATGGCAGTTATGGCTCGTAACCAAAGTAATGAGTTTGAAAAAGAAATGTTAATAGGTAATGTAATACCAGAGGATTCTGAATTTTTATATTATAATATTAATGATAAGCAAGTTGTAGCAGATAGAAATCGATTA
Organism: uncultured Bacilli bacterium; assembly: GCA_934101185.1. Taxonomy (GTDB): domain Bacteria; phylum Bacillota_I; class Bacilli_A; order RF39; family UBA660; genus JAEDJI01. The sequence goes on along the minus strand of CAKOQD010000001.1, from coordinate 4,671 downwards.
ATTTCTGAGCCATTTGTTGACAGTTATGATGATGATAAAACTCGCTCTATTATTGTAAGAAAGAAAGTTGGTTTTGATGTTAAAAATGTTAGCTTAAATGAGGTTTTTGGGTATATAGATGCTACTGATGTAAGGGATATTTCTATATATAATAGTGGTGCAGTGGATTTACAAATTAAGAGTGTTTTAGTAGATAGTTCTAATTTTGTAGTTGAGGGTCCTAAGAGTTCGACTGTTGCTGTTGGAGAAACAAATACTAGTTTTAAGATTAAAGCTAAAGAGGGATTGAAAGTTGGAGAATATACTGCTAATGTAATTGTAACTGATATAAATAATAATGATTATACTGCAATAGTTACATTGAAAGTTGATAAAAAAGAAATAACAGATCTTGATATTTCAATTGATAGTTGGACTTATGGTGTTGGTGATGAAAAGGAGCCAGTTATAAATTATGGTTCAACACTTACAAAAAATGATGGTGCTATTAGGTATGCTTCTCTTGATAGTGATTATTGGACTTGGAGATCCCCAACAACAGCAGGTAAATATAAAATGAAATTCAAATTAACTAATGATGCTAATGAAAAATATATTATTCCAGAAAAGATAGTTTCTTTTGAAATTTTCAAAAATGATACTGAAATTAAGATAGTAATTAAATCAAATTCATGGGAATATGATGGAAAAGAACATAAAGAAGATGACTATGATGTATATTATGGAGGCACAAAACTTGAATACTTACCTGATGCTGATGCTAAGATGTATGAGTTACCAAATAAAAAACAAGATAGATTATTACTAATACCATCTGGAAAAGTCAAGGATGTATCTGATGGAGAAGTTGAAAATGGTATATTTGATTTTGTTTTACTAAATAGAGGTAGCTATAGTAATGTAACAATAGAAAAAGGTAAACTTTTTATTACGCCAATTACAAAACCAATAGTTGTAACTGCAAATAGTGTTACCAAAAGTTATGATGGGGAAGAATTGGTTAATAACAATTATACTTATACTAATGATGTTTTACTTACAGGGGATCAATTGAGTGCTAATATTAAGGGTAGTCAGATGTATGTTGGAACATCTTCTAATAAAGTAGAAGATGTAAGAGTAACAAGAGATGGAAAAGATATTACTTCTAATTATACATTTGGTACTCATGTAAATGGCACATTAGAAGTAAAACAATCATCACAAATAATTACTGCAGAGGAAAACTTATATGTTAAAGTTGGTGGAACTCTAACAATAGATAAAATTAAAGAACTATTAAATTGTAATTTAACTGATTATAAAATTAAATATATAGGTGGAAGTTCAGGAACATTTGATGAAACAACAGGATTTACAGCAGGATCTACAACTGGAAAAGTAGAAATGGAAGTTATTGCTCCAGCAAAAGATGAAGGTGGAGATAGTACTCCTGAATATACTGAAGCAAGACAAACATTCTATATAAATGTTGTAGAAAAAGAAACTGTAACATTCAGTGGTATAAAGGATAATCAAATATTTAATTATGATGGAAAAGCTAAGAAACCAGAAGGCAGACTTGAAATACATGGTGGAAATGTAAAATTATTAGATACCAAATATAAAGGGACAGGGGCTACAAATTATGATAGTGGTGATGCTCCAAAAAATGCTGGAACTTATACTGTGACATATAGTGTTCCAGAGGATAATTCAGATTATGTAGGAAGTGTGACTTATGCTTTTGAAATAAAAAAGGTTCAAATAAAAAAGAATCTTCCAGAAAAAACAACTTTTGAATATGATGGAAAGATTCATGGGTATGATTATGGACAAATTATAGGTATTCAAAGATTGTCTGGAGATTTAACAGCTCTAAAAGTTGGAAATTACAGTTTTACTTGGTCTTTAGTAGATAAAAATAATTATGAATGGGAAGATGGAACAACTGATGATATTACTGTTGATTGGTCTATAATAAAGGCAACACCAAAATATACTGTTCCTAAAAACTTATCTTCTGTAAAAGGAAAAGTATTAAGTGATGTAGTGTTACCTGAGGGATTTACTTGGAATGTTCCAAGTTTAGTATTAAATGCTGGAAAGCATAAATATAAAGCAACATATACCCCAAAGGATACTAATAATTATAATGTTGTAAATGATATTGATATTGATGTTGATGTAAAGGATTTATTTGATGTAATGACTTCAGTTGATGGTGGTATTAGTGGTGGTAATGGAAGTATTACTCCAAGTAAGATAGATGTTATCGAGGGGAGTAAAGTGGTAATTGAATTTATTCCAAATACTGGTTATATGGTGGATAAGGTGTTAGTAAATGGAAGTAAGGCAGATGTTGATGGTAATAAATTAGAACTTATTGTTAATGAAGAAAAAGAAGTTGTTGTAAGTTATAAAAAGATACCATTTATTGTGACTGTTAAGGAAGTAAAGGGTGCTAATGTTGTTCCGAATGGTGCTATATCAGTGAATTATGGAGATGATAAAGAGTTTATTGTTACTGCTAATACTGGTTATAGGTTGATTAAAGTATTGGTCAATGGAATTGATAAAACTTCTGATATGGTTGATAGTAAATTAATACTTTCAAATATTACTTCTAATATGAAATTAGAGGTAGTTGTTAAAAAAATAGTTTATAATGTAGTAGAGGGTGCTAATCAAAAGTATGTTATTACTAAAAATAATGAAGCAAGGTTTAAAATAAATGCAGATTATGGATTGTTTGATGGAAAAGTATATGTTGATAATGTGTTAGTTGATTCTAATAATTATACTTCAGAAAGTGGTAGTACAATTATTACATTTAAAAAGAATTATGTAGATAGTTTATCGTTAGGAGCGCATACATTAAAAGTTGTATTTAGTGATGGTGGTGCTGCTAGTACTAAGTTTGTGGTTTCTAAGTATGTGGATAATTATAGTAATCCTGATACATTTGATAAAGGTATAGTTTATATTTGTAGTTTTATTATATCTTGCATAGGACTTGTTTTATGTATGATTTATAAGAAGAGACTTAATTAATATCAAGTCTTTTTCTTACCATTTAAAACATTGTTTTAGATGGCAAGTGTATTGTTTTATATTGTTTAGTGTATTAGACTTAGTATTAAGAGGACATTTTGTTCTTAAAAAAAGGAGGAAAAGAATATGAAAAAAATATTTTTAGCGGTATTTGCAATTTTCTTTGGTGTAATTGGAATGGCTAGTGTTGATGCAATTACAATTAAAGATGACGGTAATTATGTGATAATTTTTAGTACCGTTGATGGAGACATCAATGGTGAAGATGCTAAATATGTAAAGTTTGATTTTGATGAAGGTGAAGATAAAGCTTCAATATCAGATCTTACTAAGGGAATTGAACCTTTTTATAAAGGAAAAAAGTTTACTGGATGGGGTAAAAATATATTTGGTGAAATAATTTCTGATGGAATACCAAAGTCAGATTTTAATTCTTCTGGTGAATTTAATGGTGTTTCTTATACAAATGGTTATTATGTTTGGGCTCAATTTTCTGATGAAGTGATGAAAGGTACTGGGACTTATTATATAACTATCGATGCAATAGGAGGAACTGTTTCTTCAAAGAAGTCTATTAGACTTACTTATAAATCTGATGAGTTTAAGACTTTGGATTTAAGTAAATATAAAGCAGTAAGATCTGGTTATACTTTTATTGGATGGGGATCTGATGAAAAAAATAAAGTAGTTAGTTCTATTGATTCAAGTTTCTTTAAAGATGGTGATGCTGTTAATCTTAGAGCATTATATAAGAGTAATACTTTTGATGATACAACGAATGTACTTAATTTAAATGCTAATGGTGGAACAATTGATGGAAAAACTATTGGTAAATATAATTATATAGGTGGTGCTACTTCTGGTGATGATATGGCTATATATAATTATGTTCCTGTAAGGGATGGTTATACTTTTACTGGATGGAATAGTAAAAAAGATGGTAGTGGTACCAACTATTCTTATGTTTATTGGAGAATGTGGGATAAGAATAGTGCTAAAGATTTAGAAAGAGATACATTATTAGATGGCACTTTTTATAAGAATTTAGTTTTATATGCTACATGGAAGAGTAATTCAGGTAAGGTTAAGGAAGTTGTTAGTAGTTCTAAGACTGATGGGTCTATAACTTTTAGTAAAGAGGTTAGTGATAATTATGTTTTAGATATTAAGCCTATTAAGATTGATAAAAAACTTGCTAATAAAGATGTTAAGTTTTTAGCAGATATTAATATACTTAATAATAATCAAGTTGTTAAGATTAGTAATACTAAGATGAAGATTAGAATTGCTTTACCAAAGGAATTAAAGGGATATAATAAGTATGAAGTTGTATATATTTTAAATGGTGAAATTAAAGAAACTATTCCTGCGAAGATAGAAAACGGATATATTGTATTTGAAACAACTCATTTGAGTGAATATGGTATTATTGCTAAGAATGTTACTGTAAAAAATCCTGATACTGCTGATAATATTTTAATAAGTTTTGCTACTTTGTTTATATCAGTTGTTGGTATAGGTAGTTGTCTTATTTTAAAGAAAAGATTTAATTAAGAACCGATTGAAGTAGTCAAGTAAAAATAGACACTTTATAAAAAGAACGTTCTTTTAAAACCCTAATTCAATTTTATATTGAAT